>CAYMSL010000025.1:9686-18079 GCA_964393095.1 uncultured Oscillospiraceae bacterium | reverse complement strand
CTGCTTGCACTCGGTGCAGGCCAACGTGATCTTGACGCGCGCGTCTGCTGCCATGGTTCCATCCTCCGTATTCGGTCAAAACATCATAAAGCGAGCCCCTTTGCGGGGCATTGAGAACAATACCACAACAAAGGGGCGCTGTCAATGAAATCTTTCGCGTTTCAAGCGGTTTTTGCCCCGCCGCGCGGGGTTTCCTCAGCTTCCGGCCACCGTAAGGCTTTCGACGTATACGCTCGGCGCGCCAAAGTAACCCGACTGCGGCAGCGCAAAGCGGAAATCATCGCCAAGGCCCACAACCCGCTTCATCATATCGACGAAGTTGCCCGCGACCGTGACGCCGGAAACCGGGCGCACAAGCACGCCGTTCTCGACAAGGAATCCCGAGGCCTTGAGCGAAAAGTCGCCGGAAACCTCGTCAACCCCCGCGTGTAAACCCTCGAACTCGGTCACGACGAGGCCGTCGCCCATATCGCGCAACAGCGCTTCGAAGGAACGCTCTCCCGGCTCGACGCGCAGCACCGAGGGCGCGACCCCGAGCGGCGCGGACGCGCGCGCACGGCTGGCGTTGCCCGTGGACTCGACGCCGGCCTTGGCGGCAGTCTTGAGGTTGTGCAGCAGCGTTTTGAGCACCCCCGCTTCGACCACGGCCTTGCGGCGGCAGGGCGTACCCTCCGCGTCGAACGCGCGCGGCGCGACGGCGTCGAGCGGGTCGTCGTGGATCGTCACAAGCGCGCTTGCGATCGCCTGCCCTTCCCTGCCCGCAAGCAGCGAGCAGCCCTTCTGCGCCTCGTCCGCCGAGAACATCGGAGAAAACGCCGCGAGCAGATCGCCCATGGCGAGGTTTTTAAGGATCACGCGATAGGTTCCCGAGGCTACGGGCTTGCCGCCGAGGCGCGAGAGCGCGTCCTCCACGGCCTCGCGCGCGCAGCCCTCGACATCCAGCGCCTCCGCCCCCAGGCGGAAGCCCAGGCCGGTCTGCACCTCCTCGCCGTCAAGCACGGAGGGCATGACGTAGATCAGCGACACGTCGCTTTCGCGCGCCGCCCTGCAGCCGCGCGTGTTTTCGATGGCGACGCCGCCCGCGTTATATTCCGCCGTGCAGTAGACCACGCGCTGCACGCGCGGATCCGCCGCGAGCGTAAGCGCCTCGAGCCGCCGAATCAACGCGATGCGCTCCCCTTCGGAAAGCGCTTTCAATGCCGAGGGCCTGCGTTCAACGGTTTCGTATTTGCAGAGGCCCTGCATCGGGTTTGGATCGTCGGTTTCGATGCAGCGGGCGTTGTCGAGCGCGCGCCCGACAAGCTTTTCCGCTTCCTCGAGCCGCTCGGTATAGGCATAGCCGTCGCGCCCGTCAAACGAGACGCGCACGGAGACGCCGGCGTCGCGGCTTACGCTGTAGCGGTCGATCTCGCCGCCCTGCGCGTTGACCTCGAACGATTCGCCATAAGAATAATAGGTTTCGCAGCCCTCGCAGCCCAGGCGCAGCGCCGCCTCGGCGGCGCGCTTTGCAAACTCCCGGTTCGTCATGCGATCGCACCTCCCTTTCCGCCGACCGTGATGCCGGAGACGCGGATGCGCGGCTGGCCGACGTTCGTCGGCACGGAGCCGGAGAGCGAGCCGCACATGCCCTGCGCCATCCACATGCGAGGCCCCACGCGGTCGATGCGCAGCAGCACCTCGGAGCCCTTACCCACAAGCGTCGCCCCGCGCACGGGCGTGACGATCTCGCCGTTTTTGATCCAATACCCCTCGGCCACGCTGAAGTTGAACTCGCCCGTGGCGGGGTTGACCGAGCCGCCGCCCATGCGCTTGGCGTAGAGTCCCTCGGCCATCGAGCCGATCATCTCTTCGGCGTCGTCGCTGCCCGCGCAGATGAAGGTGTACGTCATGCGCGAGGTCGGGGCGAACATGTACCCCTGCCGGCGCGAGGAGCCGGTAACCGGCATGTTCATACGCCGCGCGCCGAGCTTGTCGATGAGGTAGCCCTTGAGTATGCCGTTTTCGATGAGAAGGTTGCGCCGCGTGGGCGTACCCTCGTCGTCGATGCTGAGCGAGCCCCACTCGCCAGGCAGCGTACCGTCGTCGACGGCGCTGACGCAATCCGCCGCGATCTTCGTGCCGAGCTTGCCGCAGAACACGGAGTTGCCCCGCCCCACGGCCGTGGCCTCAAGCGAATGCCCGCAGGCCTCGTGGAAGATCACGCCGCCGAAGCCGCCGTTGATCACAACCGGCACAAAGCCCGCCGGGCAATCCGGCGCATGCAGCATGGTCACGGCCGCCTCCGCCGCCGTACGGCCCGCCTGCGCGGCGTCGATGCGGTCTTTATAAACCTCGAACCCACCCGCGCAGCCCGGGCCCTCGAAGCCCGTCTGCGCCTCGCCTTCCTGCATGGCGACCGCCTGTACGGCAACGCGCGTACGCGGCCGCTCGTCATAGGCGAACACGCCGTCGCTCGAGACGATCGTCACGCGCTGCACAAGGTCGAAATAGCTCGCCACCACCTGCGTAACCTCGGGGGAGACGGCCTTGGCCGCGAGCGCCGCCTCGCGCGTGAGCGCGACGCGCTCGGCGTTGCCGATCGTGTCGAACGCGCGTACAACGGGCATGTGGAAGCTTGACGTAGAGAAGACGATTTCCCCGGAAGGCGTTTTGCCCGCCTCGCCGAGCGCCGCCGCGGCCGCGCGCGCGGTGTCCATGAGCGCGCGTTCGCCGGTGTCCGCCGTGTAGGCGTAGGCGCTGCGCGTCCCTTCGAGCACGCGCACGCCCGCGCCGCAAAGCCGCGTATAGGTCGCGTTCTCCACCTTGCCATCGAGCATCTGGATGCGGTTGCTCTCGGTGTCCTCGAGGAAAAGCTCGGCGTAGTCCGCCCCGCTTTTCTGCGCCTCGCGAAGCACCGCTCTTGCCGTTTGTTCGTCGATCAAATCGCTTCCCCCTTATAGATTGCCCGCGCGTAAAAACCGGCTGTCGGCCGCCGATTTGATGCGTTATGCAGGCTAATATGATAAGTATAAGAATAGCACAGCCCATGATGCGTGTCAAAGCGCGCGCGCCCCGATCGGCCCGTTTTCGACGTGGAAAGTTCAGCCATCTCGCGCCGCAAAGCGGGCGACAAAGCCGCGGCATACGCCCGACAGGTTTTTTGACGGTCTATGCGCTTTACAAGCGCGCGCGGCGCATGCTATATTACAGATCGGTAGAATCAAAAACCACCAACATACGGAGGTAAGCATATGTTCGATCCAAGGGTGCTTCGGCTCGCCGACCAGCTCGTCAACTTCTCCTGCGCCGTGCAGAAGGGCGAAAACGTGCTCATCGAGAGCATCGGCGGCAACGACGACCTCGTGCGCGCGCTCATCAAGGCCGTATACGCCGCCGGCGGCAACCCGTTTTTATGGCTTGGCGACAAGGCGTTCGACCGTGAGATCCTGCTTGGCTGCAACGCGGAGCAGCTCAAACGCCGCGCAGGCGTGGACGCTTCGCTGATGGCCCAGATGCAAGCCTACATCGGCGTGCGCGGCGGCCCGAACGCGAGCGAGATGAAGGACGTGCCGAGCGCGAAAACGAACGACTACATGACCCACTACTGGACGCCCGTGCACGGCAAAATCCGCGTACCCAAGACCAGGTGGGTGATCCTGCGCTACCCGACGCCCGGCATGGCGCAGCTTGCGGATATGAGCACCGAGGCCTTTGAGGACTATTACTTCAACGTCTGCTGCCTCGACTACGCCAAGATGGACAAGGCGATGGATGCGCTCAAGGCGCTTATGGAGCGCACCGACCGCGTGCGGCTCGTCGGCCCCGGCACCGACCTTTCTTTCTCGATCAACGGCCTGCCCGCAATCAAGTGCGCCGGGCATATGAACATCCCCGACGGCGAGATTTTCACAGCGCCCGTAAAGGATAGCGTCAACGGTACGATCGCCTACAACACGCCTTCGCTTGAAAACGGCTTTACCTACACCGACATCAAATTTACGTTCCGGGACGGCAGGATCGTCGAGGCCACGTCGAACGACAACGCCCGCATCAACGAGCAGCTCGACATCGACGAGGGCGCAAGATACGTCGGCGAGTTCGCCATCGGCGTCAACCCCTTCATCACCTTCCCGATGAAGGATACGCTTTTCGACGAGAAGATCACAGGCAGCATCCACTTTACGCCCGGCTCCTGCTACGACGAGTGCGACAACGGCAACAAGAGCGCCCAGCACTGGGATCTCGTGCTGATTCAGACGCCCGAATACGGCGGCGGCGAGCTCTGGTTCGACGGCGTGCTTGTCAGAAAGGACGGCCGCTTCGTGCCGCCCGAGCTCGACTGCCTCAACCCCGAAAACCTCAAATAACCCCCCCACTTTTCTTGAAAGAAAAGTGGGCAAAAGAACTTTACTTTTATTGGAAAGCGGAGCTGACCTGAGAAGTCAAGCTCCGCTTTTTCTCGCGCTGGGGCTCCCCTTTTCTTGAAAGAAAAGGGGCAAAAGAACTTTACTTCTGTTGGACAACGGAGTTGGGCTGGGAGGTCAAGCTCCGCTTTTTCTTGTGCTGAGGCTCCCCTTTTCTTGAAAGAAAAGGGGGCAAAAGAACTTTACTTTGATAAAAGGCGGAGCCGGACTGAGAAATCCGGCTCCGCCTTATGACTACCTGTGGGTCCAGGGGCTTGCCCTGGTTAGATCTCCGGCTCGATGAGGCCGTAATTGCCGTCCTTGCGCTTATAGAGCACGTTCATGCGGTTTGTCGCGGAGTTGATGAACACATAGAAGGAATGGCCGACCATCTCAATTTGCAGCATGGCCTCCTCCTCGCTCATGGGCTTGATGTTGAAGCGCTTGAAGCGCACGATGCGCGATCCTTCCTCCTCGGCGTCGTCGTAGCTGCCGCCAAAGAGCGGCTCGTCGTGGCGGAACGCCCCGGTGCGCAGGTTTTTTTCAAGCTTGGTGCGATGGCGGATGATCTGCTTCTCCAATTTGTCGAGCACATTGTCGATGGAGGCGTACATGTCCCCCGTGATCTCCTCGCCGCGGATGATGCCGCCCTCGAAGGGGATCGTCACCTCAACGATGTGGCGGCTCTTCTCGACGGACAGCGTTACCTGGGCCTCGGTGCCCTGCGCGAAATACCGCTCGAGTTTGCCAACCTTCTTTTCCACGAGGTCGCGCAGATAATCGGAGATCTCAAGGTTCTTTCCCGTGATCGAAATACGCATGGTATCACTCCTTCTTCGGCAAAATTCGGTGGACTTGCCTTGTTGATATATTCGCTGCGGCGCGGCTGTTTCCCTGCACCGCGTTCCGCCGGAACGTATTTTGCCGCCGGGCGCTTATTTGACGCGCCGGCCGTCGGCGTAAACCGCCTCGATCTCGCGCTCGGAGGCAAGGTAGACCGCGCGCTCGAAGCGCTCCCCGCTCGTGAGCTGCCGCACGCTCTCGGGCAGCGCGGAATCGTCGAGCACGACCGCGTGCAGGCGGTTTCCCGCCGCAAAGCCCGGCGCGTCGCCAAAATAGCGCGCGCCCGCGCTCGTGGCAAGATAATACGCCTCGCCGACGGTCAAAAACGCGTCCTCGCCTTCGGTGATGATTGCGCGCGCCTTCGAGGCGCGAATGCAGGAGGTCATCACGTTCAGCATCGGCAGCTCTGCCCCGCCCGCGACGTCCGAACCGAGCGCGACCCAGGCCCCGCGCGCCATCATGCGCCGCACGGGCGCAAAGCCGCTGCAGATGTTGATGTTCGAGTCCGGGCAGTGCGCGATCAATACCCCGCGCTCGATCAAAGCGTCCTGCTCGCGCTCGTCCGAGTAGACGCAGTGGGCCATAATCGTGTTTTGTTCGAGCAGTCCAAAACGATCGTAGCTCTCCCAGTACTGCGCGCAGTCCGGGTGCAGCGCGGCCACCGCCGCGATCTCCGCGCGGTTCTCCGAAAGGTGCGACTGCACGCGCAGCCCCCGCTCCCCGGCAAGCCGGCCGAGCCAATCCATGAGTTCGTCCGTGCACGAGGGCGTAAAGCGCGGCGTCAGAATCGGATGTACAAGCCTAAAGCCGCCGCAGCCGTCGAGCCAGCGCAGCGTCTCGCGCTCCGATTCCTCGGTGGTCTCCTCGCATTCGCCGCTGCGGCGGTCCATGTTGACCTTGCCGACGTAGCCGCCTATCCCCGCGTTCTCAAGCTCCTGCATGAGCACGAGCGTCGCGTCCGCGTGGATTGAGGAATAGATACACACGCGCGTGGTGCCGTTACGAAGAAGCTCCGACGCGAGTTTTTGATAGACGCGGCGCGCGTAGTTTGTATCCTGAAAGCGCGCCTCCGTTTGAAAGGTGTAGGTCTTGAGCCATTCAAGCAGCGGCAGATCCATGCCCATGCCGCGCATCGGATACTGCGGCGCGTGCAGGTGCATGTCGCAAAAGCCCTGCAAAACGAGCTTATCCGCATAGTCCGTCAGCGGCACGCCGGCAAACTGCGCGGGCAGCGTTTCATACACGCCCTCGATCACGCCGTCCATCACGACGATATATCCGTTTTCCGTGATCAGCGGTTCGCCGAATCGGCGCGCCTCGATCAGATTCCCCCGGATGATCTCGATCATATCGTTCCCTCCTCGCGCGTATCGACGTCGTCAAGCTCACGCGCATTGTCCGCCTCAACAAGCAGCAGCCGGTCGGGATGGTTTCGAATCACCGCGCCGCCGCCGATGTCGGCCGCAAGCGCGCAAAGGTCGGGAAAAAGTTCCCTGGGAAATACCGCGGGGTTGCCGCGCCTGCCTCCATAAGCAAGAGACACGATGCGCCCCGGCGCCGCGGCAAACGCCCCGAGCAGCCGCTCTATGCTTGCCTTGCCGAGATACGGCTGGTCGCACACGGCAAAGAGGATGCCCTCCGGCCGGCAGAGCGCCTCCGCCGCCGCCGTGCCGACGGCCACACTCGTGCCGACGCCGCGCTCCGGCAAGGGGTTGAGCGCCACATCGTAGCCGCGCCGCGCGGCTTCCCCGCGCACGAAATCCGCCTCGGTTCGCGTGACGCACACGCGCGCGCAAAAGGGGATCGTCATAAACCGCTCGAGCGCAAGCACGGCCATCGGTACGCCGTCCACCGGATATAGCAGCTTATCGCCGCCGAAACGCTTGCCCGCGCCCGCCGCGAGCAGCACGCACGCGACGTTCACGCGCGGTATCGCTGTGCGGCGGTGCGGAACACGTAACGCCCGCGCCCCTCCTCGACGAGTATGCCGTCCTTTACGACATGCAAACCGCCCAGCACCACGTCGGTGACCCCGCCCAGAACCGGCATGCCCTCGTAGGGGGAGTTGTCGCAGCGGTGGGCGCTCGTTTGATAGGACAGCACATGCCCGGCGCGCGGGTCGTACACGGTCACGTCCGCGTCCGCGCCCTCGCGCAGCACGCCCTTATGCGGGTACATGCCAAAGAGCTTCGCGGCGTTTTCGCTGAGCAGGCCCGCCATCTGCGCAAGCGTGATGCGGCCCGTCGTCACGGCATAGGTATACACAAGCTGCGCGCGGTGCTGCACGCCGGGCGCGCCGTTCGGCGTCCTTGCAAAGTCGCCCCCGCCAAGCGCCTTCTGCGCCATCGTAAACGAGCAATGATCGGTGCCGACGACGTCGATCTCTCCCGCCCCCATGGCCGCGAGCAGCGCGGCGCGGTCGGGCTCGCGCCGAAGCGGCGGGGAGAGGATGAACTTCTCGCCGTCCGCGCCGGCGTAGGCGGAAGCGTCCAGCACAAGATACTGCGGGCACGTCTCGGCATATACCTCCTGCCCGCGCGCGCGGGCGCGCAAAATTTCCTCAAGCCCCTCGCGCGTTGAAAGATGCACAACCCATACGGGTGCGCCCGCGAGCTGCGCGATGCGCATCAGCCGCGCCACCGCCTCGGCCTCGACGACGTTCGGCCGTGAAAGCGGGTGGCCCGCCGGGGCGAACACGCCCGCGCCGTGCAGCTCTTCCACACGCCGCTGCAAGAGATCGTAGTTTTCGCAATGTACGCCCGCGATGCAATCGAGCGCCGCCATGTGCTTGAGCGCGGCGTAGATCTCGCCGTCGTTTAGCTTCATGGCGTCGTAAACCATATACATTTTAAAGGAGGTCACGCCCTGCGCGGCCATGCGCTCCACCTCGGACGCGCGCGCCCCGTTCCACTCGGAGATCGCCATATGGAAGCCGTAGTCGCAGCTTGCGCGCGCCGCCTTCTTATGCCAGAGTTCGAGCGCGTCCTGCATGCTCATGCCGCGATCCTGCGTGGCGAAGTCGAGCACGCACGTCGTGCCGCCGAGCGCCGCCGCGCGCGTCTCGAGCGCCTGCTGGATGGACACAAGCGTCACGGTTCCGTAGATGGCCGGCTCGCGCCGGCCCAGCAGCGCCAGGTTGGGTCCGTTGAAGACCGCGATGGTCATGGT
>CAYMSL010000025.1:430-9676 GCA_964393095.1 uncultured Oscillospiraceae bacterium | reverse complement strand
TTGCAAAGTCGTCCGCGGTCTTCGTTACGCCCAGGTCGAGGTCGAAATGCGTGTGCGTGTCGATAAAGCCCGCGAACACGAGCTTGCCGGAAGCGTCGATCACCCGCTCCGCCGCCGCGCCGATGTGCGGCGCGATGCGCGCGATCCTGCCGTCCTCGACGAGCAGATCGGCAAGAAGCGTGCCGTCCGAACGCACCAGCGTACCGTTTTGGATCAGGATCTGCATGCGTACCCTCCGTGCGCCTTAGCCGGCTCCCGCCGGAATCAAAGCGCGGCGTCTGCGTATGTTTATTTTACCACGCGCGTACGGATTGCGGTAGTGAAAAAGTTTGGCGCGGGTATTTTCTTCAAACAAACTGTATGCTATACTAACAAAAAAGTGGGTGAAGCGTATGCAAAAATCACGTCTGAGAGCCGCCATCCTCAATGCGGCAGACCGCAACGCGGCTTTGGTGATCAAAAACGCGCGCATCGTCAACGTGTTTACCGAGGAGATCATAGAGGGCGACGTTGCCATGCGCGACGGCATCATCATCGGCGTGGGCTCCTACGCCGGCAAGGCCGAGATCGACGCGAAAGGCGGGTACCTCTGCCCCGGGCTTTTCGACGGGCACGTGCACATCGAATCCTCGATGGCGCACCCGTCCCGCTTCGCCAACGTGATCCTCGAGCGCGGCACCACCTCGATCATCGCCGATCCGCATGAGATCGCCAACGTCTGCGGCGCGGACGGAATTCAATATATGCTTGACCAAACGGAATGGCTTCCCCTTTCCGTTTTTGTTATGGTGCCCTCATGCGTGCCGTGCACGGCGTTTGAAACAAGCGGCGCCAAGCTCACCGCGCGCGATCTCGAGCCCTTCATCCAGCACCCGCGCGTGCTCGGCCTCGGCGAGGTGATGGACTACATGGCCACCGTCGAAGGCGAGGGCGAGATGCTCGACAAGCTCCACCTCTTCCGCCACCACCCGATCGACGGCCACGCGCCGATGCTCACGGGCGACGCGCTCAACGCCTACTGCGTCGCCGGCCCGCAGACCGATCACGAGTGCGTCACCTTTGAAGAGGTGCTTGAAAAGCTCCGCAAGGGGCTGCGCATTCACCTGCGCCTCGGCTCCGCCAACCGCGGCGTCGAGGAGATTATGAAACAGATCGCCGCGCAAAACGTGCCCACGCGTCGCATGTCGTTTTGCACGGACGACAAGCACCTTGCCGACATCCGCGAGGAAGGTCACATCAACTATATCGTGCGCCGCGCGGTCGCAAACGGCATTCCGCCGATCAAAGCGATCCAAATGGCGACGATTGAAGTCGCGAAAAGTGCACCCCAAAAAAACTACGGGGCGATCGCCCCGGGGTATCGCGCGGACCTCGTGCTCTTCGACAGCCTCAAGGACTTTAACCCGCGCTTCGTCATCACCGACGGCAAGCTCTTTGAGCCGAGCGTCGATACGCACATCAAGCCCGACCCGAAGATCTACAACAGCGTCCACCTCGCTCCGCGCAAGGCGGACGTGCTGCGCCTCCCCGTCTCCGGCAAATCGCGCATCATCCGCCTTGTGCCAAAGGAACTGCTTACGCGGCTCGACGAGGAGGAGGTGCCCTCCGAAAACGGCTGCTTCGTGGCCAAAAACGGCCTGCTCAAACTTGCCGTGTTCGAGCGGCACCACGCCTCGGGCCGCGTGGGCCTCGGCATCCTGCGCGGCTTTACGCTAAGCCGCGGCGCCATCGCCTCCACCGTAGGCCACGACTCGCACAACCTCATCGTCGTAGGCGACAACGACGCGGATATGCTGCGCGCCATCGACGCGCTTGAGGAATGCGGCGGCGGCTACGTGGTCGTGCGCGACGGCGAGGTGATGGCAAAGCTTGTTCTCTCCGTGGCGGGTCTGATGTCCGACGCGCCGCTCGAGGTCATACTCAGGCATCAGCGAGAGCTGCTCGCGGCCTCGGCAGCGCTCGGCATCCACACGGATTCCGACCCGTTTATCACGCTCTCGTTCCTCGCGCTGCCCGTCATTCCGGACGTGCGCCTCACCGACATGGGCCTTTTCGACGTAACCCGCATGGAGTTCTTTGATCGGCTCGAGCAATAATAAGGGTAACGCTTCCCCGCCCCTTCCGGCGCACGCAGCGCCGCGGGGCCGCGCAACCAATCACAGGAGGGTCATATGATCGTAGGAAAAAGCGTCAAGCGAGTTGACGCGATCGACAAGGTTACGGGCCGCGCGCGCTATACGGACGATTTGGCCGACAGCCGCGCGCTGATCGTCAAGATCGCGCATTCGACCATCGCCCACGGACTCGTTACCAGCGTGGACACGTCCGAGGCCGAGAAGGTTCCCGGCGTAGTTAAGATTATCACCTGCCTCGAGGTGCCGGATCGTCCGTTCCCCACGGCCGGACATCCGTGGTCGATCCTGCCCAACCATCAGGACGTCGCCGACCGGCATCTGCTCAACCGCCGCGTGCGCTACTATGGCGACGAGGTCGCCGCGGTTATCGCCGAGGACGAAGTTTCTGCGATGCGCGCCGTGCGCGCGATCAAGGTAACGTACGAAGAATACCCGTTCGTGCTCGATCCCGTCGAAGCCATGAAGGACGGCGCGCCGCAATTGCACGAGCGCTTCCAAAACAACATCCTCGGCAAGACGAGCTATGAGGAGGGCGACTTTGCCAAGGCGATCGCCGAACCGGGCCTTGTGAAAATCGAGGGCTGGTACGACACGCCCATCGTGCAGCACTGTCACATCGAAAACCACATCTGCTTTGCCGAGGAACAGAACGGCAAGATTGTCGTCGTCTCGAGCACGCAGATTCCGCACATCGTGCGCCGCGTCGTGGGACAGGCGCTCGATCTGCCCTGGGGACAGGTGCGCATCATCAAGCCCTACATCGGCGGAGGCTTCGGCAACAAGCAGGACGCGCTCTATGAGCCGCTCTGCGCCTACTGCTGCCGGCAGGTCGGCGGACGGCTCGTCAAGCTCGACGTCAGCCGCGAGGAGACCTTTGTAAGCAACCGCGTGCGCCATGCGATCCGCTACCGCCTCACAACCTACGCGCGGCCGGACGGGCGCTTCGTCGCGCGGCAGATGGAGGCCTACTCCAACCAGGGCGCGTACGCCTCCCACGGCCACGGCATTCTCGCCAAGGGCGCGGGCGCGTTCAAGCAGATCTACGTCGACGCGCTCGCGACGAAGTGCGACGCGTACACGGTGTTTACGAACACCCCCGCCTCGGGCGCGATGCGCGCATACGGCATTCCGCAGGTGTCGTTCGCGCTCGAAAGCCACGTCGAGGATGTCGCGCGCGCGCTTGGGCTCGATTCGCTTGCCGTGCGGCGCATGAACATGATGCCCGTGGGGTACCGGGACAGCTTCTCAAAGAACGTCAACTATTTAGACAGCCTCAACCAGTGCATCGACAAGGGTATGGCGTACATGGACTATGAGCGTAAGCGCGCCGCCTACGCCAAACAGACCGGCCCGATCCGCCGCGGCATCGGCATGGCGATCTTCTGGTACAACACGGCCGTATGGCCCATCTCGCTCGAGGCCTCGAGCTGCCGCATGGTGCTCAACCAGGATGGTTCCGTACAGTTTCAGATCGGCGAGACCGAGATCGGCCAGGGCGCGGACACGGCCTTTGCCCAGATGGTGGCGGAAACGGTGGGCATACCGTTTGAGGCGGTGCACGTCAACTCCACGCAGGACACCGACCTCACCCCCTTCGGCACGGGCGCCTACGCCTCGCGCCAGACCTACATCGGCGGCATGGCCATCCACAACATCGGCTCGCAGCTCAAGGCCAAGCTCCTCTCTTATGCGGAGTATATGACGAAAAAGCCCGCGGGCGTGCTCGACATCGTCGACGGCATGATCGTCGAAAAGGATGGCGGCGCGGCGCTTATGCCGCTCTCCGAGCTGGCTACCACCGCCCTCTACTCGCTCGAGAAGGCCGAGCACTTCAGCGCCGAGGGAACCACCCAGTGCTTCTCCAACGCCTACTCGTTCGGCTGCGGCTTTGCCGAGGTGGAGGTGGATATCCCGCTGTGCAAGGCGAAGATCATCAAGATGATCAACGTCCACGACTGCGGAACGTTGATCAACCCGCAGCTTGCCGAGGCGCAGGTGCACGGCGGCATGAGCATGGCCATCGGCTACGGCCTTTCGGAGCAGCTGCTCTTCGACCCGAAGAGCGGCAAGCCCCTGAACAACAACCTGCTCGACTACAAGCTCTGCACCACGATGGATCACCCCGACCTGCGCGCGGAGTTTGTTCAAAACGCCGAGCCTACAAGCCCGTTCGGCACAAAGGCGCTCGGCGAACCCCCGGCCTGCCCCGGCGCGCCCGCCATCCGTAACGCGATACTCAACGCCACGGGCGTGGCGGTCAACCGCGCGCCCGTCAACCCGCACGTACTCTTCGAGCGCTTCCGCGAAGAGGGACTGCTGTAAGGGAAAGGAGCGCAAAAAAGATATGTACGATTTTTCCGCACTCTACGAGGCAACGAGCGTTTCCAACGCCATCGAACTTCTGCGCGAACATCCCGCCGCGGTGCTCATCGCGGGCGGCAGCGACGTGCTCATCAAGATGCGCGAGGGCAAGCTCGCGGGCGTCGAGCTTGTGAGCATCTTTAAGCTCGACGAATTGCGCGGCGTTTCGCTCGCACCCGACGGCGCGCTGCGCATCCTGCCGCTGACGAGCTTTTCGCATGTCACGCGCGATTTGCTGATTCAACAGCACGTTCCCGCGCTCGGCGAGGCCGTCAACGAAGCGGGCGGGCCGCAGCTGCGCAACATCGCCACGATCGGCGGCAACGTCTGCAACGGCGTAAGCAGCGCCGACTCCGCCTCGACGCTGCTCGCCTACGACGCGCTCTTCGAGCTGACCGGGCCGCTCGGCGTACGCACGCTGCCCATGAAGGAATTCTACAAAGGCCCCGGCAAGGTCGCGCTCGAGCCGGCGGAACTGCTTACGGCCATCGTCATTCAGCGGGAAAGCTACGAAAACTGCTTTGGCCGCTACATCAAGTACGCCATGCGCGAGGCCATGGACATCGCGACGATCGGCTGCTCGGTCAACGTCGTGCTCTCGGCGGACAAAAAGAGCATCGAGCGCGCCCGCATCGCCTTTGGCGTCGCCGGGCCGGTGCCGATGCGCGCCCCGCTTGGCGAAGCCGCGGCAAGCGGCAAGCCCGTTAGCGAGGCGACCATCGAGGCCGTCGGCAAGACCGTGCTCGAGGACGTCAACCCGCGCACGAGCTGGCGGGCTACGGCGGACTTCCGCCGGCAGATCATCGGCGAGCTGACCCGCCGCGCGCTGTGCGCTTCGATCGAACGGGCAGGAGGTGTGTTTTCATGCGAAAGCAACTGATTCGCTGCAACATCAACGGCAAGGATGTGGAAACCTACGTGGACGTGCGCGCGTCGCTGACCGACATGCTGCGCAACGACTACCGCCTTACCTCGGTCAAGAAGGGCTGCGAGGTCGGCGAATGCGGCGCCTGCAACGTGCTCGTCGACGGCGAGTGCTTCAACTCCTGCATCTACCTCGCCGTCTGGACCGAGGGCAAGCATATCCGCACGCTCGAGAGCCTGCTCGGACCGAACGGCGAGCTTTCGGACATTCAGCAGGCTTTTGTGGACGAGGCCGCCGTCCAGTGCGGCTTCTGCACGCCGGGCTTCATCATGACCGCCGTGGAAATCCTAGAAAGCGGCAGAGCCTTTACGCGCGAAGAGCTGCGCAGGCGTCTCGCCGGACACCTGTGCCGCTGCACGGGCTATGAAAACATCATCAACGCGGTCGAAAAGACCATGAAGCGCCGTCTTGGCCTGTCGGATGGCTGACGGAACCGCTTTTTTGAAGGTTTCGCCGTAAAAAAGCCTCGGCAAGCAAGGCCTTTGCCCCGCGGTTTCGATCGTCGCGGGCCTTGATCCCGCGTTCGCAAGGGGTTTTCTCCAATCCGCGGGCGGCGCCGAAAAAAAGATTGCATTGCGCCGCGTATTGTCGTAGGATAGAGAACAAATCATGGATTGCGCCGCCCGATGCCGCGTTTGAATCCGGCCTCGGGCGATTCTGTATCCGGCAGGTGAAAGGATGGCATACATGCGCTATCAGGAGATGGACAAGGCGGCGCTTCGGCAGGAATACGACTCCCTTTGGACCGGTTACGAAGCGTACCTCGGCAAGAAACTCAAGCTTAATCTCACGCGCGGCAAACCCGAAACGCAGCAGCTTGCGCTTTCCGACGCGATGTTCGATACGCTCGAAGCGGGCTTTGTCGAGGACGGCGTGGATGCGCGCAACTACGGCGAGCTCGCGGGCCTTCCCGCCTGCCGCCGGCTCTTTGCCGACCTGCTGCTCTGCCGGCCCGAAGAGGTCATCTGCGGCAACAGCGCCAGCCTCAACCTCATGTACGACCTCATCGCCAAGGCCTACACGCACGGACTGAAAAACTCGCCGCGCCCGTGGTCGCATGAGCCCGTCGTCAAGTTTCTCTGCCCCTGTCCCGGGTACGACAGGCACTTCAACCTTTCGCTTTCGTTCGGTATGGAGCTTATCCCCGTGCCGCAAGACGAGAACGGGCCGGATATGGAGCTGGTCGAACGACTTGTGGCCGACCCCGCCGTCAAGGGCATGTGGTGCGTACCGAAGTTTTCAAACCCCGACGGCTACGTTTACCCAATCGAAACCTGCCGGCGCATCGCCGCGCTTTCGCCCGCGGCGCCTGACTTTTCGCTCATGTGGGACAACGCCTACTTCATCCACACCTTCGACGGCGCGGATGTGCCGTTTCCCGATATGCTCACGCTCTGCCGCGAGGCGGGCCACCCGGACATGGTGTATGAATTCGCCTCCACGAGCAAGGTGACCTACGCGGGCAGCGGCATTTCGTGCATGGCCGCGAACACGGACAACGCAGCCTACATCCTCTCGCTTATGAACTACCAGACCATCGGCCCCGCCAAGGTCAACGAGCTCATGCACGTGCGTTTCCTCAAAGATCGCGCGCATACGCTCGCCCATATGCAAAAGCACGCCGCGATCCTCAAACCCAAATTCGACCTCGTGTGCGATATGCTGGATCGCGAGATCGCCCCGCTCGGCATCGCAAGCTGGCACCGACCGAAGGGCGGGTACTTCGTGAGCCTCAACGCCCTGCCGGGTACGGCCGCGCGCGCGCTTAAGCTCTGCGGCAACGCAGGCGTGGCCCTGACCCCCGCGGGCGCAACCTACCCCGGCGGATCGGAGCCGGCGGACAGCAACATCCGCATCGCCCCCTCCTACCCGCCGCTTTCGGAACTGCAGACTGCCTGCGAGGTGTTTTGCGTATGCCTGCGCCTCGCCGCGCTCGAACAACTGCTCGAGGCATAGGCAGCCGCCGTCTGCTCCGGCCGCTTCGGGGCTTTGCCCCGGTTCCGGCACGAGAGCCTTCCCGCCGCGCCTTGCGCGGCATACGGCAAAAGGCTTTGCAAAGAGGCCGCCGATGCGCATAAATAATTCGGCAGGCAAAACGGCGCCGCTCCGGCCAATCCGGGGCGGCGCCGCCGCTTTCCTCCGTTACGGGCGGTAAATCAGGTCGATTTGCGCTTCGTCCATATTCGGCGTAAAGCCGATCTTCCGATACAGCGCGATCGCGCCGGCGTTGCAGTCGTCCGCCATTAAAAACGCGTTTTTTGCGCCGTGCCCGAGGCCGTACTGCAACGCGCTTTCGAGCAGCGCGCGGCCGTAACCGCGCCCCTGATCCTCCGGCAGCACCGCGAGCTCGCGCACCCACAAGATCGGCCCACGCTTGCCTTCATAGTTATAGACTCCCGTCAAAACCACGCCGGTCATCCGGCCATCCTCGCGGCAGGCAAGCACAGCCGAATGCCGCACGCCGCAGGCCTCCGCATCCGGGTTGCCGCCGTTGAGCCACGCGGCGACGCTTTCCTCCGTCTCGCCGTAAAACTCGCGGCTCTGCATATGGCAGCGCCGCGTGACAAGCGCCGCTTCGCCGCACTCTTCCGGCCCTATGGGCGCGCAGGCTATCCGCGGGTGGTACGCTTCCTTCAGCCCAAAGATCCAGTATTCGCGCAGGATGCCGGCCTCGGCAAACCCGCTCTCGATCATACGCTGCCGCCACACTTCCGGCACAAACGTCACGAGCGTGTCCGCGCCCTGATCGCGTGCGGCACCGATGATCGCGTCCGGTTCGTTCGCGGCCCAATGCAGCTCGCGTACGCCGGCCGCGGTCTTTTCCCCCGCGAGCAGTATCAGCGTCTCCGCAGCCGTGAGTACGTCGTACGCCTCGATCGTTTCGTATTCAAGATAGGTAAGCGACGTATACAAAAACGCCGCCGCGCGCCTTTTGAGCGCCTCGAACGCTTCGCGCTCTATCATGCGTTTCCTCCTGTACGCGCAGGGCGAACCCGCCCGCGCCGTTGGTTTGGCCGCCCTTCGGCCGCGTCAAAGGGTTCTATTCGCTTTGCCGGATAACGGGAACCCGAAAAAAGATCGCTACGCACCCTGCGAGGTTCTGAACGGGTTTACGCAGCCATGTCCGTAAAAAAGACGGCGGGTTTGCCCCCGCCGCCCGCGCTATGCCTTGATCGCGTCGAAGCCCATTTTATGGTAGACCTTGCTTACGGTGCGCCGCGCGGTGGCCTGCGCGCGCTCCGCGCCAAGGCGCATACGATCGGCAAGGTAACCCTTGTCCGCAACGAGGCGCGCATACTCCGCCTGCACCGGCGAAAGCGTGTCGATCACCGCGTCCGCCACGGCGGACTTGAGATCGCCGTAACCCTTGCCCGCAAAAAAGGCCGCCGCGTCCTCGATGCTCACGCCGCGGCACGCGGAGTAGATCGAGAGCAGGTTATAGACGCCCGCGCGCCCGGGGTCTGCCGTGATCTCGCCCGCGCTGTCGGTCACGGCGCGCTTGAGCTTGCGCACGATCTCGTCCGGCGGATCGATGATGCGGATGTAGCCGTTCGGGTTGGGATCGGACTTGCTCATCTTCTTCTCCGGCTCCTGCAGGCTCATGACGCGCGCGCCGATCTTCGGGATGTACGGCTCGGGTATCACGAACGTCTCGCCGAACGCGTTGTTGAAGCGGATCGCGATGTCGCGCGTGATCTCGCAGTGCTGCTTTTGGTCGGCGCCGACGGGGATGTAGTGCGCCTGGTAGAGCAGGATGTCCGCCGCCATGAGTACGGGGTAGGTGAACAGTCCCGCGTTGACGTTATCCGCGTGGCGCGCGCTCTT
>CAYMSL010000025.1:0-420 GCA_964393095.1 uncultured Oscillospiraceae bacterium | reverse complement strand
CTTATCCTTAAACTGCGTCATGCGCGAAAGCTCGCCGACATAGGTGTTGCACGCAAGCACCCAGGTGAGCATCGTATGCTCCGGCACCTGCGACTGCACGAATATCGCCGCGCGCTCGGGGTCGAGGCCGCTTGCAAGGAATATCGCAAACGTCTCAAGCGTGCGCTTTCTCAGCTCGCTTGCGTCCTGCCGCACCGTGGAGGCATGGAGGTTTGCCACCATGTAGTAGCAGTCGAATTCCTCCTGCATGGCCACCCAGCTTTTCAGCGCGCCAAGATAGTTGCCGAGCGTCAGCACGCCCGAGGGCTGGACGCCCGAAAGCACCGTTTTTTTCGCCTGCGCGGCGATTGTTTCCATATGATCCTCCCTGTGGCGGCGCGCCCGGATATGGGCGCCTTTATCATGAATAAGCTGGTTTGA
>CAYMSL010000024.1:4618-18108 GCA_964393095.1 uncultured Oscillospiraceae bacterium | reverse complement strand
AAAGAAGTAAAAGAACTTTACCTTTGTTGGAAAGCGGAGCGGGGTCGGGGGGACGAGCTTCGCCCTTCTTTTCTTGAAAGAAAAGAAGGCAAAAGAACTTCAGGTTGGTAAAAAGGCGAAACTGGCCAGAGAAAACCCGCTTCGCTTCCAATGACCTGTGGGGTTCCAAGGGGCTTGCCCATTGGCTTTTCTTGAAAGAAAAGGAGCAAAAGAACTTTACCTTTGTTGGAAAGCGGAGCCGGGCTTGGATAAGAACGGATTCGCTTTTCAATTTAGCTGTGGGATCTGGGGCTTCGTCTGTGTTCCGGCAAACCCTGCGTTCTGCTAAACGCCTTTTACCGATAAGAAAGGAAGGGGCGCCAAACTTGTGCGGCGGGCCTAAAAGGGGTATACTGTCGATGCTTTTAGAACGTGGAGGATCGTGCCGGATGGAGCGCAAGGCGGAGCAGCGGTATACAAGCGGGGCGGGCGCGGCCCGGGCGGCGGATGCGCTCGAGATCGCGGCGCTGTTTGCCGCGTTTGCCGTTGCGCTTGTGCTTTGCCTTGGTAGCCTGCTTGCCGAGAGCGGCGGGGCCGACGTTTCCGCGCCCGCGGATGCGCGCTTGATTCGCCTCGTCGTTGCGCTCGCGCTTTTTACGCTGCTTCGGCCGCTACGGCTGATCCGCGTTTCGAACGAGCGGTTATCGCGCATATCGGCCGTGTGTCTCATGCTTCTTTGCGTCGGGGGCATCGCGATCGTTACCTTCGCCCAACCGCTTTCGCTCGGCGAGCAAAGCGTGCTCTACGGCGGCGCTCGCTCGCTTGTTTCGGGCGAAACGGCGGCGCTAACCGATGCGTCGGGCGAGGTGTTTCCCTATCTTGCGAGTAAGCCCGGGCGGCTTGGGTACCTCTTCTATCTGGAGCTGCTGCTGCGCCTGTTCGGCGAACGGTGGACGCCGCTTGCGGTCTCGATAATCCATGTTTTGCTGCTCGTGTCGGGCTACGCGGCGGCGCTGCTCGTGACAAAGCGGCTTTTTGCGGACAACCGCGCGACGCTGTTGGCGCTGCTGCTATTGTGCGTTACGCCGCGGGCGCTGTTTTCCTGCCTGCCCATCGAAGGCCCGATCCCGTCGTTCGCCGCTTCGCTTTGGGCGGCGTTTTTTGCCGTGCGGTTCATGCAGACCGGCAGAAAGCGCGAGATCGTCTGGACGGCGCTGTGCGCGGCGCTCGCCGTGTGCCTCGGCGCGTTTTCCTGGATTGTCGTGCTCGCCATCGCCACGGCGCTGCTTGTGCGTGCGCTGCGCGACCAGCGGTGGCCCTCGCTTCTTGCGGCGGCGATTGTCGTGCTTGCCTGCCTGCCGCTGCCGGTGATCGCGCGCGCGGCGTACGGGGCAAGGCTTGACGTTTCGTTTGACGGCGGCGCGCCGCTCGCAAGCCGGTTTGCCGCGGGCCTGTCCGAGGAGGGGGCCGACGAATACCTGCAAGCGCTTTACGAAGACAGCGGGACCGACCGTGCGGCCTTGCGCGAGCAAAGCCGCCTGGATATCGAGGAGCGCCTTGCCGCGCTGCGGGATCCGTCGGCCGCGCGCGCATTTTACGCGGAGCGGCTTACCGCGCAGGACGGCGCTTCGAACGGCATAGACGGCGTGTTTCTCCTGCTGATGGGGGATGCGGGCGCGTCGCTTGAGGCGGCGCGCGGCCACGCGGCGCTGCTTCGGTATGCGGGGTTCCTGCTTGCGATTCCCGTGCTGCTCAGGCGGCGGTCGGCAGAACGGCTGATCCTGCCGCTCGCGCTGACGGGCTTTGTGCTCGCGCGGATGCTCTTTGGCGGCGGCGCAGGTGCGCTCGACGGCGCGCCGCTGCTTTGCCCCGTTGCGGCCTACGGCATCGTCGCGTTCGGGCTCGATACGCGGCGCTGGTTCGTGCGCGGCGCGGCGGAGAACGGGCAGGCGAACGGATTTGACTTGTAGCGGTTTCATGTTCTTGCTATACTGAATAAACACCGAACGCCGCCTGCCGGGGGGAAACCGGGCGGGCGGCGCGTTGTTTTGCGGGAGGGATGGAAGATGAAGACCGGCTTAAGCGGGCTGTTCGATCGCTCGTTCTGGCGCGCGGCGCTGCCGCTTGCGCTGCCGATCGCCCTGCAAAACCTGCTTATGACCTCGTTCCGGCTCGTCGACACCCTGATGGTCGGGCGGCTCGGGGACGTTTCGCTCGCGGCCGTTGGGCTTGCGGGGTACGTATCGTTTCTCGTCGAGCTGATCTCGTTTGGCATGGCCTCCGGCGGGGCGGTGTTCATGGCCCAGTACCACGGCGCGGGCAACCGCGCGGGCATCCTGCGCTCGTTCGGGGCGATGCTGATGGTCATGGCGCCGCTGGGCCTGCTCTTTACGCTGCTGGTCGGCCTTTTCCCCGCGCGGGTGATGGGCCTTTTTACAAACGACGCCCGGCTCATTGCCGAGGGCGCGCGCTACCTGCGCTTTGCAAGCCTTTCCTATGCGCCGCTTTCGCTCAGCCTCATGGTGGCGGCCGTGCTGCGCTGCACCGAGCGCGTGCACATCCCCTTGGTCACAAGCGGCGTCTGCGCCGCGCTTAACGCGCTGCTTGGCTATGCGCTGATCTTCGGCGCGTTCGGCCTGCCGGCCATGGGCGTGCTTGGCGCGGGGCTGGCCCTTGCGGTTTCCTCCATGCTCAACCTGCTTTTGCTGCTGCTGCTTGCCAAGCTCAAGCGCACGATCGTCTTCTCCCCGCTAAGGCAGATCTTCGCGCTGCGCGGGTTTTTAAAAACCTTTTGGCCGCGCGCGATGCCGGCGCTGCTCAACGAGATGCTTTGGGGCCTCTCGGTCGTCTGCATCAACATGGTCTTCGGGCGGCTCGGCGTCGACAACTTCGCGGCGCTGACCATGCAGCGCACGATCGGGGACATCGTGTTCGTGTTCTTCATCGGCATCTGCAATGCCTGCAACATCCTCGTGGGCAAGTCCATCGGCGCGGGGCGCGTCGAGGAGGGAAAGGCCTACGCGCGGCGCTTCCTCTACTTTGTCCCGCTGCTTGGCGCGGCGCTCGGGCTTGTCGTATTTTCGCTGCGCGGCCCGCTCGTAAGCATGTTCGACCTTTCGCACGCGGCCAGCGCGACGGCGCGCACGCTGCTGTTGATCTACGCCGTCGACGTAAGCATCCGCAACATCCCCTACGTCGCGACGGCCGGGATCTTTCGCGCGGGCGGGGAGACGCGCTTTGGCATGTTTGTCGACATCGCCGTGCAGTACGGCATCGTTTTGCCGATCGCGGCGCTCTGCGGGCTTGTGTGGAAGCTGCCGTTTGCGCTGACCTACCTCTGCGTGTTCGCGGCGGAGGATGTTACGAAGCTTGTGCTGATCCTCCCGTTCTATCGCAGCATGCGCTGGATCAAGCCCATCCGGCAGGACGATTTCGCCGCCGCCGTTTCGGAGGGGACGTGAATACGCCGCCGCCGGGCGTACGCACGCTCGATCTGCACGGCAGGAGCGTGTTCCAGGCGCGCGTGGCGCTCGAGGCGGCCCTGCGCCGGGCAAACGGCTGCTACCGCATCCGGGTCATTCACGGGCACACCGGCGGTACGGCGCTTCGGGCGCTTGTGCGCGAGGAGTTGCCGCGCGATGCGCGCGTGCTGCGCGTCGTCGCGGTCGACGAGGGTACGAGCGACCTCGTGCTGCGTGAGTTTTAGCGTTTTCGAAATAATCCGCGCGTAGGACAACACGCGCGGGCTTCACATTTGCGCGGCTAGGAATGTTTGCTATCGCCGCGGCCGGCAAGACGGGGTGTCCCGCTCTTTTTTCGCATCAGAAAGCTTTCAAACAGGGCGGGGAACGGGCGCGCCGTTACCGGTTGCCTTCGCGGCGGCAGCGCTCGATGAGCGCGGCGTAGCGCTCGACGGCGCGGCCGGCGATGTCGTCCCAGGAGACGTAGATCGTCTCGCGCGCGGCACGACCGACGCGGCGCGTGTGTTCGGCGTCGGCGAGGGCCGCCTGCAGCACGGCGTAAAGGCTTTCGGGCGCGTCGTCGCAGAGGAAGCCGTTTTCGCCGTCTACGACGGGTTCGGCCGCGGCGCTGCCGCGCAAAACGACGCTTGGCGTCTCCATGGCGGCGGCCTCGTGCACGACCATGCCCGAGGTGTCGTAACGCGAGGGGAAGACGAACACGTCGGCGTTTTCGTAGAGGCCGAGGAGCAGTTCCTCGTCGGTGATGTGGCCGGTAAAGCGGGCGCAGCCGTCGAGGCCGAGCGCCTCGATCTTGTTTTCGACCTCGCGTTCATCCGGGCCCTGGCCCGCGAGCAGCAGCGTAAACGGCTGGCCCCCGCGCCGGAGCAAGGCACAGCTTTCGAGTATAAGCAGGATGTTCTTTTTCCAGTTGATCTGGCCGCAGTAGAGGAGGATGGGCGTGTTTGGCAGCGCAAAGTGCGCCCGGGCGGCGGATTTTCGCGACTCGGACGGCGGCGCGTCCGGCGTGCCGTTCGGCATGACCACGATCTCGCCCTCGTAACCGTAGTCGCGCAGGGTTTCGGCGGAGCTTTGGCTCACGGTCCAAACCTCGTCGCAGCGGCCGTAGAAGCTGACGATCGTGGCGACGGCGAGGTTTGCGAGCATCTCGGCGTGGGTGAGCTTGTAGAAGTCGTCGTAGTAGCGCGAGTGGAACATGCCGACCACGGGCACGCCGCGCCGGCGGCCGAGGCGCAGCGCCTCGAGGCCCGCGACAAACGGCGAGTGCGCATGGATAATATCGAGCTCGACGCAGCGCATGCGCGCGTCGTAGTGTGTGTCGAGCTGCGGAATACCCGTGCTGTACTGCGGCTGGCGCGGCACCTCGAGGCTGATGAAGTCGATCAGTTCGAACGGGTAGCCGCCGCGATAGCCCGTGTCGGCCATGGGGGCCACGACATAGCATTCCTCGCCGCGCCGGGCAAGCGCCGACGCATAGTTGTACACGACGCGGCCCACGCCGTCGACGATCGGCAGAAACGTGTCGCTGAATTGTCCGATCCGCATCGTCTCGCCTCCTTTTACTGTGTCGGAGCGGTCGTTCGTATGAGTATTCTACCATGCGCGCAAAAAATATGTTATGATATAAATTGTTGAATTGTAGGGGTTTCCCGGAAAGGGCTGCGAAATGAAGCGGTTGGCCGCGGCGTTGATGATGCTCGCGCTCGCCTGTTCGGCGGGGCGTGTTTCCCGCGCGGAGACGCGGCAAACCGGCGATCTCGACGGCGACGGCGCCGTGTGCGCGGCGGACGCGGCGAAGGTGCTGCGCGCGGCGAGCGGCGCGGAGTCGCTCGATGCGGCGGCCTCGGCGCTTGCGGACGCGACGGGCAATATGGAGGTCGGCGGCGCGGACGCGCAGGCGATCCTGCTGCTTGCCACCGGCGGCATCCGCGCGTTTTCCGACCTTGCGGTGCGCTCGGAGCGCAGCCTGCTCGGAGAACGGCACCTCAAGCGGTTCTCCTATCTCGGCACCATACTCAAAAACGACAATTACCGCAGCGACCAGGTGGGCGTATACCTTTCCCGCGGCGCGTACGGGGACTTTGCCTACGTGCTTGCGGACATCTACGTACAGTCGGTCGAGAGCATGCGCACGGCGTTCGGCGGCGGCGGCTTTCTTGCGGGCAAGGCGCTTACCCGGGAGCTTGCCGCGGACAACGGCGCCATCCTCGCGATCAATGGCGACGGGTATTCCGGCCGCGGCGCCGGTTTGCTCGTGCGAAACGGCGTCTGGTATCGCGAGAACGCCGTAAACGAAGGGGATATCTGCGTGCTCTACCGCGACGGGCGGCTCGTTACCTGCGATGCCGGCGGCATATCGGCGGACGAAATCCGCGCGGGCGATGCCTACCAGAGCTGGACGGGCGGCCCCGGCCTGCTCGACGAAACGGGCGGCGCGCTGACGCGCTTCAACTGTCCGCAGTCGCTCTACGCGCACGCCGCGCGTACGGTGATCGGCTACTATGAGCCGGGCCATTACTGCTTTGTGGTGGTGGACGGGCCGCTCAATCCCGATTCGGACGGCGCGGAGCTGCCTGAACTCGCGCAGTTTATGGCGTCGCTCGGCTGCAAGGCGGCCTACTGCCTTGCCGGCGGCAACTCCTCGGTGATGGCGACGCAGACGAAGGTGCTCAGCACCGCGAAGAACGGGGGGCGCGTTACGAGCGACATCGTCTATCTTTGTGAACCCGTGGGGGAGAGCGGCGGCGCATGAGGAAGGGAAGAGCGTTTGCATGGGTGCTCGCGCTCATGCTGGTGCTGTGCTGCACCGCGCCGGCGGCACAGGCGGAAGCGGAGAAGGCGCTCGGCGACCTTGACGGCGACGGGCTTGTGAGCGCGGCGGACGCGGCGGCGGCGCTGCGCCTTTGCGCCGGGGGCGCGCCGGACGCCTCCGTGCGGCCGGACGCGGACCTGACCCAGAACGGGGCGATCGACGAAACCGACGCGCGCGTGGCGCTTTGGCAGGCCGCGGGGGCGATACCGGATTCGATCAAGTTCCTCGAACGCATTGCGAGCGGGCTTTGTTCGGAGAAGCTCTTCGATCGCTTCTCCTACAACGGCGTCTTTAGCGACGGCGCGGGCAACTATCGCAGCCCAAACGTTTCGGTCACGATCGTGGGAGCAGAGGCGTTTGGCAGCAGCTACACCCTTGCGGACATCTGCGTGCAGGACATCGCCTGCATCCAGAACGCCTTTGGCGGCGGCGCGTATGCACATGGCACGGCCTCGATGCAGGCGCTGTTCGACCAATGCGAAGGCGCGATCGTCGCGATCAACGGCGACTTCTATACGCAGCACTACAACGGCCCCATCGTGCGCGACGGCGTCGTTTACCTCAACGCATTGCAGGGGGACTGGGATATCGCCGTGCTGCTTACGGGTGGCGAGCTTGTCACCTGTGAATACGGCAAGCTTACGCGCGAAACGTTCGACGCTTGCGGGGCCTATCAGACCTGGGTGTTCGGCCCGGCGCTGCTCGACGACGCGGGGATGGCCAAAACGAGCTTCCGCAGCAATGTGCAGAGCGCGAACCCGCGCTCGGTCATCGGCTACTACGAACCGGGACACTACGGCTTTTTGACGGTGGACGGAAGAACGAGCGCATCGCCGGGGCTTACCATGCAGCAGCTTTCGCTGCTCTGCGAGCAGCTCGGCTTCGCCGCCGCCTACAACCTCGACGGCGGGCGCTCGAGCCTGATGCTCGCCGCAAGCGGGCCGCTCGGCGAACCGTTTTCGGACGGCAGGGGGGTAAGCGACGCGATCGTCATCTGCGAATCGGCGGCGTATCCCGAAACGGACGGGACAGAATAAAAGACTGGAAGAAGCATGGAGCATCTGCTGACAAAAAATCAGACCGAAAGCGCGCCGCTGGCCGACCGCATGCGCCCGCGCACGCTCGACGAGTTTGTGGGGCAGGAACACATCGTGGGCGAGGGCAAGCTGCTGCGCCGGGCGATTCTGAGCGACCGCCTGCAATCGTCGATCTTCTTCGGCCCGCCCGGCACGGGCAAGACGACGCTCGCGGCGATCATCGCAAACGCCACGGGCGGCGCGTTCGTGCGCCTCAACGCCGTTTCGGCGGGGGTCAAGGAACTGCGCGAGATCGTTGCCGAGGCGCAAAACCGCCTCGCGCTCTACCGTCAGCCGACCTATCTTCTGCTCGACGAGTGCCACCGCTGGAGCAAGACCCAGTCGGATTCGCTTCTGCCGGCGCTTGAAAGCGGCACGATCCGCTTCATCGGCTCGACGACCGAGAACCCGATGATCGCAATGACGAGCGCGGTCGTCTCGCGCTGCCGCGTGTTCCAGTTTTATCCGCTCAAGGCCGAGGACGTGGAGCGCGCGCTGCGCCAGGCGCTCGGCGACGAAACGCGCGGCTTCGGCGCCCTTAAAATCGATCTCGACGAGGACGCGCTGCATACCCTTTCGGCCATCGCAAACGGCGACTGCCGCAACGCGCTCAACGCGCTCGAGCTCGCGGTGCTGACCACGCCGCCGAACGAGGCGGGGAAGATTCACATCACCCGCGAGATCGCGGCCGAGTCGAGCCAGCGCAAGGTGATCCAGTGCGACGAGCAGCTCTACTATGACATGCTCTCGGCCTTCTGCAAGAGCCTGCGCGGCGGCGATTCCGACGCGGCGCTCGCCTGGTGCGCGCGCCTGCTCTACGCCGGGGTCGATCCGCGCATCATCGCGCGGCGGCTCATCGCGCACGCTTCGGAGGACGTGGGGCTGGCCAACCCGCAGGCGATGGTGCAGGCCGTGACGGCGGCGCAGGCGCTCGAGTACGTCGGCCTGCCCGAGGCGCGGCTTTCGCTGACGCAGGCGATCCTCTTTCTCTGCGAGTCCCCGAAGTCGAATTCCGTGGTCGTGGCGATGAATGCCGCCGCAACGGACGCCGAGGAGAGCCGCGACGAGCCCGTGCCGCCGCATCTACGGGACACCTCCTATGCCGGCGCGGCCAAGCTCGGCCACGGCAAGGGCTACCGCTATCCGCACGACTACCCGGGCCACTGGGTGCCGCAGGAATACATGCCGCCGTCGCTGATTGGCAGGCGCTACTACGAGCCTTCCGACCAGGGGCAGGAGGCAAAGATCAGGGAAAACCACGAAAAGCGCGAGCGGCTTCGGAAGGGGGAATTCTAGATGGGCGCGTATTATGGTTCGGGCGAAGCGACGCTTGCCGCAGCGATCGTCTCGGGTACGTTCGGCCTGCTCGGACTGATATTCGGGCTTGTCGCGGCCGCGCTCTATCTGCCCGTCGTACGCAAAAGCCGCCTCTGCACGGTTTACGCGTAGGGGACGGTCGCGGCTCTCGAGCCGGTGCTTGGCAGAGACGGGCGGCGCGCCGTGTACGAATATACGGCGCTCGGCGAGACGATGGTCTACGAATCGCCGTTTTACACGAGCAGGCCGCGCTTTAAGCCCGGGCAGCAGGTGGATGTATACTACGATCCGCAGGACGCAGCGCGCGTATACATCCCCGAGGACGCGCGCCTCAACCGCCTGTTCCTTTGGGTGTTCGGCGGGCTTGGCGGGGCCTTCCTGCTGGCCGCCCTGATTCTTCTTGCCGTCGTCCTTGCCTAGGCTGCATGCGGGGAAAAGCCCCGCGCGGCGTGCTTTTTAAGAAGGCGGGGACATTTCGGAGATTTTGTGAATAATCGTGCGCTTTCGTTGGCAGCGTCGGGGCAGTGTGGTACACTAGGCTACGGCGGTTGCCGACGGGCAAGTAACGTGGTAAAATGGCGCTTCGGCGCGGGGTTGGTCCGCATGCCGCAAGCAGCGCGAAGAGCCTAGGCGGCTTTTTGCGAAAGGAGTATACACGACATGGCAGCAAGGAGAAGGAGGGCGTCGGCCGCGCGGAGGACTTTGACCTTCGTGCTGGTTTTGGTTGCGGCGGGCGCGCTCATTCTTTATTTGACGACGGGAGGACGCGCGGTCGCTGGCGAAAGCGCGGCGCAGGTCGAGATCAACGAGGTCATGACAAGCAACAAGGGCGCGGTTTCGGACGAGACGGGCGACTTTCCCGACTGGGTGGAAATCCACAACCGCACGGATCAAGCGGTCGATATCTCTGGCTACGGACTTTCGGACGATCTGCTCTCCGCCGCGAAGTGGACGTTTCCGAACGGCACCGTCATCGAGCCGGGCGGCTTTCTTGTGGTGTTTTGCAGCGGCGAGGTCTCGCGCGGCAGGATGCACGCGGGCTTCAAGCTCTCCTCCTCGGACGACGTGATCCTCTCGACCGTGTCGGGCAAGGTCGTCGACAGCATCAGCCTGCGCGCGGTCTCGAGCGGTTCCTCGCTCGGGCGCAGCGAGGCGGATTCGAACACCTGGGCCGAGATGTTCCCAAGCCCCGGCTACCCGAACAGCGAGGAGGGCGTGGCGGCCTACCTTGCGGTGATCGCCGCCCCGGCGGACGCTTCGATCGGGGTGACGATCAACGAGTTTATGGCCTCGAACGCCTCGACCATCGTCGGGCCGGACGGCTCCTACTGCGACTGGATCGAGCTATATAACGCCACCGGGCAGGAGGTCGACCTCTCCGGCTACGGCATCTCCGACTCGGCGGCCTCTCCGCTGAAATACAAGCTGCCCGAGGGCACGAAGATCCCCGCCTACGGCGTGCTGCTCATCTATTGCTCGGGGCGCGAAACGCCCGCGGGGGCAAGCGAGATAGAGGCGCCGTTCGGGCTTGCCTCCTATCGGGAAAGTGTGGTTTTCTCGACGCCCGCGGGGCGCATACTCGACGCCTATGACTATACCCGCGCCGATACGGACGTAAGCTACGCGCGCTCTCCCGACGGCACGGGCGACTTTACGCGCACGGCGCAGCCCACGCCCGGCTATACGAACAACAACGCCGGCCTGCAGGCCTTTTTGGCGACGCTCTCCTACGGCACGGGCGAACTGATCATCTCCGAAGTGCTCAACGCAAACAGCGCCACGCTCAAGCAGGCCGACGGCGAGTACTACGACTGGATCGAGATTTACAACCGCTCGAACGCCGCGATCCCGCTTGCGGGCTACGCGCTTTCGGACAATGCGAAGAATCCCGCCAAATGGCTTTTTCCGGATATCACGATCGAGGCGGGCGAGTACCTGACGATACTTGCCTCCGGCAAGAACGTCTCCGACGCGCAAAAAAAAAATAATTTAGAGACGAATTTCCGCCTTTCGGCGGCCGGCGACGTTGTGCTGCTCTTTGCGCCCGATACGACGCTGCTCGATAAGCTGCTCGTACCCAAGGGGCGCGCGAACGTCAGCTACGGCCGCACGAACGCGCAGCAGCTTTTTTATACGAAGCCCACGCCCTCGGCGGCGAACGGCACAGGCCTGCCGGGCTATGCCGAGGAGCCGAAGATCCTCCTCGCGAGCGGCCTCTACGACGGGACGCAGAGCGTCTCGATCGAGGTGCCGGCGGGCTGCTCGGTTACCTATACATTGGACGGTTCGGAGCCGGGCGAAACCTCGCGCCAGTACACCGGGCCCGTCACGATCGCGTCCACGGCCGTGCTGCGCGCGCGCGCGTTTATGGGCGGCCTCTACGGCAGCGACGTCGCGAGCGCGAGCTACATCGTCTACACGGGCGAAAACACCGTACAGGGCCACCGCCCGACGCTGCCGGTCGTGAGCCTTGCGGCCAACCCCGAGGATATCTGGGGCGGTTCGGGCATCTATGTCGTGGGCGACGACTTTGCCGAAGCCACCGGGGCGAACGCGAGCGACATCACGATGGAAGGCGGCATGAACAACCCCAAGTGGAACCTCGCGAACTTCACCGCCCAGCCGCTCTCGCACCCCGACCCGCATAAACGCAACTGGGAGCGTAACGTGCACGTCGACTTTATCGACGGCGAGGGCACGTTCGAATACGGCGCGGACGCGGTGATCCGCATCTTTGGCGCCTACTCGCGCGCCCAGCAGATAAAGGGCCTCGCGCTCGTGGCCCGCAGCGGCTATGGCGACGCGTCGTTTGACTATCCGGTGTTCGACAACCGCGAATTTACGCAGTATCGCTCGCTGATTCTGCGCCCGAGCGGGCAGGACGCGTTCTACAGCCGCATCCGCGACTTTGTGATCATCTCGCTCTTCGAGGACGCCGACCTCGGCCTTTCGCCCGAGCAGGATATCTACGTGCAGGCGCACAAGCAGGTCGCGGTCTATATCAACGGCAAGTACTGGGGCGTCTACGACCTCATGGAGAAGATCACCAAACACTTCATTGCCGCAAACTACGGCATCGCCGATCCGGACTCGATCGACATCCTCGTGGGCAACGGCAACGAAAAGTGCGTCATCTCGGGCACGAACTGCTTTGTCGACTACACGAATATGGTCGACTGGGCCGATACGCACGACCTCTCCGCAAGCGCCAACTACGACTATATCCGCTCACTGATGGATGTGGAAAACTTTGCCGCCTATACGGCCGCGGAGATCGTTGTGGGCAACACGGACACCGGCAACATCAAGTACTGGCGCTCCCCCGAGACGGATAATAAATGGCGCTGGCTCTTCTACGACTTCTGCTGGGCGATGAACCGCGACGACGACAAGTCCGACGAATACAGCTCCGGCTACCGGCGCGACTTCTTTACGAAGTATCTCCATCCCGAAGGGCATGGCGCGGGCAAGTCCACCTCGACAAAGCTCGTGCGCGCGCTGCTCAAGAACGCGGACTTTCGCGAACTGTTCCTGCAAAAGGTCGCCTTGATGCTCAACGAGGTGTATACGCCCGAAAAGATCCTCTCGCGCGTGGACGAGCTTCAAAGCAACATCGACGCCGAGATGCAGTACGACGCTGATCTCTGGGACGGCTTTTCGTACTCCTCCTGGAAGCAGCACTGCGACAACGTCCGCGCCTACGCGCGAAACTACCAGGACTATTGCCTGAAATACGTACAAAATTACTTCAGCCTCAGCAATTCCGAGATGCAGCGCATATTCGGCCGCGTCTCGGCGATGAGCTGAAAGGATTGACAATATGGAAGCCAAACGCGAGCAAGCCGGCAAGCCCTTCCGGCACGAGCTCAAGTACATCATCAGCGAGGGCGAACACAGGCTGCTTGCCACGCGGCTAAAGGCGTGCCTCAAGCAGGATTACTACGCCTCGCAGGGCGGCGGCGAGTACTGCATCCGCAGCCTCTACTTCGACGACCCCTACGATTCGGCCGTCGCGGAGAAGGCCGACGGCGTCGGTTCGCGCGATAAGTTCCGCATCCGCATCTACAACTACTCCGATCGCACCATCAAGCTTGAACGCAAGCATAAAGAGGGGCAGTATATCAAGAAGGACAGCCTTTTGTTGAACCGCTCCGAGTGCGATTCGATCATCTCGGGCGATCTCGAGTGCCTGAGACGGCGCGCCGAGCCGCTCGCCATGCAGTTTTACGGCATGTTCAAGGCCAACTGCCTGCGCCCGAAGGTGCTTGTAGACTACACGCGCGAGCCGTACGTGTTCCCCTATGAGGACGTGCGCGTCACGTTCGATAAAAACGTTCGCACGGCGATGCGCTTTACGGATTTGTTCGACCCCGACCTGCCGACCTATCCCGTGTGGGATCTAAGAGGCTGCATGATACTAGAGGTCAAGTTCAACCGCAGCCTGCCGCTCTATGTACAGGAACTGCTTTCGGTCGGGGCGGCGCAGCATACGGCCGCGAGCAAATATGTGTTTTGCCGCCAATATGAGTTTTAAAACCGCGCGTTTACGCGCCGAAAAGAAGAATACGGATAGGATGCTTAAAGGAGGAACCATATGAAACCCACGGTATTCGCGGCCTCTGATCCGCTCGCGACCGCGTTTAACATCAAGGAGCTGTTTTCGAGCACGCTCAACCCGCTGCAGGTGATCCTGACGCTGCTCATCGCGCTGGTCATCGGCGGGTTTCTCTACTTTATCTACAAGAAGACGTTCGCGGGCGTCGTCTACTCGCGCTCGTTTAACCTAAGCCTCGTGCTGCTGACGATGGTCTCGGCGCTCGTGATCCT
>CAYMSL010000024.1:0-4550 GCA_964393095.1 uncultured Oscillospiraceae bacterium | reverse complement strand
GGCGGTGAAGGACGCTCTGGATACGGTGTTCATGTTCTGGGCCGTCGGCGAGGGTTTGGCGCTCGGCGCGGGGTTTGTAGACGTGGGCCTCATCGGCGCGCTCGTCATCGGCGTGGCCATGGTCATCATCACCTCGGCGCGCGGCAGCGGCACGATGCCCTACCTCCTGATTCTGCACTTCGACGATCGCGCGAGCCAGCAGATCAAGGGCCTGATTCGCCAGCTGCCCAAGGCGCACATCAAGAGCAAGACCGTGCAGCACGATAACATCGAGCTTACGATCGAGCTGCGGGTGCGCGAGTCGGAGACGGACTTTGTCGATAAGTTCCTGCGCGTGCCGGGCGTGTTCGACGCGACGCTCGTGGCGCATCAGGGGGATTTGCTCTCCTAGCGCGGGCCGCGTCCGGGGCAAGCCCGTTTCGCCGGGCGGGGATCGTCTCCCCGTCCGGCTTTGTCATGCCCGGGGTTTTAACGGCGCGTGGAAAGAACCGCCCGCGCGGGAAACGGCGCGAGTTCGAGCGGGATATGGCGGCCGCGGCGCGGGGAAAAGAGACGCTCCTTTGCGCTTGCTGAAAAAAATTGGAAATTCCGCCGCAAAAAGTGTTAAATCCAGACAGGCATATTTTGCGCCCCGAGAACCACAATAAGAGTACCGTCAGACGTGACGGCGCTCATAAAGACCGATCGGCCTGCGGCCGACGGCCACGAACCGATTCGATCATGACGGAGAGGCTCGTACACATACCGCTCGATCGGCCGGCAGCCGGGCGGAATGACTTCGGAGGAGGAGATCCCAATGGACGGCAAACAAGGAAGCCAGACCATCGGATGCGAGGTGACAAGCTGTCGCTACAATACACAGGGCAGCTGGTGTAGCCTCAACAGCATTCAGGTCACACCGGCTTGCGACTGTCACAGCGGCGATTGTAAGGAAGCCAACTGTCATTCTTACGAGACGAAGTGACATTCAGCCGACCCCTTCCGGAAGAGAGCGGGCGAGTCAATCGCCCGCTCTTTTCGTTTAAAACGTTTGCCGCTGCCTGCGATGCGGCGCAAAGCCCCGCAAGATGCCGTGCGCAAAAGACAAAACATCTCTTCGTTTGGCCGGGCAATATGGGAAGACCATATGGCTCCGGGCGGGCGCGGCACGGCATGCAAGCGCCCTTCCCTTCTCGCAAAACGCACTTCCATAAATCCCGGTTTCGACGAACGCGCAAACGGCGCTCCACATCTCCGCTTTCCCTCCCCGCGGCGGCCCCGTAAAGCCGGTTTATGCAGCGAGTAGACAGTCTTTTTACTATAATATATATACAACTCCGTTTTTGCATGGTATAATAAACATAGATCAAAAGGGGAAGTTTGAGCGCCGAACGCATGCGTGTTACGGGACTAAGGCTTGTGAATTTCAGAAACTATCCGTCCCTGTCGCTGCGCCCCGACGCGGGGCTTTGCGTGCTCACGGGCGAGAACGCGGCGGGCAAGACCAACGTGCTCGAGGCGCTGTTTCTCTGCTCGCTCGGGCGCAGCCACCGCACCGTGCGCGACGCGGAGATGATCCGCGCGGGCGAGGCCTGCGGCAGCGTCAGCGTGGATGTCGACACGCGCGGGGGGCCGAGGCGCATCGAGTGCCGCCTCATGGCGGGCGAGCGCAAGCGCATCTCGATCGACAGCGCGGCGCTCTCGCGTTCGGGCGAGCTGCTCGGCTGCCTCAACGTTGTGCTCTTCGCGCCGGACGAGCTTTCGCTTGTCAAGGCCGGGCCGGGGGAGCGGCGGCGTTTCCTCGATATGGCGATCTCGCAGCTAAGGCCCTCGTACTACTACACGCTTCAGCAGTACAACGCCGCGCTCAAGCAGCGAAACGCCCTGCTCAAGGAGGCCGAGGGCGCGGACTACGACGCGCTCGCGCCCTGGGACGAGCAGCTTTCCGTGCTTGGGGCTTCGATCATGCTCGCGCGTGCGGAAATGCTCGACGCGCTTGCCCCGATTGCGGCAAGCCAGCACGAGACGCTCTCCGACGGGCTCGAGTCGCTCGAGGTCGAATACGAGCCGAGCGTGCCGCTGACGCACCGCACGGACCTTCCGGGCGCGCTCTTTGCGGCGCTTGCGGGCGGGGCGGAGCGCGACTACTACCGCGGCTACACCGCCGCCGGGCCGCACCGCGACGACCTCAGGCTTACGCTCAACGGCACGGACGCGCGCGTCTACGGTTCGCAGGGGCAGCAGCGCACGGCCGTGCTAAGCTTAAAACTCGCCCAACTGGAAATCCTTAGAGCAGAGAAGGAGGAAGCGCCCGTCTTGCTGCTCGACGACGTGTTCTCCGAGCTTGACAAGCGGCGCCAGCGCATGCTGCTTGTGGCCGCGCAGGAATGCCAGACGTTTCTGACCTGCACCCACCTTGAGGAGGTCACGGCGGCGGGCGTCGAGCGCATGCAGACGTACCTTGTGGAAAACCGCCGCGTCGTGGAGCTGTAGCGCGCCCCGTGCTGGGCCTAGGGATTTGAAATGCGCGGCGCGCATGGGACGCTCTTTTTAAGGAGCGGGGCGAATATAAAAACGCGGCGAAGGAGGAAAAAACATGCTGCTGCACATCGGGGCGGACGTGGGCATACCGCTCGAGCGCATACTCTTTGTGCTCAACGAGCGCGGCATGACGCCGCTCTCGCGCGCGTATCTCGAGCGGGCGCGGCGCGAACGGCGCTATGTGCCCTGCGCGGGCAAGGCGAAGTCCTACGTCGTGCTGCGCGAGCGGGGCAGGGAGAAGGTGCTGGCCTCGCATATTGCAAGCAGCACGCTCGAAAAGCGCTGGCGCGACGAGATCAGCCGCGCGTATCTAAGCGACGCGGCGGTGCTGTCCGTTTCGGACGTCGACGGCTAGCAAAACGCGGAAAACCCGTTCTCGGCGGACTGTTTCGCGGCCGCCCGCGCGGCGGGCGAAGGCGGCGGATCGCCGTTTGTAAGATTCGTATAGGGAAAGGAAACACCATGGAACACGCAACCACGCAGACGTACGACGCGTCGCAAATTCAGGTGCTCGAGGGGCTGGAGGCCGTGCGCCGCCGGCCGGGCATGTACATCGGCTCGACCGATGCGCGCGGGCTGCATCACCTCGTGATGGAGGTGGTGGACAACTCCATCGACGAGGCGCTCGCGGGCTTTTGCTCGCACATCGAGATATTCATCCACCCGGACAACTCCGTCTCGGTCGTCGACAACGGGCGCGGCATCCCCGTGGGCATGCACGAAAAAACCGGCAAGGACGCGCTGACCGTGGCGCTGACCATGCTGCACGCGGGCGGAAAATTCGGCGGCGCGGGCTATAAGGTTTCCGGCGGCCTGCACGGCGTGGGCGTGAGCTGCGTCAACGCGCTTTCCGAGACGCTGCGCGCCGAGGTGCACCGCGACGGCCATGTCTACGTGCAGGAGTTTTTGCGCGGCGAGCCGCTTGCAAACGTGCACATCGAGCGCGACATCGACCTTGACGATACGGGCACCGTAATCACCTTTTTGCCGGATCATACGATATTTGACGAGGTCAACTTCAACTTCGATATGCTCATCGGGCGTTTTCGCGAGATGGCGTTTCTCAACGCGGGCATCCGCATCACGCTCACCGACGAGCGCGAGGAACCCGCGCGGCAGAAGTCGTTTTGCTACGAGGGCGGCATCGTCTCGTTCGTCAGGCACCTCAACAAGAACAAGGGGCTTTTGCACCCCGAGCCGATCTACTTTACCGCCCGGCGCGAAGAAGACGGCGCGGAGGTCGCCTCGGTTGAGATCGCCATGCAGTATAACGACAGCTACAACGAGAACATCTTCTCGTTTGCCAACAACATCAACACCATCGAGGGCGGCGCGCATCTCGTGGGCTTCAAGGCGGCGCTGACGCGCGTGGTCAACGACCACGCGAAGAAGTACGGCCTGCTCAAGGCGGCGGACCCGACGCTCTCGGGCGAGGACATCCGCGAGGGGCTTACCGCGATCATCTCCGTCAAGCTCGTCGAGCCGCAGTTCGAGGGGCAGACGAAGACGAAGCTCGGCAACGCGGACATCCGCCCGCTTGTCGACAGCGCCGTGGCCGAGGGCCTCGCGCGGTTTCTCGAGGAGAACCCCGGCATCGCCAAGGGCGTGATCGAAAAATGCATCACGGCCTCGCGCGCGCGCGACGCGGCGCGGAAGGCGCGCGAACTGACCCGGCGCAAATCCGTGCTCGACTCCGCGGCGCTGCCCGGCAAGCTCGCGGACTGCCAAGAGAAGGACCCGAGCGTAAGCGAACTGTTTATCGTCGAGGGCGACAGCGCCGGCGGCAGCGCCAAGCTTGGAAGGAACCGCGCGTTCCAGGCGATCCTGCCGCTGCGCGGCAAGATCCTCAACGTTGAAAAGACGCGGCTCGACCGCATACTCGCCAACGCCGAGATCAAGGCGATGATCACGGCCTTCGGCGGCGGCTTCGGCCTGGAGTTCGATCCGGAGAAGCTGCGCTACCACCGCATCGTCTGCATGACGGACGCCGACGTGGACGGCAGCCATATCCGCATCCTGCTGCTCACCTT
>CAYMSL010000023.1:17579-18159 GCA_964393095.1 uncultured Oscillospiraceae bacterium | reverse complement strand
TTCTTTATGGGCTTGCAGGGCATGTATCTTGGCCGCATGTACGATGAGCTCAAAGGCCGTCCGCTCTATATCGTCTCGGAGCGCTTCAACCTTGACTAGAGCGGTGTAACCTTGCTTTTTTTAAGACATGCTAAGAAAGATTCTACTTGCGCCAGCCGCACAAGCATTGTAAAATAGGTTGGATTTATAGGGAATCAATACGAAGGAGAACATAGATATGGCAATTAAAGTAGGCATCAACGGTTTTGGTCGCATTGGCCGCCTGGTCTTCCGCGCGGCTATCGCCAACCCGGAAATTCAGGTCGTCGGCATCAATGATCCGTTTATTGACCCGGACTATATGGTCTACATGCTGCGCTACGACACCGTGCACGGCCGGTTTGGGGGCGATATCTCCACAAAGGACGGCAAGCTCATCGTGGGCGACGAGACGGCGAGCGTCTACGCCTGCATGAACGCGAACGAGATTCCGTGGAGCGAGTGCGGCGCGGAGTATATCGTCGAGTCCACCGGCATCTACACCACCACCGAGAAGGCCAGCGCTCACCTCGTCGGCGGCGCGAAGAAGGTCGTCATCTCC
>CAYMSL010000023.1:0-17569 GCA_964393095.1 uncultured Oscillospiraceae bacterium | reverse complement strand
CCGCCCCGTCGAAGGACAGCACGCCGATGTTCGTCATGGGCGTCAACCACGAGACCTATCAGAAGGACATGACCGTCGTCTCCAACGCCTCCTGCACCACGAACTGCCTTGCTCCGCTGGCCAAGGTCATCCACGACAACTTCGGCATCGTCGAAGGCCTCATGACGACCGTCCACTCGATCACCGCGACGCAGAAGACCGTCGACGGCCCGTCGAAGAAGGACTGGCGCGGCGGCCGCGCGGCGGCGCACAACATCATTCCGAGCTCGACCGGCGCCGCCAAGGCCGTTGGCAAGGTCATCCCGTCGCTCAACGGCAAGCTTACCGGCATGTCGCTGCGTGTGCCGACGCCGGATGTCTCCGTCGTCGACCTGACCGTCCGCCTCGAGAAGGGCGCCTCCTACGACGAGATCAAGGCCGTTATGAAGGCCGCCTCCGAGTCCCCCGCGTGGGCCGGCATCATCGGCTACACCGAGGACGAGGTCGTCTCCTCCGATTTCTATACCGACCCGCGCACCTCGATCTTCGACGCGAAGGCCGGCATCAGCCTCAACGACCACTTTGTCAAGCTCGTCGCCTGGTACGACAACGAGTGGGGCTATTCCTGCAAGGTGCTCGACCTCGTCGCCCACATGGCCAAGGTCGACGCGAAGTAACGTTCGCAAACAAAAGCCGCACAACGGGGACGCGTTTGCGTCCCCGTTTTTATATGGTCTATGCAACGCGTCTTTGTCCGTTGAGCGTGCGGACACCATCCTCCGCACGCCCGAACGCCGCCGCATGTCGAATGCGCGAGCGAACCCTCGCCTTTACGGTGCTTTTCACATTTCACGTGTCGGTGACGGCCGCCCGCTCCCATGCGCGCTCCATTGACGCGGGAAACGCGACGTGTTACAGTAAAATCGTGGTATTTCTTTTGTCACAAGAGGATTGCCGCCGCTGAAACAAACAACGTACTCGCTCTCCTGCCTTTCCTTACGGTTGCGCTTCTATTCATCTGCCGCGCGGGAGACACCCGCATCCCGCGCAATAATCGCGGGTGAAAACACGATACAATCCCACGAGAGTTATATCGACACGATTTCGTTCGAATAAAAAAGGAGGTAATGCGATGAGACACCATCGAACCGCCGTGCTGCTGCTTGCGCTCATGCTGCTTACGGCCGGCTGCGCCCAGGGCGGCAAGGCGCCCGTCCCTACGGATCCGCCGGCACAGCCGCCCGCCAAGACCGCCGCCCCCACCGTGCCGACCGATCCCCCGGCAGCGACGGAGCCCCCTGCCGAACCGGCAGCGTTCGCCGTCTCGAGCGCAGGCATCGTCGACGGCGCGATCGGCGACGCATACGGCATGCGCGGCAGCCAAATGGCAAACGGCGTACCCACCCGCTCGCTGCCGCTGACCGTCGCGGGCGCGCCCGAGGGTACGGCCTGCCTCGCGCTCTCGATGATCGATCCGGACGGCGGCGACTGGGTGCACTGGCTCGCGGTCGTGCCGCTAAGCGACCTTCCGGAGAACGCGAGCATCGACTGGGCAGAGCGCATGACGCAGGGCAAGAACGACTTCGGCTCGGTTGGCTACGGCGGGCCGACGCCGCCGAGCGGCACGCACGTTTACGTGCTCACCGTCTACGCGCTCTCGGAGCAAATATCGCTCGAGAACGGCTTCTCGCTCGCGGCGTTTACCAAGGCCATCGACGGCAAGGCGCTCGCGCAGGTTGAGCTGACCGGCAGCTATTCGAGCTGACACGGCATGTCGAAACGCCGCCCTTTCGGGCGGTTGCGATAGAGGATAAAGATAGGCTGCATCGCGAAAGAAGCGATACAGCCCTTGTTTTTTAGTTGCCGTCCTCTATCGCAGCCCGTCTTCCCGGGCGGCGTTTTTGCTTGCCGTTTGATGCGCGGCGAAATGCGCTACTTGAGCGCGAGGAACACGAACAGCGGATAATGGTCGGAATATTCCGTCGGGATTGCGCGCGCGTTGAGCACGGTGATGTTTTTCGAAACCACGATATTGTCGATCTGCGACATGGCGATGCGCTGGTAGGAGTAGTCGTAGAACTTCGTCTTCGAGGTGTTGACAACCTTGTAGTCCTTCGAAAATACGGAGAACTCGGACTCCTGCGCGTTAAAATCGCCCGTAAGGATGCGGTAGGGGTTCTTATCCGCGTCCATGAGCGCGAGCACCTCGGCAAACTGCTTTTTGCGGATCGCGGCGGACTCAAAGGAAAAATGCGTGTTGTAGACCGATACCTGCTTGCCGCCGACGTCATAGACGACCTTCTGCACGCAGCGCGCTTCCTTGCCGCCGTCGTAGAGCTTTGTGGCCTCCTGGCTCACGGGCTTGTATTTCGAGATCTGGCCAATGCCGTACTGGCCGCCCGAGGGGTAGAGAATCGTCTCGGCAAACGCGGTGTTCGGCGCGTTCTTCGTGCGGATGGAGAGGAGGTTGTTCGTGTTCTCCTTTTTGTTGACGTAAACCTCCTGCACGCCGAGAATATCCGGCTGCTGCGAGGCGATGAGCCAGCCCTGCATGAGCATATTGCCGTTGCCGCGCTTGATGTTCCACGTGCCGACGGTCAGCACGTCGCGCACGAGGTAGATCGAGTAGCGCACCTTGCCGCCGACGCTGATGCGGATGGTCTTGCTGTTGCCGGAGCGGATGGTATACTTCGCGCTCGATATGCCCGTCGAGTCGACGCTGATCTTCACGCCCTTGCCCGCGCTGGCTTTGATTGTCACCTGCTCTTCGGTTGCCGTAAGCAGGTAGCCGTATTCCGTGGGCGAAAAACGCGGCGAAAGCGTGCCGCCCGTGACCGCGATATCGATGAGGTTATCGTTTCCGGTCTTTGCCGCAAGCGAAAGGTAGTTGGCCGAAACGTAGCCGACGCTGCCGTTGTAGTCGATCTCGTGCCAGGCGCCCGCGCAATAAGCCTGCGTGACGGTAAAGCTCTCTCCCTTCTTCGCGATGCCGAGCTTCTTTGCGGCAATGGAGGCCGAGGCGCGCACGTTGATATCGCTTTCGCAGTTGAAAACCGTGCCGATATAGTCGATTTGATAGGATGGCAGAGCAAGGTCGATGCTTACATATATGCGGTTGACGTAGCCCGTACGCTTGCCCGCCTCGACGCGGTACCACTCGGAGTTGACGTTCGTCTCAAGCACCTTAACGATCGTCCCTTCGGCGAGGCGCGTGATGAGCTTCCCGTCTGAGGAAGCGCTTTTGCGCAGCGCGACGTCTTTTCCGACGATTGTGCCCGTCGTAACGGATACATCCGCGCTTGCCTGACGCATGGGTATCACAGCGCAAAGCAGCGCGGCACAGAGCAGCACAAGTGAAAACAATCGTTTTTTCATGCCGTTTCCCTTCCGTTCGACCGGATCGGCCTCACGGCTTGAGTGTAGTAAAAACTGGGCGAAATGGCAAGCCGCATTCCGCCCTTTTTACGAAAACGTTACATGTATTTATCTTCCAGTCATCCGATAGAGATTCGCTTCGTAGGGCCGCAGCGCGGCGTCCCGCTCATTGTAGTTCGAGCGGATCAGCGAGAGGTTCTTCGGGCGCTTCGGCGGCTGGATCGTGCGTTGGCAGAGGTTGGCCTCGACATAGAAGCGCTCGTTCCCGTCGTCGCGCAAGTAGCAGAACACGTCCGCGCGCTCGGCCGCAACCGGTTCGAAGGAGCCGTAGACGAGCGCGGGATGCGCCTTGCGCAGCGCGATGAGCGCGCGGTAGAAGGCCAGCACGGAGCGCTCGTTGCCCTGCTGCTCCGCCGCGTTCCACGCGGCGGGATCGCCGATGCGAATCCACGGCGTGCTTGCGGAGAAGTCCGCGCCCGGCTCGCCGTTCCACTGCATGGGCGTGCGCGCGTGGTCGCGCGAGATGGGCAGCACACGCTTCCATGCCTCGGCGGGCGCAACACCCTGCCCGAGCAGCGCCTTGTAGCGGTTGAGACTCTCGATATCGCGCAGTTCGTCGATACCGGAAAATGGAACGTTCTGCGCGCCAAGCTCCTGTCCCTGATAGAGAAACACCGTGCCGCGAGCGGTCAAAAGCAGCGCCGCAAGCAGTTTTGCGACCTCGTGCCGGTATTTGCCGCTCGGGTCGATCTTGGAAACCATGCGCGGGTTGTCGTGGTTTTCTACAAATATCGTGGGCCAGGCGGCCTCCGGCAAAGCCGTTTGATACGCCGTAAAGCAATGCTTGAGGTGGTTGAGATCGTATTTCTCCCCGCCCTGCACGCCCTTCTGCGGCGTATTCATATGGTCGAAGCAAAACGAGGTGCTAAGCTCCTCCCGCGTGCCGGCGGTGAGCAGCTTGTTCATCATCACGCCCGTGCCCGCCGACTCGCCGATGGTGAACGTGTCGCCAAAGCCGCGCCGGCGCGCCTCGCGCAAAAATTCGTGCAGCCTGTGCCCGTAGAAGTAGCGCTCCATGCCCGTGATGCCAAACAGCGCGCCAAGCGTCTCGCTGCCGTCTTCGAGCGAGGTTTTGCTGATGAAGTTGATCACGTCGAGTCGGAAGCCGTCAACGCCCTTGCCGCGCCAGAAGTTGATGATGTCATAGACCTCCTCGCGCACGGCGAGGTTCTCCCAGTTGAGGTCGGGCTGTTTCTTCGAAAAGAGGTGCAGGTACCATTGCCCGCGCTCCTCGGACCACTCCCATGCCGGGCCGGAGAAGAACGAGGTCCAGTTGTTCGGCCGCTCGCCGGGGTCCGCGCCGCGCCAGTAGTAGAAGCCCTTGTGCGGGCCGTCCGGGTTTTTCACCGAGTCGATAAACCACGGATGCTCATCGGAGGTATGGTTGAGCACGAGGTCGAACACGACGCGCATATCCCGCGCGTGCAGTTTGTCGATCAACTCCTCGACATCCTCCATCGTGCCGAATTCATGCATGATTGCGCGGTAATCGCGCACGTCGTAGCCGTTGTCGTCGTTTGGCGAGTCGAATATGGGCGAAAACCACACGGCGTCCACGCCGAGCGATTTCAGATAGTCGAGCCGCTCGATGACGCCGCGGATGTCGCCGATGCCGTCGCCGTTGCCGTCTTGGAACGAGCGCGGGTATATCTGGTAGACCACCGCCTCCTTCCACCAGGCATGCTCCGGCGAGGGCGCGGGCTGCGGCGTACCGTCCTCTTGATTGAAAAGGTCGATCATCGTATCGACAACCGCGTCCGCGTCGGCGATCTTCCGCCGGGCAAATCGAAGCAGCGTCGAAATTTTAATGTGACCGACGAGCGGGTTTCTTACCAGCGCGGCGTCGACGCCCCCGTAGAGTTCCATGCGGCCGATCACGTCTTGTGCGATCGGATTCTTCAAGAGGTCGGAAATGCGGCTTTCGCGCGTAATCATGATGCTTCTCCTCCCGTTGGATGCTTCGCATCCGTCTCCAGCCATTGTATCGTGACCGGGCCGAATCTGTCCATGGCCGCGCGCTCGACGCGCTTTTGTTCCCGCGCGCCGATCTTACCGAGCGCACGCAGCGTTAATTTCGCGCCCGCGCGCTTCCAAATCGCCGCGACCGATCCGTTGAGCAGCACGGTTGGGAACACGATGCCCGTGTTGTTGTAGACGCGTTTGATCAGCCCGGCGGGCAAAATCGGGTTTTCGGTTTTGCGGTATCCCATGAGCAGCGGGTCGAACCCCGCAAGGAACAGCGCTTGCGGCAAGCCCGCGTCCGCCGGCGGCGTATTTCCCGCGCAATAGTAGGTCGCGCCGGAAAGCGAAAACGCCTCCTCCGCCTCTTGCTGCAACAGGCCGGCCAGCGCGCGCTGCGGCAGGCCGAAGAACGTCTGCGCGTCGCGCAGCGTCACCGGGCCGTAGTGCCTTACGTAACGGCGGACCATCTCGCAAAGCGCCTCCGCCTGCTCCCTTGGTTCAAACGGCGTAAGGCGCAGCACCATGCGGTCTTTGTTTGGAGCATAGGCCAATTCCCCGCGCTCGGCCAGCGCGCGCAGCAGGCCGCCCCAAGGATGAAAGAGTATCTCGGCTTCGGCGAGCGTCATGCCCGCTTCGTCACAGAGCGCGCGCAGCTCCGCGCGCGTATGATCCCGCGCGTCGAGCGCGTCAAGCACCAGCCGCCTAAAGCGCTCACGGCGCGCCGGTTCGACAATCCCCTCGGCATAGAAGTACTGCCCGAACGCTGTACGGCAGCCCGTGTGCAGCACGAGCGGCAGGTCGTTCACCGTGTGCAGATGGAGCGTGCCGCGCAGCGTCCAGGTTTTGACGAACGCCTGCGGCGTAAACGCCCCGTTTGAGCGGATGGCGAGCGCGTGCAGCGCGTTGCCGCCGTACTGCGCCTGCAAGCCCACAAGGTTCGATACGACCTCCCCCGGCGCCGCGGGCGCGAGCAGATGCTGCGCGTGCATGCGCCTGCGCACAAGCTCCTCACGGTCCATCTTCCTTCCCCTTTCCACGCATGAAAAAAGCGGACGAGAAACCCGTCCGCTATCTGGCCGTTTGCTTACTCGCCCGCGGCGACCTCATAAACGCTGACCTGCCTCTTGCCGAGATGCTTGATCTCAAAGCGGACAACGCCGTCGACCTTGGCAAAGAGCGTGTCGTCCTTGCCGATGCCGACGTTCACGCCGGGATGGAAGTGCGTTCCGCGCTGGCGAACCAGGATGTTGCCCGCAAGCACGAACTGGCCGTCCGCACGCTTGGGCCCAAGGCGCTTGGCCTGACTCTCGCGGCCGTTGCGGGACGAACCGACGCCCTTCTTATGCGCGAACAGCTGCAGATTCATCTTGAACATATCGTTTACACCTCCCTGTGTCTGATGTTGAGGGCCTTGCGATACGATTGACGGATGGAGACGAGCCCCAGTTCCATCGTGCGGAACAACAGTTCCGCCTGTTCCCGCCGTTCCCCGCCCGTATCGCCAGAGAGGATGCAGGTGATGCCTTGTTCTTCGCCGATGGTCACGTCGAGCCCCTCGCCCCATTTGAGGCCGACCACGTCGGTCAGGCCGATGAGGCAGGTCTGCGTAAGCGCCGAGATTGCGGCGCATACGACGTCCGTTCCCGACTGGCCGCAGTTTGCGTGTCCCGCAGAGGTAAATCCCACCGTGCGGCCGCCGCGGCGCAGCATCGTGACCAAAACCATCGTCCCTTACCCGATCGAGAGAATCTCAACCTTGGTGTACGGCTGACGATGTCCGTTCTTCTTGCGACTGTCCTTTTTTGGCTTATACTTGAACACGACGACCTTTTTGCCCTTGCCGTGATCGAGCACCTTGCCGCGAACGGCTACGCCGTCGAGCACCGGCTTGCCGATCTTGACACCGCCGTCGTCCGAAACCAGCAGCGTCTCAAACGAGACTTCCGAATCAACGTTCGCGTCGAGCTTTTCGACCTGAATCTCGTCGCCTACTTCGACCTTATACTGCTTACCACCGGTTTGAATGATTGCATACACGATACCTGCACCTCCTCATACCAGACTCGCCCGATCGCGGCGTTGCGCCGAAGCGCACGCTTTGATACCGCCCCGGAGCGGCTCACCGCGACATTGTACCACAGCGAAAAACCTGTGTCAATGCAGGATTTTACAGTCTTTCTGCGCCTCCGCGACGCGCCGCTCGGCAAGCGGCCGCACGGTAAACTTCTCCATGTGCAGAAGGGGATTCGCGCGCGCAAAGTAGGTGCCGCCCGCTTCCGCCGGAAAGATGCGGCCGTGCTTTGCCGCCGCGCGTTCCATAGCGGCGGCCACGTCCGGATGCACTTCGATGATCATGCGCTTGTTGTTCGAGCCCTTGAGCACCTGCAGCGCCTGCTTGCGGATGCGCGAGATCATCGTCTCCGGCGCGAGCACGCGCGCGTCGCCGCCGCAGTACGGGCAGGACTGCTGCAGCGTATCGGCGATGCTGCGGCCGGTCTTTTTGCGCGTCATCTCAACGAGGCCGAGGTGCGTAAAGCCGAATACATGCGAGCGCGTGTGGTCGTCCTTAAGCGCGCTTTTCAGCGTACCGAGCACGAGCGAGCGGTTGGCTTCCTTCTCCATATCGATGAAATCGACGATGATGATGCCGCCGATGTCGCGCAGTCTCAGCTGCCGCGCGATCTCCTTGGCCGCCTCGCAGTTGACGGCGGTGATGGTTTTTTCGAGGTTGTCCTTACCGACAAATTTTCCCGAGTTAACGTCGATGCAGGTGAGCGCCTCGGTGCGGTCGATGATGACGTAGCCGCCGCTTTTGAGCCACACCTTGCGCTCGAGCGCCTTGTCGATCTTGCCCTCGGTGTCGTAGCGGTCGAACAGCGCCTCGCTCTCCTTAAGCAGGATGCGCGCCTTGAGCTTGGGCGCCATGACCTCCGCGATCTCGCGCAGCCGCTCGTAGGTGTTCGAATCGTTGACGAACACACGGTCAACGTCCTTGATCAGCAGGTCGCGCACCGTGCGGAACAAAAGCGACTGCTCGGCGTGCAAAAGCGCCGGGGCCTTCTGCGCCGCGGCGGATTTTTCGATCCCGCGATACAGGTTCTGAATGCTCTCGAGGTCCTCTACGAACGCCTCCTTGGGCTTGCCAGCGGAGGCCGTGCGCACGATCACGCCCATACCCTTGGGCTTAATGTCGGTGAGAATCTTGCGCAGCCTCTGGCGTTCGTCGTCCTTGTCGATGCGGCGCGAAACGCCCACGTAATCCATCGTGGGCATCAATACAAGCGAGCGGCCCGCAAGCGTAATGTGCGTGGTTACGCGCGCGCCCTTCGTGCCGACGGGGTCCTTTGCCACCTGCACCATGATCGTCTGGCCTGGCTTGAGCAGGTCGCGGATGCTGCGCGACTCCGGTAATTGCTCGATCTCGTCGTCCGGATCGTCGGACATCACGATATCGCCCGCGTAGAGAAAGGCGTTGCGCTCAAGCCCGATGTCGATGAACGCCGCCTGCATGCCGGGCAGCACGTTTTGCACCTTGCCGTTGTAAATGTTGCCGACGAGCCGTTCCGTACCCTCCTGCTCGACGTAAAGTTCGACGGGAGAGCCGTCTTCCACCACCGCAACGCGGGTCGCGAACCCGCTTGCGTCCACAAGGATTTCCTTATTCATGCTCCTTCTCTTTCTTACTCCGCAGGCAGGCGCGGAAGGAGGCCATCGCCGGCAAAAAACATGGCCGCGCGGTGTATGCCGTACGACGCGTGCGCATCCGAACGCTCGAGCAGCGCGTCGACAAACGAATCGACCCGCAGCCCGCCATCGGCTTGCAATCTGCCGAGAACCAGGAGGGCAACCCGATTGCCCTCGACCTTCTCCACGGAGACCTCCAGAATATGCGGACGGATGTCGGCGGGGCGCACCCCGCTCTTCGTCCGCTTGTCTACGATGATTTCGCCCTTAAGCATGTCCGCAAGCGCGTCCGGGACGCGGGCGGCCTCCCGCTCGTCGGCGCAGAGCAGCTCGACCTCGTAGCGCGCGGCGCGCAGCTTTGCGGCAAGCGACCCAAAACCCTCCGGCGGTTCAAACGCCCCGGAGATGAACATGCCGTTCGGCAGCGCCGCGTTGACGCCCGCCTCGAGCGCGTCCGGATCGACCGCTTCGCTTAGCTGCACCTCGAACCACTCGCACTCGCTCGACATGCCCGTTGCAGCGGCCGTCGCAAACGAGAGCAGCGGGTGCGGGTTAAAGCCGTTGGAGTACGCAAGCGGCAGCCCCGCGCGGCGAAACGCCCGCTGGAGCGTGCGCTGTACGTCGAGGTGCGATATCATGCGCAGTTCGCGCCCCTTATGATAAGCGGCAATCCGTTTCATAACGCGCTCCAAAGCATCCGTTGCAGCCCCCGCGGCAGTCCGGCGTAGTCTCTCCCAACACCGCGCGCTCGTACTCCTGCCAAAGGAAGGCCTTCGTTACGAGCGTATCCACAAAGTCCCAGGGCAATTCCTCGTTCGGCTCAAACGCGCGCTGCGCGTATGCCTCTTCGCTGAGCCCCTGCGCCGCGAACGCCGCGCGCCAAACGTCCGGCCGGAAGTGTTCCGTCCAGGCGTCGAAGCGGCAGCCGCCGCGATAGGCGGTTTCCAGCACGGCGGCCAGGCGGGAATCCCCGCGTGAAAACGCCGCCTCAAGCACGGAAAGCTGGGAAAAGTGGCAGTGCAGCTCCGCGCCGCACACGCCTTTGAGCGACGTGCGAATCAGCTCCTGCCGGCGCTTGATCTCCTCCACCGGAAGCTGCCCGCACCACTGGAAGGCCGTAAAGGGCTTGGGCACGAACGTTGAAACGCTCACGTTCATGCGCAGCCCCTTGCCGCGCTTGTCCTTCGGCAAGGCGTAGAACTGCGCGCTGATTTTGCGTGCAAGCTCCGCGATGCCCAAAACATCCTCGTCGGTCTCGGTCGGCAGGCCGATCATGAAGTAGAGTTTTACACCGTTCCACCCGGCCGAAAACGCGTCCTGCGTCGCGCGGAAGATGTCGTCCTCTGTGACGTTTTTGTTGATGACGTCGCGTAAGCGCTGCGTGCCGGCCTCGGGCGCGAACGTTAGCCCCGCCTTACGCACGGTGCGCATCACGGCGAGGTCGTTTGCAAGCTCGGAGTCTACCCGCAGCGACGGCAGCGCGACGGAGACCTTCCTTTGCTCCATCTCGCCTATGATCGCGGGCACGAGCGTATGCACCTCGGAGTAGTCGCCGGTGCTCAGGCTCAAAAGCGACACCTCGTCGTAGCCCGTGCAGCCGATTTGCTCGCGCGCCTGCTCGAGCAGCGTCTCGCTCCTGCGCTCGCGCACGGGGCGGTAGATATACCCCGCCTGGCAGAAGCGGCAGCCGCGCGTGCAGCCGCGCATGACTTCGAGCGCCACGCGATCGTGCACAATGCCAAGGTACGGCACGATCGGCCGGCCCGTAAACGGCGCCTTGTCAAGGTCGCGCACGATGCGGCGCACGACAACGTCGCCTTTTTGATGCACGGACGGCACATAGAAACCGCGCAATGTGGAAAGTTCTCTTAACAGGCTCGCCTTATCTCGCCCCTCGGCCTTGGCGCGTCGGCAGGCCTCGGCCAGCTCAAGCACCATCTCCTCGCCGTCGCCAATCAGCACCGCGTCCATAAACGGCGCGACCGGCTCCGGATTGCAGGTGCAGGGGCCGCCGCAGACGACGAGCGGCGCGTCCTCGCCGCGCTCCTTGGCATAGAACGGCACCCCGGCAAGATCGAGCATCTGGAGGATGTTCGTATAGCACATTTCGTAGAGCAACGAAAAACCAAGGATATCGAACGCCCCGAGCGGGCGCTTTGTCTCAAGTGAAAACAGCGGCTCGCCCTCGTCGCGCAGCGCCTGTTCCATATCCGGCCAGGGCGCGAACGCGCGTTCGCAGGCGATGCCTTCTTGTTCGTTCAGCGTGTGATAGAGGATGCGCGATCCAAGGTGCGACATGCCGATCTCGTAAACGTCTGGAAACAGCAAGGCAAAGCGTACGTCCGCCTCCGGCTTAACGACGCTGTTCCACTCTCCGCCAATATAGCGCGCGGGCTTTTCGACGCGCGCGAGCACGCGGTCTAAAATCGTCTGATTCAAACTCGTTATCCGACCCGTTTCCACATTTAGGCGCCAACCACCCAACATGGTATTTTAGCATACTTTCCCGGGTCGGTCAAATCGAAGCAGCGTCCCGACGCTCGCGCGCGAACCGTGCCGCGCCATGCCGCAGAGCAGCGCGGTCTCGTCGAGTTCGCCGAGCGTGCGCATCTCGTCGTCGACGACGCGCAGCACGTTAAAGCGATTCTCGCGCAGCAGCGAAAGCGCCTCGTTCGCGCACATCGAGGCGTGCGCGGCAAACATCTGCACGCGCACGCTCTCGCCCCTCATGAGCTCTTCTCCGCGCTTGCCCAAGGCATAGAGGCGCTGCTCGGGCAGGGCGCGCAGTTCTCGCACCGCCGCCAGCAGCAAAAACGCGCCCATCACGGGCAGCGTCAGGTTATACACGCGATACAGCACCGCCGCCGCAAAGCCCAGCAGCATGAGGATGCCGACCGCCACACCCGTCCAGGCGGTGATGCGCACGGCAAGCGAAAGCCCCGCGCGCTCCTGCAAAAGGCATTTGGTCACGCGCCCGCCGTCGAGCGGCAGCGCCGGCAACAGGTTTATAATTCCGAGGGTGAGGTTGAAGCGCAGAAACGGCTCGAGCCGCGCGGCGGTATAGGCCGAGGCGTTGCAAAACAGCGCCACGAGTCCCGCGATGATGAAGCTTGACACGGGCCCGGCCACGGCGATGCTCCACTCCGCCTGCAGCGTCATCCCGCGCCGCTCGATCCGCGCCACACCGCCGAAGGGCATCAGATCGATCGACTGGATGCGGCAGCCGAACGCGCGCGCGGTGATCGCGTGGCACGCCTCGTGCAGCGAGAGCGCGATGAACGCCTGCATGAGCTCGTCCAGCCTGCCGAGCACGCAGGCACCCGCCACCACCACGATCAGCAGCGGATGCAGGCGGATCTCGGCGCCGCGGATGCGGCAGATGGCGACGCTACCCATCGACTTCTACATTCAGGTACGTCGCGGGGTTGACGGGCGCGCCGTTTCGCAGGATGCAGATATACAGCGTGCCGTCGGCGGCAACCTTGCCGAGCGCGTCCTTTGCCGAAAGCGGCTGCCCCTCCTCGACGTTGATGTTTGAAAGATGGTAGTAGACGCTCTCAAGCTCGCCGCCGTGGCTGACGCGCACGTAATCGCCGAGTATCTCGTCCGTGCCGACGCTTTTGACCTCGCCCGCCGCCGGCAGATACACGGTCTCCCCTTCCCGCGCGCGCAGGAACAGCGTCGTCTCATCCTCGATGTTCTTTGCTTCGCTGTACGCAACGGGCATATCCCAGCGCTGCGACACGGCGAACACGCTTTTTACGCCCCCCGCCTCAACAAAGCGCAGGCGGCCGAGCACATCCTCGTCGCCTTCGCCCGCGCCCTGCTGGTCGGTCACGGCGGTTTCGACAACGCGCGCCCCGCCGTCTCTAAGCAGGAACGCCTCCGCGAGGATAACGAGCGCGAGGATCGCCATGCAGATTGTGATCTTGGCGATCATGCTGCCCGCGCGCGTCTCCACGCGTCTTTTGCGCCTGACCCAGACGCTCGTACGATCCCACGCGGCCACATTGGCGCTCCGCTGCGGTTCGCGCGTGCGGAACGGCTCAAGATCAATGCCGTTTTGCTGCATGTCGTTCGCCTCCCGTTGCAATCTATGCGCCGGGAAGATTCGTTATCCATTTGAAAAACGGTTGAAAAGCGGTTATGATAGATTCAGAATTGGAAAATTCCGAAAGCGGGAGAAACGAATGCTGCTGCTAAAACACGCTTTGATCCATCCGATGAGCGCCGGGCCGTTTACCGGCGACGTCCTCATCGAAAACGGGCGCATCCGCGCGCTCGGCGCCTCGCTCGAGTCCCCCGGCGCGGAGACGGCCGACCTCTCCGGCCTTATGGTATTCCCGGGCTTTATCGACGCGCACTGCCACGTTGGCATGTTCTGCGACGGCATGGGCAAGGACGGCGAGGACGGCAACGAAATGACCGACCCGATCACGCCGCAATTGCGCGCAACCGACGGTCTCAACCCCTTTGACCCGTGCTTTCGCGAGGCGCGCGAGGCGGGGATTACGAGCGTCGTCACCGGGCCCGGCAGCTCCAACGTCATCGGCGGACAGTTCGCGGCGCTCAAGACCGTCGGCCGCTCCGTCGAGGAGATGATCATCAAAGATCCCGTCGCCATGAAGGCCGCAACGGGTGAAAACCCAAAAACCGTCTACACCGAGCGCAAGGTCACGCCGATGACGCGCATGGCCATCGCCTCGCTGTTTCGCAAGACGCTGATTGCCGCAGAGGACTATAAAAAGTCGCTCGGCACCGACAAAGCGCCCGCGCGCGACGTCGTCATGGAGGCGCTTCTGCCCGTGCTCTCGGGCGAGCTGCCGGTCAAAATACACGCCCACCGCGCGGACGACATCCTCACCGCGCTGCGCCTTGCAAAGGAGTTTCATCTGCGCGTTACGATCGAGCACTGCACCGAGGGCCACCTGATCGCCGACGTGCTCAAAGAGCGGCTCGACGAACTTGGCGCGGGCGTCATCGTCGGCCCGCTGCTCTCGGAACGCAGCAAGATCGAGCTGAGAAACCTCACCTTCGACGCGCCGCGCATCCTGCACGAGGCCGGCATCCCGTTTGCGATCATGACCGACCATCCGGTGATTCCGATCCAGTTCCTGCCCGTCGAAGCGGGGCTTGCCGCGCGATCGGGTCTCGACGAACTCACCGCGTTTCGCGCCATTACAAAGACCGCCGCCGAGATCGCGGGCATAGACGGGCGCGTCGGCACACTTGAGCCGGGCAAGGACGCGGACATCGCGGTGTTCGACGGGCATCCGTTCGACCTGCGCACCCGCTGCGTGCTTACCCTCATCGACGGCCGTATCGTGCATGACGTGCGCGCCGAAAAGGGTACGAGTTTATGACGCAAAACGCCCAATCCGCCTTGCCCCTGCGCCCGACCGCCGCGGTGGTCACGCTGGATCACATCCGCCATAACATCGCCTTGATCCGCGCCCGCCTCAGCCCCCAAACAAGGTACCTTGCCGTCGTCAAGGCCAACGCCTACGGCCACGGCATGGAGGCGGTGTCGCGCTGCGCGCTCGAAAGCGGCGCGGCGTATCTCGGCGTCGCTTTTGCCGAGGAGGGCGCGAGGCTGCGCGAGGCGGGCGTGTCGGCCCCGATCCTGCTGCTTGGCGCGACCGACGAGGCGCACATGGACGAGGTCGTGCGCCACGATCTCATGCCCACAATCTTCACCGCCGCATCGCTGCTTAAGCTGCAAAATCACGCTGCGCGCTTCGGCAGGACCTGCGCCTTTCACATCAAGGTGGATACGGGCATGCGCCGCATCGGCTTTAGCGACGAAGCGGCGTTTACCGAGGCGATCGAACTGCTTTCCCGCTGCCCGAACCTGCGGCTTGACGGACTGTTTACGCACTTTGCCGTTTCGGAATCGCCGGATCCGTCCTTTACGCGCCTGCAGGCGGAGCGCTTCCTGCGCTATGCCGGCATCGCGCGGGCGCACGGACTCAACCCCATCCTGCACGCCGCCAACAGCGCCGCCGCCCTGCATCTGCCCGAAACGCAGTTTGATATGGTGCGCGGCGGCATCGCCATGTACGGCTGCCACCCCTCCGGCGAGCGCCTGCCGGGCGACGACCTGCTCCCCGCGATGCGCTGGCAGACGACCATCTCGCACATCAAGACGATCGCCGCCAACGAGGGGGTCAGCTACGGACTGCGCTTCGTCTCGCCGCGGGCGATGCGCGTCGGCACGCTGCCCGTTGGCTACGGCGACGGCTATATGCGCTGCCTTTCCGGCAAGACGGATGTGCTCATCCATGGCAAGCGCGCGCCCGAGATCGGCACAATCTGCATGGATCAGATGATGGTCGACCTCACGGAATTGCCCGAAGCCGAGGTTGGCGACGAGGTTATGCTGCTCGGCGCGCAGGGCAAGGAGGAGGTCACGGCAGAGGAGCTTGCCGCCCGCGCCGGCACGATCAGCTACGAGATCCTGCTCAACATCTCCGAGCGCGTACCGCGCGTGTACCGCTAGAAACACGTTTAAGGGATTCTTGCATGCAAAAACGGACGGCTCATGCCGTCCGTTGTACGTTAAGCGCCGATCATCGCTCCATCTTCTTTTCAACCGAGCCGTCCAATCGTATCGGACACGACGTCGATGACATCGCGGGCATTGAGCATGCGGCTGCCGAGCAGCGCGAACGCCTCGTTTGCCGACGCGCCGAGCAGGAACGCACCGGCGCTCGCGGCGTCGAACGGGGCAAGGCCCTGCGCGAGCAACGCCGTAACGAGGCCGGCGAGCACGTCGCCGCTGCCGCCTTTGGCAAGGCCGGGGTTGCCGGCGGTGTTGAGGCGCACGCTTTGTCCGTTGGAAACGCAGCTCGTCGCGCTCTTGAGCAGTACGACGCAGCCCCACCTTTCGGCATACGCGCGCGAGATACCGATCGGGTCGGCGAGAATCGTTTCCGCCGCCTCGCCGGTAAGCCGCGCCATCTCGGCGATGTGCGGCGTAAGCACCACGCGCTCGTGCAGCATGCCAAAGAGCGACCGCTCGCAAGAGAGCTGGTTTAGCGCGTCGGCGTCGAGCACAAGCGCCTTGCGCGTCTCCAGCGCCCGGCGCACGAGCGGCAGCACGCCGCCCCGCCCGACGCCGCAGCCGATGCAGACCGCGTCCTGCCTTTCAAGCAGCCGCGCGGCCTGTTCGCAGGCGGCATCGTCCCAGTCGCCGCCGCCGTTGACGGCAAGCGCGCAGGCCTCCGGCAGCGCGGAAAACGCCGCCTTGACCTCGCCCGGTACGGCGGCGCTCACAAGCCCCGCGCCGCCTCTTAGCGCGGCTCCCGCGCTGAGCAATGCCGCGCCCGTATAGGCGGCGCTGCCTACGCAGAGCAGCGCACGGCCATTTTTGCCCTTGTGGGAGTCGGCGGGGCGCGGCGGCAGTAAGCGCGCGGCGTCGGCCCTCTCGAAGAGCGAAACCGTCGGTTCCGATTCCTCCGGCTCCTCGCTCAGCGCTTTGAGCACGACATCGCCGCAGAGGCCGTGCCCGGGAAACAAGAGATGCGCGCGCTTATAAAACTGAAATGTTACGGTTGTCTCGGCCCGAATGGCGCAGCCGGGCACATCGCCCGTCGTCGCGTCCACGCCAGAGGGCAAATCGACCGCGACGATCGGCTTTCCCGCGGCGTTCATGCGCGCGATCGCCTCGGCGTACGCACCCTCCGCGGGACGCGAAAGCCCCGTGCCAAGGAGCGCGTCGACGATCACCTCGCAGCGTTCGAGCGCCTCCTCTGTTAAGCCCGCTAAAAGCGGCACGCCGCAGGATCGCGCCCGCAGATAGTTGACGCGCGCATCGCCGCCAAGCCGCGCGGGCTCGCACAGGAGCGCCCCTTCCGCCACGATGCCGCGCGCCGCCAAAAGCCGCAGCAGCGCGAATCCGTCTCCGCCGTTGCTGCCGCCGCCGCAGACCACAAGAACGCTTTGGCCGCTATAGCGCGCGCTTAGCACATCGTCGACGCCGCGCGCCGCGCGCTCCATCCACTCAAGGCTTTCCGCGCGGCCGTCCGCAAAGCGCGCCCGCTCAAACGCGCGCATCTCCTCGGCCGTTACGACGCGTTTCACGCCTCTCCCTCGGCAAGCGCCGCATCCGCCGCCGCGCGCGAAACGTCAAAGGCATAGCCGCGCGCGCCGAGCCGCCGCAAAACGATCTCACGCCGCTCGTCGAGCGGCAAGTTCGCATACTGGCGGGCATACTTGAGCGCTACAAGCAGGGCCGCCTCCGCCTCATCGCCGTCCGAAAGTCCGGATAGCGCCGCGTCGATCGCCTCGTGCTCCACCTCGTGGGATAGCAGCTGCTCGCGCAGGTGCGCGCGGCTCACCGGCTTTGTGTTGAGGCGTGTGCGGACGAATTCCTGCGCGTACGCGAAGTCGTCGAGCAGCTTAAGCTCCTTAAGCCGCTCAACAACGCCGTATACCTCAACCTCGCCGAACTCACACTCGTCGAGCCGGCGCTCCACCTCGCGCACGGTGCGCGCGCGCGCGCCGAGAA
>CAYMSL010000022.1:6417-18213 GCA_964393095.1 uncultured Oscillospiraceae bacterium | reverse complement strand
GGGGTCGAACTGGTCGACAAACTCGCGGTTTTGGTAGATGGCGTTTGCCGTGCCCGTGTACCAGCGCGCGTCCGCCCCCGTAACATATGGCGGCAGGACGAATACGCCGCCGTGCATGCGGTCCAAATCCCAATGCTGGCCGGTGCCGATGTAGGAATTCAGCGCGAGCGGACGGTACTGCGTGAGCACGCCCACGGTGTTGATGTCGGAGTTGACGCAGTTGCTCAAAGGAAAGTCGATGATGCGATACTTGCCGCCAAAGGGCACCGCGGGCTTCGCCATGCTCGAGGTCAGCACCCCGAGACGGCTTCCCTGCCCGCCCGCAAGCAGCATCGCCACGATCGTCTTCTTCACGCCTCGCCCTCCCCCTTCCCCGCCGCGCCTTGCGGCAGCGGCTTTGGCGTTAACTTGAAGCAGACCGCCGCAAACGGCGGCAGCCTTAGCCGCAGCCGGCACGGATGTTCGCCGTAGGGCTCGTAGTCCGTCATGGCCGGCGCGTTCGGGTAGTCGCCCGTGCCGCCGTAGTAAGGCGCGTCGCTCGAGAAGGCTTCCCTGTATTCGCCGTAGCGCGGCACGCCGATCATGTAATCGCTCCAGGGCATCGGCGTAAAGTTGAATACCCAGAGCTGGGAAGCGCCCGCGCGGTCGGTGCGCAGAAACGACACGATCGAGTGGATGTTGTCGTCCACGCCGCACCAGGTAAAGCCCGCCCAGCTGTCGTCGCACTCGTAGAGCGGCGGCGAACCCTGGTAGAAGTGATTCAAATCGTGTACGAAGAGCTGCATCTCGGCGTGTTTGGGATAGTCGAGCAAAAACCAGTCGAGCGAGTCGTCAAACTTCCACTCGATGAACTGCCCGAACTCGTCGCCCATGAACATGAGCTTCTTGCCGGGGTGCGCGAACTGGAACGCGTAGAGCAGCCTTAGCTGCGCAAACTGCTGCCAGTAATCGCCGGGCATCTTGGAAAGCAGGCTCTGCTTGCCGTGCACGACCTCGTCGTGGCTCAGCGGCAGCACGTATTTTTCCGAAAACGCGTAGCAGAGCGAAAAGGTCAGCTTGTCGTGGTGGTACTTGCGGTAGATGCTGTCCATCTCCATATAGTCGAGGATATCGTTCATCCAGCCCATGTTCCACTTGAACGAGAAGCCGAGGCCGTCCTTTGCGACCGGTCGGGTTACGTAGGGATAGGCCGAACTCTCCTCGGCAAAGAGCAGCTTGCCGCCGGGCAGTTCGCCCACCGCGCCCGAAAGCTTGCGGAAGAACTCGATGGCCGCGAGGTTGTCGTGCCCGCCGTAGATGTTCGGCAGCCAGGCCCCGTCGCGCTTGCCGAAGTCGAGGTAGAGCATGCAGCTCACGGCGTCGACGCGCAGGCCGTCGAAGTGGTACTCCTTGAGCCAGAACATCGCGCTTGAGAGCAAAAACGACTGCACCTCGGTCTTTTCAAAGTCGAAGAGCAGCGTGCCCCACTGCGGCATGTCGCTGCGGCGCGGGTCGGGGTGCTCGAACAGCGGCGTGCCGTCGAAGAGCCGCAGCCCGTGCGCGTCGCGCGTAAAGTGCGCGGGCACCCAGTCCATGATGACCCCGAGGCCCTTTTTGTGCGCGCGGTCAACGAAGTACATGAGGTCTTCGGCCTCGCCGTATCGCGCGGTGGCGGCGTAGTAACCCGTGACCTGATAGCCCCAGCTCGGCTCGTAAGGGTAGGCCATCACGGGCATCAGCTCGATGTGCGTATATCCCATCTCGACGGCGTAGTCGACAAGCTCGTGCGCCAGCTCGCGATAGCCGAGCCCCTGCTTCCAGGAGCCGAGATGCACCTCGTAGATGCTCATCGGCCGGGCGGAAAAATCGCCGCGCGTCAGTTCGTATTCGGCGTCGTTCCATTCGTAGGCGGGCATATCGCCGACGACGGAGGCCGTGCCGTCCGCCTCGCAGCGGAAGGCGAACGGGTCCGCTTTCATGATGATCTCGCCCGTATACGTACCGATGGCGTATTTATAGAGGTCGCCCGCGTGCGCGACGCCGACGCAAAGCTCCCATACGCCCGTCGTACCGGCGCGGTGCATCTTGTCGGCCTCGATATTCCAGAAATTAAACGACCCAACGACGCTGACGAACTCCGCGTTGGGCGCCCAGACCGCGAAACGATAGACCGTCTCGCCGTATTCGCCGGTTTCGGCATGGCAGCCGAGCTCGCGGTAGGCGGCCGTGGAAATGCCCTTGTTGAAGTAGTAGAGCGCCGTTTCGTCCGTATATCTGCTCATCCAAACTACCCCCGCATCCATACGTTACAAGGCAATCATACCATTTTCCCTCCGCAAAGTGAACAGCTATCTCTCGAAAAACGCTCGGCGCCGACCGTCTTGTGCAAAATCCGTGCCGAACCTCCGTTTCAAGCGCGAATGTGCTATAATAGCGCTATTATCGCGCCATAGCGCGCGCACCACAGGGAGATTGCATGGAACAGCTGCTCGTGTCCTTTCGCGTCGTCGCCCCGCTCGTGCTCTACATGGCGGCAGGCGTGCTGCTCAAACGCCTCCGCGCCGTCGACGACGCCGGCTTTCGCGGGATCAACCGCATCCTCTTCTACGTTACGATTCCGGCACTGTGCTACCTTTCCGTCGCGGCCGCCGACCTTCGCGCAATGGTGGAAACGCCGTTTTTGCTCTATGTAGGACTTGGCCTCACGCTGGTGTTCCTGCTCTCGATGCTGATTGTGCCGCGCTTTTGCAAGGACAACGCGCGGCGCGGCGTGATTGTGCTCGGCATCTTCCGCCCAAACGAGGGCATATTCGGCCTGTCCATCGCCGCGGCGCTGCTCGGGGCGGCGCATATGAGCTACATGACGCTCGCGGTGTCGCTGAGCGTGCCGCTGACAAACGCTCTCTCGGTCTACGCCATGGAGCGCTACCGCGGCGGGCGCGCGAACCTCGGCCGGATGCTTGTGCAGATATTCACAAACCCCATACTCATCGGCTGTCTGCTTGGCTTTGCGGCAAACCTGATTCAGCTGCGCCTGCCCACGGTGCTCAACACCACGCTTACGGGCATCGCCGGAATCACGACGCCCCTCGCCTTTATGGCGCTCGGCGGCACGCTCTCGTTCGGCTCGCTGCGTAAAAACCGCGTTTCTCTCGCCGTCGTTACGCTGCTAAGGCTTGTGGTGATTCCGCTTGTGTTCGTGCTGCTGTTTGCGCGGCTTGGCTTCCCCAAAGACGCGGTCGCATCGGTGCTGATTGTCTTTGGCGCGCCCACGGCCACGGTCATCTACAACATGGCGGCGAACCTCGGTGCGGACGAGGATCTCGCGGCCTCGATCGTCGCCATAACCAGCGTGCTTTCGATTGTGACGATGTTCCTCTTCCTCTTTACGCTCGGCACGCTTGGTATCATTTAGCGCCGCGCAACCCTCCATTCTACAGATCGGCGGTGAACTGACATGACCGAAAAACTCTACGAGCGCGACGGCCACCTCACCGAAACGGACGCGCTTGTGCGCGCCTGCACGCCGGTTGACGGCGGCTTCGACGTGCTGCTCGATCGCAGCGTGCTCTTTCCCGAGGGCGGCGGGCAGCCCTGCGACCTCGGCACGATCGGCGAGGCGAACGTGCTCTTGGCCCGCGAGGAGGGGGACGAGGTCGTGTACCGCGTCGATCGGCCGCTGCTTATGGGCGCGCGGGTTCCGGTCAGGCTCGACTGGAAGCGGCGCTTCGATTTCATGCAGCAGCACACGGGCGAGCACCTGCTCTCGTTCTCGTTTTACGAGCGTTTCGCCGCCGCGAACATCGGCTTTCACCTCGCCCTCGACTACGCCACAATCGACCTCGACAAGCCGCTTGACCACGCGCAAATCCTCGAGGCGGAGCGCCTTGCCAACGCCTACGTCTGGCAGGATCTGCCCGTGCGGGTGGCGGTCTACGGCACCGAGGAGGAAGCCGCCGCGGGGCAAGCCCTGCGCAAACACGCCGAGGGTTTGACCGCGCCGATTCGCGTCGTGTCCATCGAAGGCGCGGACGCCTGCACCTGCTGCGCGCCGCACTGCGCGCGCACGGGCGAGATCGGGCTCATCCTCATCGTCGACGCCGTCTCCTACAAGGGCGGCACGCGCATCACGTTTCTTTGCGGCGAGCGTGCGCTCTGCGCCGCGCGCGCCGCGCACGACGATCTGGATGCGATTGCGCGGCGCTTCTCCTGCGCGCGTGCGGACGCCGTCTCGGCCGTCGGCAAGCTTTCCGACGGGTACGGCGCGCTCAAGCGCCGCGAAAAGGAGCTTGTACGCGCGCTCAACGCTTACCTCGCAACCGAGCTTACGGCAAGCGCCGTCAAGGCCGGCACACAGCGCCTGATCGTGCGGCTGCTCAGCGACGTCGACGCCCATCGGCTGCGCGAGCTGGCGCTTACGCTCGCCTCGTCGGATACGCTCGTGCTGCTGCTCTCGCAAAACAGCGGCACGCTCTCCTACGTGCTCGCCCTCGGCGAGGGCTGTCCGCTGCCGATTTCGGAGCTTGTCGAGGCCGTCAACGCCGCCACAGGCGGACGCGGCGGCGGGCGCGGCAACCTTGCACAAGGCGCGGCCCAGAGCGACGCGGGCGCGCAGCAATGCGCCGAGCAGCTCAAAGATTACCTCTCGCGCCGGCTCTCCGCCTCTCCCGTTACGGAAAGAAAAGGCGGCAAAAAAGCCTAAGACCGTTGGGAATAGCGGCGGTTTTCTTATGTTCTTTGCCGCCCGCGCGTCCGCAGCACGAAAGGCGGCAAGCGGTTATCCCGTCGAAACCGGTTTTTATGAATTAAGCCCGTTTAAAAACGGGCTTTGTTTTCGCATTCTGGCCGCGCGCTAACGCGCGGTTGTCTCAAACAGCGTTTGAAAACGCGGCAGCGCGCGCTCGATGGTTTCGTAGGCAACGCAGTATGAGGCGCGCACAAACGCCGGGCAGCCAAAGTCCCGCCCGGAGACGGCGAGCACATCCTCGGCCTTCGCCCGCGCGACAAACGCGTCGCCGTCGCCCTCCGGCGCTTCGAAAAAGAGGTAGAACGCCCCGTCCGGCGGCACGCAGCGATAGCCCGCGCGCGTCAACCCATCGTAGAAGAGCGCGCGGTTTTTGCGATAGCTCGAGAGGTCGGGCTTGACATCCCGCTCCTCGCAGCGCGCGATCACGCGCTGCATGAGCGTCGGCGCGCAGACGTAGCCCTGCATGCGCCCGCTGCCCGCCACGGCGTCGAGCACGTCGCGCGCGTCCGGCACGTCGTCGCCCACCAGCACATAGCCGATGCGATCCCCCGGCAGCGAGAGGCTCTTCGAGTAGGAATAGGTCACGATCGTCGCCTCGTAGAACGACGCCGGAAACGGCACGGGCTCGCCGGTATAGTAGAGCTCGCGATAGGGTTCGTCGGAGACAAGATAGATCGGATGCCCCGCCTCGACGCTCTTTTTACGCAGCAGTTCGGCAAGCGCTTTGAGCGTTTTAGCCGAGTAGATCGCGCCCGAGGGGTTGTTCGGCGAGTTGATGATCACCGCCTGCGTGTGCGTATTGAGCGCGCGCTCAAGCTTTTCAAAGTCGATCTGAAAATCGCGTTCGTCCGCCGGCACCACGCGAAATCGCGCGCCGCTTGTGGCGGCAAAGCAGGCGTACTCCGGAAAGTACGGCGCGATCGCAAGAAACTCCGTCTCCCGGTCGATCGTCAGCGCGCGAAAGACGATGGTCAGCGCCGCCGCCGCGCCGCAGGTGAGGTAGAGGTTTTTATAGGTGTAGCATGTGCCGAGGCGGCGGTTGAGCGCGGCCGCCACGGTCTCGCGCGCCTCGACCGCGCCAGGGGCAACCGTGTAGCCGTGCACGCGCTGCACTTCCGGTATGGCAAGCGCCTCCAAAAAGGCCTCGTTTACCGCTTTTGGCGGCGGCACCGAGGGGTTGCCGAGGGAGAAGTCAAACACGTTGTCTGCGCCGACAACGGCCGCGCGGCGCAGTCCGTACTCGAACATCTCGCGGATCGTGCTGCGCCTGCTGCCGACCTGCCGCATGGCTTCCGATACCATTATCCCCGTCCTCCCATATCCAGCCCCGCAGCAAACGTCGCAAGGTTACGTTCCAGCGCCCGCGCGGGCACGGTTTGCCCGATCGCCGCGCGCCAGTCGAGCGCTTCGAGCGCAAGCACGCGCACGAGCGCCCCGAGCAGCACGATGTTCGTGCTCTTTGGACTGCCAAGCCTGCCCGCGATATCGCTTGCGGGCACGACGATCGTGCGGAATTTCGCCTGCATGGCCGCGATCAAACCCTCCGGGTATTTTGCGGCGCCGGTGGCCACGGGCAGCGGCAGTATGGCCTGATCGTTGATCAACGCCGTCGCGCCGGGCTTAAGGTACTCCGCGTAGCGCACGGCCTCCATTTTCTCAAACGCCACAAGCACGTCCGCCTCGACGCGCCCGATGATCGGAGAAAAGACCGCCTCGCCATAGCGCACCTGCGTGGAAACGGAGCCGCCGCGCTGCGCCATGCCGTGGACCTCGCTCATCTTCACGTCGAAGCCCGCGTCGATCAGCCCCGCCGTGAACACGCGGCTCATGAGTATCGTGCCCTGCCCGCCGACGCCGGCGAGCAGCACGCTCGTTACCGCCTTCATGCCTTGCCCTCCCCTCTCTCCTCGCGCGAGATCGCGCCGAAGCGGCAGACCTGCGCGCAGATTGTGCAGCCCGTGCAGAGCGTTTGGTCGATCTTAGCCTTCGTTCCGTCGAAGCTCACCGCCGGGCAGCCGACCTTGAGGCAAAGCTTGCAGGCGCGGCATTTTTCGGCGTCGACGACGCACTTGCCGAGGTCATGCTTGCGGCGCTTGATCAAGAGGCACGCGCGTCGCGCGATGATCGCGGCGGGAACGGAGCTGTTTACCGCGTCGTCGAGCGCCCGCTGCATGGCGGCAAGGTCCTGCGGATCGACGACGATCACGTTTTCGTAGCCGAAGGCGGCAAGCACGTTCTCAATCGGTATTTGCGGCGCGATCTCGCCAGAGAGCGCAAGCCCGCTGCCGGGGTTTTCCTGATGGCCCGTCATGCCGGTGATCGAGTTATCCAGCACGCAGGGGATCACCTTGCCCTTGTTGTAGAGGATTTCGACCGCGCCCGTCATGCCGCTGTGGAAGAAGGTCGAGTCCCCCACCACGCCGAACACCTTCTTCTCCTGGCCCGCCTGCTCAAAGGCTTTGGCCATACCCATGGCGACGGAAAACCCGCCGCCCATGCAGACCACCGAGTCCATGGCCGAAAGCGGCGGGGCGCAGCCGAGCGTGTAGCAGCCGATGTCGCCCGCGATCACGGCGTCCTTGCGCTTGCCGAGCGTGTAGAAAAAGCCGCGGTGCGGGCAGCCGGGGCAGAGCGCGGGCGGGCGCGGCACAACGTCCGCCTCAACGCGCGTGATCGCCGGCTCCGTGCCGAACACCGCGCGGCGCACGATCTCGGGGTTGAGCTCGTACATGTTCGGGATCAATTCCTTGCCGATGCAGGCAATGCCGGCCGCCTTGATCTGCTCCTCCATAAACGGCTCGAGCTCCTCGACGACGTAGAGCGTCTCAACGCGGGCGGCAAAGTCGGCAATCAGCTTCATCGGCAGCGGCCAGCTTAGCCCGATTTTAAGGAAGGACGCATCCGCCGGAAAGGCTTCCCTGGCATACTGGTAGGCGACCGAGGCCGAAATCACGCCGATCTTCGAGCCGCGCATCGTCACGACATTGAGCGGACTTACGTTGGCGTACTGTTCGAGCCGTTTCAGCTTTTCCTCGAGCAGCGGCCGGTGCCGCCTGGCGTTTGCCGGCGTGCAGACAAACTTCGCCGCGTCGCGCGCATAGGGCTTAATCGGCCTTTCCTCGCGCGCGCCCAGCGTTACAAGGCTCTTCGAGTGGCAGATGCGCGTCGTCACGCGATACAGCACCGGCAGGTCGAATTCCTCGGACAGCGCGAACGCCGCCTTCATAAAATCCTTGCACTCCTGCGAGTCGGCGGGTTCGACGAGCGGTATCTTGGCAAACTTCGCATAATAGCGGTTGTCCTGCTCGTTTTGCGAGGAATGCATGTCGGGATCGTCTCCCGAAACGATGACAAACCCCGCGCCCACGCCGTTGTAGGCGGCGGTAAAGATCGGGTCCGCCGCGACGTTGACGCCCACGTGCTTCATGGCCGCAAGCGCGCGCGCCCCGGCGATCGACGCGCCGTAGGCCATTTCGACCGCGACCTTCTCGTTCGGCGCCCACTCGGCGTAGAGTTCGCCATGATACGCCGCGAGCGATTCGAAAATTTCCGTGCTCGGCGTGCCGGGATAGGCCGAGCACACATGCGCGCCGGCCTCATACGCGCCGCGCGCGGCGGCCTCGTTGCCGGTAAGCAGGGTAGGCATAGGCATCTCCTCCATTTTTCACGCGCCTCCCTTCGTCGCGAGCACCCCGAGGGCGAGAGAAAGGCGCTTGGTTTCAGCCGTATCCGCGCGGGAAACAAGCACGATCGGGCAGCGCGCGCCAACGACAAGCCCCGCCGAGCGCGCGCCGGCGAAATAGGTCAGGGCCTTGCCAAAGCAGTTGCCCGCCTCAAAGTTCGGCATCAGCAGGATATCCGCTTTGCCCGCGCCCGGCGCGTCGTAGCCCTTGTGCGCACAGGCGGCGGGGCTGATCGCAAGGTCGAGCCCCACGGGGCCGAACACACGCATCGCATAGCGCGACCAGTCCATGTCGGCAAGCGCCCTGGCATCGAGCGAGGAGGGAATCTTTTCGCTGACGCTCTCGCTGCCGCTTAAGCACGCCGCAACGATGCGTTCGTAGCCGATCGAGCGCAAAAACCGCGCCGCGTTCTCGAGAATGCTGCGCTTCTTTTCGAGATCGGGCGCGGGGTTGAGTCCGCCGTCGGTGTTGACGAGCAGCCGTTCAAAGTTTGGCAGTTCATAGAGCATCACGTGCGAAAGCAGCGCCTGCGCAAGCGGCGAGCGCACGACCTCGCGCATCAGCGCCGCCGTGCCAAGCCGGCCCTTCATGAGTAAATCCGCCCGGTCGTCAAGCACCGCCTTTACGGCGGCGACGGCGCAGGCCTCGTCGTTTGCGCAGCCGACGATCTCGAAGCGACCGGGGTCCGCCCCCAGTTCTTTGAGGATCGCCAAAATGCGCGCCTCGTCTCCAAAGAGCAGCGCCTCGCAGATTCCCTCCTCCGAAGCCGCGCATACGGCCGCAAGCGCGTCCTCGTCGTGCGCGGCGGCAACGGCCACCCGTCCGCCAAGTCCCCTGGCGCGCTCTGCATACGCAAGCAGCGTCCCGTTCATGCCGGATACTCCTTTCGCGTTCCTTCTTGCAGCGCAGCCAGCGCCCCGAGCGCCAGCGCGCGCATCTCCTCCTCGCCGGGGATGCGTAAAATGGGCGCGACACGCCCGACGTAGGAGGTAATCCGTTCGCAAAAGCGCTCGGAATAGGCGATGCCGCCCGTATAGACGATCGCATCCACATCGTATCGCAGCACCGCCGCAAGCGCGCCGATGTCCTTTGCGTGCTGGTAGGCCAGCGCCTCGTAGATCAGCTTTGCCTTTTCATCGCCGTCGAACGCGCGCCGCTCCACCTCGCGGAAGTCGTGCGTGCCGAGATAGGAATACACGCCCGCCTCCGTGCCGAGCAGCTTCTTGATCTCGCGCTTGTCCCCGCCGGAAAAGCAGAGGTTGACGAGCGCTCCGGTCGGCAGCGCGCCGCCGCGATCCATCGCAAAACTGCCGTCGTCCTTGACGTTGAACAGGTCGACGACGCGCCCCTTCTCGTGCGCCGCGACGGATACGCCGCCGCCCATATGCACGACGATGAGGTTGAGCTCCTCATAGGGCCGATTGAGCTGCCCCGCGGCACGGCGCGCGACGGCCTTGTGGTTGAGCGCGTGGAAAAAGCTTTCGCGCTCCATGCCGGCAAGCCCCGACACGCGCGCAAGCGGGCCCATCTCGTCGACCGAAACGGGGTCGACAAAAAACGCCGGTATGCCCGCCTCGGCCACGAGCGCGTGCGCAATCAGCGGGCCGAGCGAGGAGGCGTGCTCGCCGTAGGGTGGGTGATAGATGTCCTCGAGCACCGCGTCGTTGATGAGGTATGTGCCGGAAGGGATGTGGCGCAGCAGCCCGCCGCGCGCGCACACGGCGGCAAAGTCCGCCATGGTATAACCCTGCCGCGAGAGCGCGTCCTTTACAAGGGCAAGGCGCGCTTCGAGCTGGTCGACGATGCGCTCGCAGTGTGCAAAGTCCGCCGGCGTGTGCTGCATGCTTTCGCGGAACACCTCGTTCTCGTTCTCGTAGACGGCGATCTTCGTGGATGTGGCGCCCGGGTTGATGATGAGCAGTCGCATGCCTAAGCCCTCGTTCCCTTATTTTGTTGTATCGACGCTCCACTCGTATCGTAGTCCGCGTAAGGCGGGCGTGTCAATGCGCCCGGGACGAATATATAGTATATGTCTCGCGCCGTTACGGCCGGCGGTACTTGTGCGCAAACCGGGATTTCGGTATAATGCAGGCATGGAACACACAGGAGAGCAAAACCGCTTCGTCACCACGCTCAAGGAGGTCGGCAGGGCCGCGCTGGGCTTTGGCAAGGCGCAGCTGATCCTCTTTTGCGTGAACCTTGCCGTGCTCACCACGGGTATGCTCATCGTCGGCATGGGCTGGTGGTCGGTTCTGATCGCGCTCGGCGTGAGCCTGCTCGACCTTCTGCCCGTGATCGGCTCCGGCGTCGCGCTCGTGCCATGGAGCGTGATCGCGCTAATTGCCGGCAACACGCGCATGGCCGTCGGCGTGGGGGCGACCTATATCGCGATGGTCGTGCTGCGCATGGTGCTCGACCCGATCATCACGGGCAAAAGCATCGGCCTGCCGCCGCTGATTACATTGCTTGCCTCGGTGGCGGGGCTGCTGCTCTTCGGCGGCGTGGGCGCAATCGTCGGCCCCGCGATCGCGGCCGTAGCAAACATCGTCTTTCGCGTGCTGCGTAAAAGCGGGCCCGCGTCCCCGGCAAACGCCCTAAAGCCGCCCGAACCGGACGGCGAAGCGCAAAAAGAAGCGCCGCAATAAGCCGCGTATCGGCTCAAGCGGCAACGTGAGAAGCAAACGCTCGATCAAGCGGAGGTAACACGCATATGGGTCTTTGGAACACCATCGGTTTTTTGGCGCTCGGCGCTCTCGTCGGGTGGCTGGCAAGCAAGATCATGAACGGCAAGGGCGGGCTTGTGAGAAACATCGTCGTCGGCATCGCGGGCGGCGTGCTCGGCGGCTGGGTCGCCTCGCTGCTCGGCTTTGCCTCTGCCTCATCGGGCTCGTTTATGGGCTTCCTCATCGCGCTCGGCGGCGCGTGCCTCTTAATCTTCCTCAGCCGCGTGATCCTCGGCCGCCGCTAAGGGTTTCCCACGCGCACGATACGCGGCGGCCGCCGGCATGACATCGGGAAGGCGCTCCTGCCGGGATTGCGCTTCTCTGGCGCTTATTGATGATGAAACCCCCTGCCGCGGCGGTATGACGCTGCGATAGGGGGTCTTTTTTTCGAATGCCTCTTCCGGTAATTTAGGCGGCGGGCAAGGCGCGGCTTTTCCACGCCTGCCCCTTTGGCCGGATGGCCCAGCGCCCTAGAACATCTTCTTCTTTGCAAAGAAGATCGCTACGCCGACGGTCAGCACCAGCGAGAACACGATGATGGCGAAAAACCCGTAGGCGCTGTCCGCGAGCGGCATGCCCTTGGCCGAAACGTTCATGCCGTAGGCGGCGAATATCGTCGACGGCACCGAGAGCACGATCGTCACCACGGCGAGGAATTTCATTG
>CAYMSL010000022.1:0-6407 GCA_964393095.1 uncultured Oscillospiraceae bacterium | reverse complement strand
CGAGATGACCGAGGCGAACGCGTCCATCATGCCCGCGAGGATGCCGCTGTAGATGTTGGCCATCTCGATGGCCTGGCGGTTCTCGACGATGACATCCTCGAGCAGATCCTCGTCCTCCGGATATTTCTTAATGCGCTCGGACTTGAGCAGTTTTTCAAGTACGACTTCATTCGAGCGCAGCGATGTCGTAAAATAAACAAGGCTCTTCTCAAGGTCGAGCAGTTCGATGAGCTCGCGGTTCTGCGTCGAACCGTGGAGCTTCTGTTCGACGTTGTCGCTCTTTCTGTTGATGATGCGCAGGTATTGCAGGTAGAGCGAAGCGTTGCGGTAGAGGATCTGCAGCACAAAGCGCGTGCGCATGTGCGTGCGCAGCTCGTTCGAGTGCTTTTGCTTCATCGTATAGAGCACGGGCGTCTCTTCGAGGCAGACCGTGATGATCGCGTCCTTGGCCAAGACGATGCCGAGCGGTTCGGTAACGTACGTGTCCTTGCCCTGCTGTTTTTCAACGGATGGGATATCCACGACGATGAGCGTGTAGTTATCCTCCGTCTCTATGCGCGAGCGCTCCTCTTCGTCAAGCGCGGCCCTGAGGTCGTCGGAATCGATCTCATAGCGCCTTGCCACCTCGGCAAGCTCCTGCTCGGTCGGGCGCACGAGCGAGATCCAGCAGTCCTTCTCGGGCGTGGTCAACTCGCGCATCTCATTGCCCACGGTCTTAAAAATCTTCATCATGATTCGGTCACTCCTTTCGCTCCTAAACGCGGCGCGAAGGAATGACGCCCCCGAACGCGCGCTAGAAAGTCGCTGTTGTTCTACTTCGTTCGGGCACGGCATCCACCGGCACATCACTCCCCTTTCTCTTGGCTTTCTTATTATAGGCGTATTTTACCCCGTTGAAAAGCAATTTTTCGCATCGATTCCGGCGGCGTTTTTCCGGCGGTGTTTTCTCCCCAACACGGGGTTTTTCTCCCAAAGTTTTTCCGGCTTCCCGCCCGCGCGCTCTTTCGCGGCGGCGTCAAAACGGCCTTTGTTCCGGTAAAGGAAAAACCGCTCCGACGGACGCGGGGCGGTTTTGCATGCGTTCCGTTCGTCGCGCGGCGCTTACTTCTGTTCCTCGCTGACGTCCTTGACGGCCGCGTCCCCCGCGCCCTCCTTGATCACATCGATGGCGTGCAGCGCGGACTGCTTCTGCACATACATCTCGCTTTGGGCGACCGGTTCGTGGTTGTTGGCGTTGAGCGTGAAATAATACTGGCCGTTTTTCGCCTTCATAACCTTAAAATACATACGATCATCTCCCTTCCTTATGAGTATACTATAAATTCCATCTCGAATCCACAGGGAAAATCCGCGTTTGCGGCGGCTTATACGCGGTGCGCTTACCTTGCGCCGCCCGTCTCGCAATCGAGAAACACCTTGGAACCGGTCGCGCCTCTTTGTCCCTGATACTTGCCGCTGTAGGGGTTGAGCGCGAGGCCGTCCATCTCGGCGAACACAAGCTGTCCCACCCGGCGGCCGGCCTTTAGCTCGATGGCGCAGCGATTCGCGTTAAAGAGTTCGAGCGTGATCTCGCCGCAAAACCCGGGATCGACCCACCCCGCGTTCTGGATAAACAGCCCCATCCGGCCAAGCGAGCTTCTTCCCTCCACAAAGGCCGTCAGGTCGTTGGGCAGCGCGATATATTCCATCGTCGTGGCGAGAACAAACTGTCCGGGCAGCAAAAGATAGGTGTCGGCCCGGATCGTTTTGTAGGAGATTTCACCCGTTAACGTGATGATGCCCGTCGGCGAATCCTCGACGACACCGAACGTATCGCCAAGGCGGATATCGACGCTTGCGGGCTGTATCTGCCCCTTTTCGAGCGGGGAGATTCGCAGGGTTCCGTCCTGCAGATAGTTTAAAATGGTTTGATCCGACAAAATCATACGATACCCCTCCGCGGCAAAACACAGGCCGTCGGCCTGAAGATAGAACCGCCCCTCCCCCCGCCGCGAAGATCGCCGCCAAGCGGCCGGAAAATGCGCTTGGGGAGGAAGTCCTCCGGGCAATACTCGGTTAGGCTCGGAACGGATTGCGGCGCGTTTACGATGTTTCTTCCCGATGCCGGTTCCGGCGCGCGGCAAATCCGTTTGACGTCTGTTCCGCCATATCGACTCTTTTCTCCATTATAGCCAAATGGCAGAGCGTTTCCAAGCAAAACGCAAGCCGCCTAGCGCGACGGTTTTCAGAATTGATTCAAAAAGGAAGGTTCCCGATAACCGGGAACCTTCCTTCGTTTTTTTCGCCTAGGTGTCAGACAACCCCTTGGATAAGGGCGCTTAAATTCGGCTTAACCACTCTCAGCGCTTCAAATTCCCCTTCAAAATCCTGTCCTTCCACTACCATCCGGTACTCGCAGCAGCTCGGGCAGATTCTGTCGCAGAACGTCACGGTAAAAGGCTCGCTGATCTCTATTTCCAGTTCATCGATATCGTTTTCGATATCAAACTCCTTGAGATATCTCCAGCTCTGAATGCATTCTGAATATCCGTTGCATGTTCGAATCAGCTTAAAGAGCAAATCGACTTCGACCTCGTGTTCGCAGCCGCTTTCATCTTCCGCCTCAAAGAAAACGATGCTGGAGAACTCTATTCTCACGATCGGCCCGCACAGGTTGGCGGCGTCAACGATCACCCGATTTAGGGTGAAGGTTTGATTCCCCTCAACGCTGCCGTCGTCTATTTCAAATATCGCATCCTCCGGATTGGATCCGCATTCCAACCACAGTTTCGACTCCGGTCTCTTGCATGATTTGGAGTCGGACTTGCCGGTGTCCGGTTCGCAGCCGCAAGCGTTTGTATTGCATTGTTTATATGGCATTAAAGTACTCTCCTTTATTTTGTTCAATATTGAGCATACATAAACGCTCAGTATATAGTATGTATTTTTGCTTACGAAGTGCGTAAAAGATCCCTTGGATCAGGGCGTTGTGCCCGCATGGTAAAGGTCTATAAAAGCCATCCTGATTCCTATCACAGCCAGCACCGATCGATTGTTGCAGGAATACTTCCCGGACTAGTAATTCTCCGTCATCCGCCGTATATGGGGCAGGGGCCGTCGCCCGGCGGAAAGCCGCGGCGCGCCAAAAACGAAACGAAACCCGATCGGGTTCCGTTCCACCTTTGGCAAATAGGGCTGCACACCTGTACTTACGGCGTGTTCCCCGCGTATTGATCAACATCGGAACGCGGATCGATCGCTTTCGAAACGCGCCCATAATCGTTGGTTAAAATGGTATCGATGCCCATGTTCAGATATCTCTTCGCCTCGTCGAGATCGTCTGCATAGTACACGTTGCAATAGATGCCGTTTTCATGCGCCTTATCGATCATCTGCTGATTGAAAAACGGCTTGAAAAGCTGAACCTTGTGGCATTGGTGCGCAATCGCGCGCTCTACGATATCCCAAGGGCGGCTGCCGGCGGCGCAGCATCGCCGAATCTCGGGGGCGATTTCCAGCGCAACGCGCAGTACGGGCTCGCTGCTCATAAAATAGACGTGCCCCGCGCAATCGTAGCGGTAGATCAAATCCACAATCTTTTGCAGGTGGCCGCGGCTGTAGTCCGGGCCGTCGGGGTCGACTTTAATGTGGATGTTCATGATGGCATGACGGGCGAACTTCCTCAGGACATCTTCAAATCTTGCGATGCGCAGTCCCCTGAACGGTTCGGAAAACTTGCGGCCGACGTCAAATTTCAACAGATCCGCATAGTTCATCTCTGTGATGTTCCCGCTTCCGTCGCTCGTGCGCTCCATGTTCTCGTCATGGGAAACCACGATTTCCCCGTCCTTTGTGACCCACAGGTCAAATTCAATCTCGTCCGCACCCATAGCCACCGCGGCGCCGAATGCGGCCATGCTGTTCTCGGGCGCAATGGTGTTAAACCCGCGGTGCGCACAGACTCTCGGATACGGCATCTCCATATCGTTCGGCACAACGGCGCTGTTGGCCGCCGTGTATTCTGCGGGTACACGCCCTTTTTCAGCATGCGCGTCATGCGCCGTGCAGGGGCTGCCAACGCCCGCCGGCCTATCCTGTTTTTGAGTCTGATCGATCTCGAAAATTCCCATACCATTTCTGCTTTCACTTGATAAATTTACCTAAAGAGTACGAGGTTAATACAATTTAACGATCTTCCTTTTACAAGAGCAAAGGGGTGCAAAATCAATAAACAAGGTGCAAGAGTTATGTGCTTTTGACAAAACCAATCTTGGCGGCATGTTCCCTGATTTCTTCTATTAGGCTATCTCCGAAAACCCAGATTTTTCTTTGCCAGGGATGTGTTAGATAACCCCACCTGAAATCATGCGCTATAAAAAAATAATAATCGCCGTCCGGATAGAAATCGGGGAAATATGCGTTGTATCCCCCTCCGCTATATCGCTTGTCGGTGATGAATTTGCTTTTTTCGAGAGGCATTTCTGATTTTGGATTATACCTAAAACCAGAGTGTTGCCAATCCAAAGCGTATATGTAATCATCATGATCCATACAACAAGCGAAAATCGATTTTATTATATCATTGGCAGATTCATTCCACTGAGAGATTTCATAAATATTGTAGACTTCAAAATTGACCGGAATATCAAATGGAACATTTTTATCAACACTTGGCGCAAATTTCAGATAGCTATACACTCTATCCCAGACGGCGCGATATTCTTTATCATCAAGTAAGAGCCACGGGGCTTCTTGCATGCCTTTCCGCCTCCATCAATATATTAATTAATCATACCACGACTCGTATAACATCTGGTGCGGATACCCAATTTGATCAACCATTTATATTTTTCAAAAAAGCCCCTTTGGTACATGCCTGTTATATGCCTGCCGAAAATGCCTACTTTTGAAACGAATATCTTTTCCCCATCATTTATTTCACAGAGTTCTTGAAACATATCTTCTTCGTTTGGATGGAAATGCATATCCCCTTTTTCAACACCTATATAGGTGTCTCCGTCCTCTGAAAAAGCCTCGATGCACACATTATCATTAAATCGCCATGTCAGCATGTTTTCTACAAAAGATATATCGCCTTTTATGCCTTCAATAAGGCATAATTTTTCGTACAGCTCTTTTGTATTCACAAATACCTTTACTCCTCTACACAATTGCAATTCGGCTTCCTAATAAGGATGCTCCAAAACCTCTTGCTTTTCACGCCATTTTCCCGCAGATGCAACAAGGGACAATCCAACTAGATCGGCTCTCATTGCATCAATCTCGCTTGATAGATCTACTTAAGACTATCGAAATTGATACAATTCCGTTTTGCTTTTTTAAGGGGTGCAAAATCGCCGAGGGAGCGCCGATACCGGGTATCTGCTCAGGTTCTTATTCATGTCTTACCCACGCTTTCACTTTCCTCATGCAAACCGGCAATGCGCCGGACGGGTTTGCGCATGATCCAAAAACCGAGGCAGGCACCTGCGGTGTTCAAAATAACGTCGTCGATGTCGAAGGAACCACGCATCGTAAAGACCTGCACGAGTTCCAAGACTACAATCGCCAGCAGAACCGTAACTAGAAACGTTGGGAATTTGCGTTGCCGGACAAACAGAGCGGGGAGGCAAAAACCCAATGGTGCGAACCCCGCGAGGTTGCCGACCAAATAGACGATGCCGCGCGCGACATCCTGCCCGGCGAGTATGCTGCCTATCTGCTCTAATAGACTACGCAGCGGTACAAGATTAAAACCGCCCATGACATACGCCGACCACCGTTCCCACGTAAGAGCGCCGACAAGCACATTGTGGCTTCGGTAGTTGTTGGGGATGATCAAAAGAAACAGGATTGCCAGCATATAAAGGATGAGCAGGACAAGCACAACAAGGCGGATGATAGCAGGTCTTTTCGTCATGTTGTCTGTCCCTTCTTAATCAACGCAAGCGCGATTTTCAGCGCGGCGATTCTGTTCTTTTGTAATGTATGTTGCGGACTGCCCATAGCAAATTTCCCAATAACCTCCTCGGCACGGCGCAGCGCGTCTCCCAGGAATTGATTCGCTTCATTCAATAGGCATTCAAAATTCCATCCTTGATGTACGTTCTCACGCGCGCCTCGTTCATGTACTCACGCAGAACACCACCAATTTCGGGGTCATCCACAAGATCATCCATAAATTGGCCATTTTTAACTCTGTCTTGAGAAGCGTAACTGTGTTGATCCGCTTTCTGACACACAGCTTCCCGAATACGCTTTTGGACTCTGCTCGGCAATGATTTGGCCATCAAATACCCTCCGGGAATGTCAGCTTGACATCGTCATCTGAATCACCGAGGTCAGCCACATCCTCAATCCACACGTTCACAAACCGCTCCACCTTTGCATCGGAGAATGAGACAAATCCCTGTTCCAAAAAAAGCACT
>CAYMSL010000021.1:0-19622 GCA_964393095.1 uncultured Oscillospiraceae bacterium | reverse complement strand
GCGTTGATCACCAGAATATACGTCATGTCCTGCTCCTTACCGATTCTGCGCCTGTACGGCGGTGATGGCGACCACGGAGACGATGTCCTCGACGCTGCAGCCGCGGGAAAGATCGTTGACCGGGGACTGGAAGCCCTGGCAGATGGGGCCGACGGCCTCCGCGCCGGCCAAACGCTGAACGAGCTTGTAGCCGATGTTGCCGGCCTGCAAGTCCGGAAAGATCAAAACGTTGGCGTGGCCCGCGACCGCGCTGCCGGGCGCCTTGAGGCTTGCAACCTTCTCGACAAGCGCCGCGTCGGCCTGCAGCTCACCGTCGACCGAAAGCGCCGGCGCAAGCTCCCGCACGAGCCTCGTGGCCTCGACGACCTTGTCGACGAGCTCGTGGCAGGCGCTGCCCTTCGTTGAGAACGAGAGCATCGCCACGCGCGGTTCGATGCCGCAGAGCGCGCGCGCTGTCGCCGCGGACGAGACCGCGATGGCCGCGAGCTGCTCCGCCGTCGGGCAGGGGTTGACCGCACAATCGCCAAACACCAGAATGCCGTCGTCGCCGTAGGCTTTGTTCGGCAATTCCATAATAAAGCAGCTCGATACGACCGAGATGCCCTTTGCCATCTTGATGATCTGCAATCCCGGGCGCAGCGTGTCGCCCGTGGTGCTGATCGCGCCCGCCACCATGCCGTCCGCGCGGCCCTTCTTGATCATCATCGCCGCGTAAAAGAGCGGGTTCTGCATCGTCGCACGCGCGGATTCGGGCGTAACGCCCTTTTCCTTGCGCAGTTCATAAAACGCGTCGGCATAGGCCTGGCGCTCCGCGTCGGTTTGGGGATCGACGATCGACACGCCCGCAAGCGACACGTTCAGGCGCTCCGCGAGCGCGGCGATCTCGTCCGCGCCGCCAAGCAGCGTCAGCTCCGCGATACCCGCTTCGGCGATCCTCGCCGCGGCCTGTACCGTGCGTTCCTCGGTTCCCTCCGGCAGGAGGATGCGTTTCCTGTCGGCCTTTGCCTGCTGTTTGATGCGATCCATCAAAGACATGATTCCCTGCGCCTCCATACAATTCTTACGTGCTGATTCCATTTGGCAAAATTGCCCGATCAAGTATACCACAGCCGCTCGTACAATGGTATACTGAATTCACTACGTTTCGCGGAGAAATGCATGCGCGTTGTCGGAATTATCGCGGAATACAATCCGCTGCATAACGGGCATATCTACCACCTCGAACAGGCGCGCGCGCTTGCGGGGGCGGATTATTGCGCCGTCGTGCTCTCCGGCAACTTCGTACAGCGCGGCGAGGCCGCCTGCACCGATAAATTCCAGCGCGCCGAGTGGGCGCTCAAGGCCGGGGCGGACGTTGTCTTCGAGCTGCCAAGCGTCTATGCCGTCGCCCCCGCCGAGCGTTTCGCCATGGGCGGCGTACGCACGCTCGCGGGCACGGGGGTGGTAACGCACCTCGCGTTCGGCTGCGAGGCGCCCGACCTGCAGACGCTCTACCACCTCTCGGACATCATCACCTCCGAGCCGCCCGCCTTTCAGGAAGCGCTGCGCGTACATCTCTCCGCCGGCAAGTCCTACCCGCGCGCCCGATACGACGCGCTCGCGGACTACGGCGTGCCGCAGCACATGCTCGCCGCGATCGCCCAGCCAAACAACATACTCGCCATCGAGTATCTCAACGCGCTGCGCCTCTACGCGCCGGCGCTTACGCCGCTGCCGGTCGAGCGCGTCGGCACGGGCTACCATTCCGAGGAGATCGCGGGCGGATACGCAAGCGCCACCGCGATACGCAAAGCCATCGTCGACGGCAACAAGGACATCCTCTCCACCATGCCCTCGTTCGTCGGCGGGCCGATGCTCTTCAACCAGCAGTTTCTGATTCCCCAGGAGGCGATTGGAGAAATGATGCTCTACGCCATCCGCCGCATGAACGCAAGCGACCTTGCCGATTTGCCGGACGTTGGCGAAGGCTTCGAAAACGTGCTCTACCGCGCCGCGCGCAGCGCCACGACGATCGAAAGCTTCTTTGAACAGGTCAAAAGCAAGCGCTACACGCTCGCGCGCTGCCGGCGCATCGCGGTGTGCGCGCTGCTCGGCATCACGGTCGACCAGGTGCACGCGAGCGTCACAAGCTCGGCGGGATCGTACCTCAAGGTGCTGGGCTTCCAGAAATCCGCGCGGCCGCTGCTCAGCGAGATCGCCCGCCGCCGCCGGCTGCCGATGTTCATCCGCAACGCGGACATCGACGACTGCCCGCTTATCGTACAGCGTAACGTCGAAACCGACGCGCTGAGCACGGATATACTCGCCTACGCCGCCGGACGCGACATGCACCGCGACCTCGGCGGGCCGGTCATATTGTAGCGATCCGCTTTCCCGGAGCTTCAGCCCGCGATCAATTCGCGGATGCGCGGGATCGCCTCGCGCGCGACGCGCCGCCCTTCCTCGATGCAGGCCGCGGCCTGACTCGTCTGAAAATGGCCCTTCACAAAGAGCACCTCGGGCACGAGCATCACATCCGCCTCCTCGCGGCGGTACTGGGTCATCTCCCACTGCATGATGTTGATCGTACGGTTCATAAGCTGATAGGCGTTCATATCGCCAACTCCGCCCGCGTCGCCGTGATAGCCCACGTCCACGCCGACGACGACGTCCATGCCGCGATCGCGCAGCGCCTTGCAGGGCACGCGCTCGAGCACGCCGCCGTCGATGTAGGTTCGGCCGCCGAGCCGCGCGGGCTCGAAGATCGCCGGAATCGCCATGCTCGCGCGCACCGCCTCGTGGAGCATGCCTTCTTCGAGCACGTCGAGCTTGCCGGAGTCGGCGTCCACCGCGACGCAGCAAAAACGCGTGCGCGTCTCGTTGAACGCCTTGTTGTGCGTAAAGAGCCGGATCAGTTCCTGAATCTTCTCGCCGCGTATCAGCCCGCCCGTGGTCGGGAGCTTGACGTCGAGGTAGCTCACGACGTTGAGCGAAGTAACGAATTTTTCAAGCAGCATAAGGTCGGTGCCGACGCTGTAGATCGCGCCGACGATCGCGCCCATGCTGCTGCCCGCGATCATATCGAAGCGGATGCCCGCGCGGTCAAACTCCTGCAGCACGCCGATGTGCGCAAAGCCCTTCGTGCTGCCCGCCCCGAGCGCAAGGCCGATCTTTCTTTCCATTGTCCCCCACCCCCCGGCATACGGCCCCCATGCCGCCCGTATAATGAACCGTCGCTGCCGCCTCGCGCTAAACGGAGCCTGCGCGGCTTCGGCAAAGAGCATTATAGCACATTGCGCCGCTTCGGTGCGCACGTTTGGGGAATACCGCATGCGTCAAATATTTCCGGCGTGGCTTCGATTTTCCGCCGCCCTCGCCGCGGCGCTGCTGCTGCTAAGCTATGCGGACGCCGCGTTTGCAGCGGCAAAGGACGCGCTGCTGCTCTGCGCCTCGCGCGTCGTGCCGGCACTGTTCCCCTTCTATATCGTCACATCCCTGCTGCTGCAGAGCGATCCGCCCGCCCCGCGCGCCATGCGCCCCGGCGGCTTTTTTTCGCGCCTGCGCGGCGGCGTCGTGTGCTTTCTGCTCGGGGCGGTCGCGGGCTACCCCTCGGGCGCGCGGCTTGCTTCGCGCTTTGGCGGCGAGGATCTCGCGGCCTTCTGCAACCTTTCAAGCCCGATCTTTCTCTACAGCGTCGTCGCCGTCTCGTTCTGCAACGAGCCCCGCATGTTCGCGCCGCTCGCGCTCGCGCACTACGGCAGCGCGCTGCTCTTAACCCTGCTCGACGCCCTGCTGCGGCGCCCGGGGAATGGTTCCCCGCGCGCCGCTTTTCCAAACGAGCCTCCCCCCAAAGGGCGCTCGCTGCCGGAGTTGATTGCGGACGCGGCGTTTGCCATGCTCAAGATCTGCGGCTGCGTCGTGTTCTTCTCGGTCGTGTCGCGCATTCTTTCGGCGCTGCTCTTCGGCGGTGAAGCCGCTTTGCCGGACGCGCTGCTTTCAGGCCTGCTCGAGGTAACAAACGGTACGGCGAAAACCGCCGCGCTCGCGCTGCCCGCACGGCAGACCGCGGCGCTCATGGCGTTTCTTGTGTCATTCGGCGGCGTCAGCGTCGCCATGCAGACGCTCGTCACCGCCCCGAACGTGCGGCTCGGGCGCTACCTGCTGCTCAAGCTTTCGCACGCGTTCCTCGCGGGCGGCGCGGCCTACTGCCTCTCGGCGCTGTTTCTGCCGGAGAGCGTGCAGACGGCGTTTGCCTCCCCCGATATAATGCGGCAGAACGCCCTTGTGCTCTTTGCCTATGTGTTCGTCTCCCTTACGGGCATGTGCGCCATGTACCTCGCGGCCCAAATAAGCAAGCTGGCCGGAGAGAAAATCTCCGGCCCAAGGTCCGTGAGAAAATCCGTCTTTTGATGAAACGGCCGCCTTTCGCCTTTCTCCCGCGGAATTTCGGACGGCGAAGGGACGGCGATCATGCCGCAGGCGGCCAGCGATCCGGCGCTTCGCCCGAGCGGACAGCCATGGAGGCAGCCAACGTCCGAACGGAGCGGTTCGCTCTACGGTTCTTCACAAGCCCGGGGCTTTCAACAGGCCGCAGGCCGGAGAAACGATCTCCGGCCTGCGTTCTTTTTAAAAATCCTCGTCCTCATCGTCGTCATCGTCTTCCGAAATGAACTCGATGAGACGGCGGCGCGGTTTCTTCTCCTTCTCCTTTGACGCGGGCTGCCGCTTCTCCTTCGGCGGCTCTTCCTCCCACTCGTCCTCGTCGTCGTATTCCTCGTCGTCGTCCTCGGCTTCGAGGATGCGCTTGAAAAGCCCCTTCTTCTTCTGCGGCGGCTCCGTCTCGCGCACTTCGCGGCGGCGCGGCGGCTCTATCTCTTCGATGTCGCTGTCGTGCTCGACACGCCGCTCGGGACGGGCAAATTGGCGCGTCGCCATCGCGTCGGGCTCCGGCGCGACGCGCTCTCCGGCGTAGGGCTGCGGGCGCGGTGCGCGCTGCGGCTCGGTGTACTGCGGTTGCACGTATTGCGATTCAGCGTACTGCTGCTGCGGGTATTGCGGCTCCTCGTACTGCGGCTGCGGCGGCTGCACCTGCGGCTGCACCGCGGCGGCGATCGGCTGCGGCTCTCCGCCCACGCCGAGCTCGCGGCGGTTGTCATCGATCATCTGATGGTACTCGGCCAGGTAGCGCTGCAGGTCGCCGAGTATCTCGTCGGCATACTTGCGCGCGCCGTTGTAGATCGCCGTGGCATTCTCCTCGGCTTCGCCGGCGACCTTGCTTGCGCGCGTGAACGCCTCCCGATAGACGGACGCCTCGTTGACGCGGCTTTCAAACTCCGTCTGCGACTGCGCGCGCAGGTTCTCCGCCGCGGTCTGCGCCTGCATCACGATCGTATCGGCCTCCTGATGGGCCTGTTCGACGATCTCCGAAGCGGCGTCCTTCGCGTCGCGGATCGTATTATCCGCCTCGGCGATGATGCCCGTCGCGCGGCGAATATCCTCCGGTATAACGACCTTGAGGTCCTCCAGCAGATCCAGCAGCTGATCGATCTCGACGAGGCGCTTGCCGGGCCCGCCGAGCTTTGCGCGCGGGCTCTCCTCCAGCTCCTGCTTGATTCGGTTGATGATGCTGAAGATCTTCATGGTCTGTGCGCTGCTCATGATTTTCTTAGCCTTTCTGCAATAATATCGTGGATGCTTTCGGGCACAAGCCCCTGAATGCTGCCGCCCATCGAGCCAACCTCGCGGACGACGCTCGAGCTTAAAAACGAATGCTCCGGCCGCGCCATAAAGTAGACCGTCCTGACCTCCGGCGCGAGATGCCGGTTCATCGCGTCGATTTGGAACTCGTATTCAAAGTCTGTCACGGCGCGCAGGCCGCGAATGATGTATTGCGCCCCGATTGCGCGCGCATAGTCGGCGAGCAGCCCGTCGAAGCGGGTGACGATCACGTTTTTCAGCCCTTCGCTTTCGACCATGCGGCGGATCAGTTCAACACGCTCCTCGGCGGAGAACACGGGCACCTTGGCCGCGTTGTTGAGGACGCTGACGTACACCGTATCGAAGAGCGACACCGCGTGCACGAGCACATCGGAATGACCGGCCGTGAAGGGGTCGAAGCTGCCGGGATAGACGCAGATTCTCACGCGCTCAACACCTTTCATAGATCGTAACGCAGACGGCGCCGTAGCGCCGCTGCCCCGCAAGGCGGACACCCTCTTGCGAAACGTCCGGCGGCAGCGAGACGGCATGCTCGAGCAGCACTCGCCCGCCCTCGGTTAAAAGCCCCTGCCGAAACACGAGTTCCGCCGCGCGTGACGCCGTGCCGTCGGCATACGGCGCGTCGAGGAACACAAGGTCGAAGCGCGCGCCTTCGCGCGCGAGCAGCGCCACACAGGCGGCATAATCCAGAGAAAGCGTACGCACGACGCCGGAGAACCCGAGCAGTTCCGCGTTTTTTTGAATCGTCTCGGCGCAGGCGCGGGAATGGTCGTTGCACACGACCTGCGCCGCCCCGCGCGAGGCGGCCTCAAGCCCGAGATTCCCCGAACCCGAGAAGAGGTCGAGCACGGCGCTGCCCGGCAGATCGAGGTGCAGCATGCCGAATACGGCTTCCTTCACGCGATCGAGCGTCGGCCGCGTATCCATGCCCGGCGGGGCTTCAAAGCGCCGCCCGCGGGCTGTTCCGGCGATGATGCGCAACTTCCTTCCCCCAAGCATGCCGCTGACAGATCAATTTATTATAGCATTTGTGCGCCCGTTATACAAGAGAAACGTGCCTTCGCGTGCCGAAGCGCCGCTAATCCGGCCGAATCGGCCCGATGCCCGCCTGCTCGAACACATCGTAGGGGTTGAGGTATTGGTAGTTTGGCGTAATGATTCCAAGATGCAGGTGGTAGGCGGCGCTGTTGCCCGTGTTGCCAACGCGGCCGATGACCTGGCCCTGCGTTACATGCTCGCCCTCGGCGACATAAGTCGTGATCTCGTTGAGGTGATAGTAGTGGTATTCGTAGCCGAGCGCGTCGCGGATGACGACATAGTTGCCGGGGATGGGCAGGTAGCCGATGCAGAGCACCTCGCCGTCGGTGACGGCCTGTATGCCGCTGCGCGCGGACGCGAGGATGTCGGTGCCCATGTGCAGGCGCGTACGCTTCGAACGCGGGGCGCACCAGCCGTTTTTGATCGTGCGCCCGGGCAGCGGGTGCGCGAGCGCCGCAAGGAACTCCGGCGGGTATTCAAGCGACTCGACGGGCGCGAACGTGCCGGCTTCGTCATACACGGTGCGGAGGTAGGCGAGCGCGAGTTTGGCCTCCATGCGCGCCTCTCCCGTGCCCTGCATCGCGGCCTCCTCGAAGGTCGGCACCGACCAGCGGATGACCGCGCCTTCGAGCGCGTCGCCGTCGTAGCCGATCTCAACGGCCCTTGCCATCGCGAGCGTCAGATCCGCGCCGTAGGCGCGATACAGCGCCGCCCACTGCTGCCAGCTAAAGCCGAACGACGGCTGCATCATGGCATAGAGCGGGATGTCGAGACGGCGCAAATCGCGGCTCAGCACGCCGGTGGCATCGCTTGCCGCCTGCTTCAGCGCAAGCTCCATGGATTCGCCAAGCGCGCGAAAGTCGTCCGCATGGACGGCAAAGCTGTCGTAGACGCCCGCGTCGAAGGCTTCGAGCGACGCCTGCCATTCGGCAAGGTCGAAGGAAATGGCGTTTGCCGAAGCGCGATTCGCCGCGAGAAACGCGTCGCCGAGCTGCTCGGCAGGTGTGCGTTCGCCCGTGCGCGAGGTCGAGGAGACGAGCCCCGCCTCGAAGCGCAGCAGCTCCGCCGCATACGCCGCCGTGGGGTCGGAAGCGACGTTCTCCGTCTCTCCCACATCCAAACCGCAGGCCGAACCCAGCACCGCCGCCGCGCCGCCATCCGCCATGAATCCGGGCGTTTCGTCATCAACCGCGCCGGCCGCGCGAACGGAAACTGTCGATGCGGCCAAAAGCAGCATCGACAGCAGAACGTTTATGATTCGATTCTGACGCAAGCGTAACGTCGCTCGTACCCTCCGTTTCGTCAGGGCGTAACCGTACTGGGGTCGGTAACGACGGGGCCGGGGTCGGGAACGACAGGACCGGGGTCGGTACCGCCCGTGCCGGGATCGGTGACCGGCGGGAGCGTCGGCGCTGCCGTGGCAAGCGTGCCGTCCTCGTTATAACCTTCGGGCAGTGGCGCCTTCTCGTACTTGTACTGCAGTACGTGCTCGACACCCGCGATGGTCCAGTTGTCCGTCCACGGAATCTCGCCCACCCGGAGGCGTACGCCGCTCTTTGAAGGCGGCAGCACAAGCTGCGAGCGGATGAGACCCGTCACGGAATCCAGCGGATCGCCCGTACGGATTTCACAGGTGGTGCCGTAGCCGATGTTGTACCAAATCCAGCGCGCATCCGGCACGGTGAGGCGAATACAAGCGTGCGAAGCCTTCGTGCCAAGCTGGTCGTAGGACTCCCGGACGAGCGTGCTCAGGTCCCGCGCCTTATCATAAAGGATCGAGTGAAAATAGGTGCGGCTTCGAATCAACGTAAGATACTGCGCCGCCTCAAGGTTGACAAACTGATAGAAGCGTTCCTTGGGCACTTCAATCTGGAAGATGCCCCTGGTCGTTTCGTAGCCAAACTCGCTGTTGGGATTGCCCGTCGAACAGATCATGTAGCGCACGGGCTCCTCGAGGTTGGGCTGGCCGAGCTTCGTGCCGTCGTCAAGGCGCCGATACACCATGACAACCTGCCATTGCAGATCCACGATAATATAGTAGGTCTTGGGATCCGGGAAGCCGTCCTTGAGCAGGTCGCGCGCCTTTTCGCCCATGTCGTCCGTGCTGCCGACAAGCTCCTCGTAGCTCATGTTGACCGTCGGCGCATAGTAAGAAAACGGCAGCGGCGTCGGCGTCGGTTCTGGCGTCGGCGTCGGCTCCGGCATATCGTCAAACTTTTCCGCGTTGAGGTCGACAACCTCGATGCTCACGATCGCGGGCTCGGGCGTTATCACGCTTTCGACGTCCTCCGTCGCCCCGGAATCGGTGCAAGCCGTTAAAAACAGAGCGGCAGCCACGAGCAATACGGCTAAGGGTATCGTCGTGCTGTGTCGTTCCGAATGCATATCTATTTCCCTCATATTCGATCAAATTTGCGTGTATTGTACCACACGCCGCGCCGCGTTTGACGGAATCCCACGAAAATTCACAATTCCTCCCCGACCGGTTCCGCGCCGGTTTCCGCCGAAAAGCCGCCGTCCGCCGCGTCGCGCGCTTTGGCGGACGGTACACCGGATAGTACGCCGGATGATGTGTCGGATAGTACACCGGATGGTGCGCCGGACGGTGTGCCGCACGGCGCGCCGGGCGTGCGCAGCGCCTGCAGCGCCCGCTCGCCGAAGTCCAGCAGGCAGCAAATGTAGGAGGAAAGGTTCCCGGCAATCTCGTCGCGCACCGCTTCGGCGAGGCGAACCTTGTCCATCTCGTCGTCGCCGAGCAGCAGCATGCGGCGCATGCCCTCGAGCGCGGTCTTGCCAATCGGCGCTTCGCCATGGGAGCAGGCGCCGCACAACGCGCCGCCGCGCGGCGAAAAACGCACGATCGCGTCACCTCTTAGATCGCGGCCGCACTGGGCGCAGGTTGTAATTGCCGGGCGGTAACCGATGGTTTTGAGATAGCGGATGAGAAAACAGCAGAGCAGATCGCGCGGCGCCGCCTTGCCGTAGGCAAGGAACGAAAGCGCATGGTAAAGCAGGGAAAACAGCGGCTCGTTCGGCTCGTTTTCCAGCGCCGCCTCGTGAGCAAGGCGCAGCATCAGCGAACCGACCTCGAAGCGCTCGTAGTCTTCGCGCAGCGGGTAGAAGGTTTCCTTGATCTCGCAGGCGTTGACCACGCAGCGCTCGCGGCCGACGAAGAGCTCGAACTGGCCGAACACGAACGGCTGCGCGACGTTGACGAGCGGGCTCAGCGGCTTACGGCAGCCGCGGGCCTTCGCGTCGACGCGCCCGCGTTCAATGGTAAAGATGCTGAGGATACGATCGCTTTCACGGTAGTTGACGTAGCGCGTAACGATCCCCTCTGCGAGAATCACCGGCATGTAAAACTCCTACAGGTCGTCAAAAACCGGTTTTTGACGGGACGGCCGTGTTCTGCCCACGCCCCTTTCGGGCACGGCCGGTCAAACATACGGGCCCGCGCGGGCGGACACGCGCGGCTGCCGCGCCGGCAAGGCAGGCGCAGCCAAAACATGCGAACCGCGGGCTGCGTCCCGGAGCCGTTTCCGGACGCTTTGGGCGTGTCGCGCCTACCGCGCCCCGTTCGGATCATCCCGCTCCCGCTCCGTACGGACGACGGCGCAATACAGCAGATACGCGCCAACCTCCCCCGTTCGTTCAAATCGTTCCCAGGCAGCGCGTTTTGCGTTTCGTTCCATCGCTTCGGCACCTCCGTATGAACGTAGTATGCCTCGCGCAAACGCTCGAAATGGCAAACAGAATCTGACAGCGGCCGTTTCAGCGGCCCCGCCTTACTCGTAACCAAGCTCGCGCAGCACGCTTTGGCGGTTTCGCCAGTCCTCTTTGACCTTGATCCAGAGCTGAAGGTTGACGCGGCTGCCGAGCAGCCATTCGATATCCTTGCGCGCGTCCTGCCCGATGCGCTTGAGCATGGCCCCGTTCCTGCCGATGAGTATGCCCTTGTGCGACTCGCGCTCGCAGTAGATCGTGGCGTACACGTCGATCAGCTCGCGCTCCTCGCGCTTCTCAATCTTGTCTATCCCCACGCCCACGCCGTGCGGCACCTCCTCGCGCAAAAGCAGAAGCGCCTTTTCCCGGATCAGCTCGGCGCAGATCACGCGCTCGGGCTGGTCGGTGACCATGTCCTCCGGGAAGTACTGCGGCCCCTCGACCAGCCGTTCGGCCAGGGCGCTTTCCAATTGATCGAGTCCCGCGCCCGTCTCTGCCGAACCGCTTAGAACGCCAGAAAGGAAGCCCTGCGCGGCAAGCGCCGCCTCCGCCCCGGCCGCCTGCGCTGCCGAAGCCGCGTCGCACTTGTTGACGAACGCGAGCACGGGCGCTTTTGCGTGCGCAAGCTGTTCAAGCAGCGCTGCGTCGCGCTCGCGCACGCCCTGCAGCGCATCGGCGACAAAGAGGATCGCCTCGACCGAATCCATCGCCTCGCTGACGACCTTCTGCATATATTCGCCAAGACGGTTTTTCGGCTGCGTCACACCGGGCGTGTCGAGAAACACGATCTGATAGTCCGCGCGGGTGAGCACGCCCGTGATGCGGTTGCGCGTGGTCTGCGCGCGATCGCTCACGATGGCGATCTTCTGGCCGACGAGGCGGTTGATCAGCGTCGACTTGCCGACATTGGGGCAGCCGACGATCGGCACAAAGCCGGAACGGTATGCGTTCACACAAGATCCTCCGGGCCGAACGAGTTCGGCAGCAGCGCGCCGAGCGTGGTTTCGACATAGTCGCGCTTCGCGTCCGCACAGACGATCGGCAGATCGTCGTTACAAAACTCCCTGAGCACCTGGCGGCACACGCCGCAGGGATAGCCCACGCGCTTGCCGGAACTGACCACGGCCAGCGCCGTAAAAGCCCGCTCGCCCTCGGACACGGCCTTGAACACCGCCGTCCGCTCGCCGCAGTTCGTCGGCCCGTAGGCCGCATTTTCCACGTTGCAGCCAAGGTAGTAACGGCCCGACGCGCCCTTGAGGCAGGCGCCGACGCGAAAGTGCGAATACGGCGTGTACGCGCGCTCCATCGCCTCATAGGCCAGATCGAGCATGTGTTCGCGCTCGCTCTCCTCTATACGGCTCATCGTAAGTACCCCAGTTTCGTTAGGATTTGCTCCTGTTTTTGGCACATGACCGCCTCGCCTTCGGGCTGCATGTGATCGTAGCCGAGCAGGTGGAGCACCCCGTGCACGGCGAGAAACGCAAGCTCGCGCTCGAACGAATGGCCGTAGGAAATGGCCTGCGCCTTCGCGCGCGCGCGGCAGACGGCGATGTCGCCAAGATACGCGTCCGCCGGGCCGGGCAGCGCCTCGCCCTCACGCGCGGGAAACGTGAGCACGTCGGTCACGGCGTCCACCCCGCGAAAATCGCGGTTGAGCGCGCGGATGCGCGCGGCGCTTGTGACAAGCAGGCATACGTCGCCCGAAGCGCGCTCGCTCGCGAGCGCGGCCTCCACCACGCCGCAAAGCAGCGCGCGTACCGAAGGCGAAAGGCGCGTTCCATCCGCGCGGATCTCAATCATGCCGGCAGCTCCGTTCCGGGATAGCGCACGCGCTCGTGCATAAGCCCCCCGAATGTGACAAGGAAGCTGCGCTCAACGCGGCTAAGCTCCCCAAGCGTCAGCGGACACTGCGTCAGCTGCCCATCGTCGAGCTTGCCCTGCACGACGCGGCGCACCATCTCCGCCACCTGCTCGCGCGAGGCGTTGCCAAGCGAACGCACGGCCGCCTCGCAGCTGTCGGCAAGCATGACGATGGCGCTCTCCTTCGTGCTCGGCAGGCCGCCCGGATAGCGAAACAGCCGCTCGACGACGGCTTCTCCGCCCGTCTCCTGCTGCTTGAGCGCCTTAACGTAGAAGTAGGCCACAAGCGTCGTGCCGTGGTGCTCGTAGGCGATGCGGCGGATCTCCGACGGCATATGATACTTGGCAAGATAGGCCTCGGCGTCCTTCTGGTGCGCGATGATGTACCCCGCGCTCTCCTCGGGCTGCAGCGTATCGTGGATGTTGCGGTCGGTCTGATTCTCCTTAAAGTAGAGCGGCCGCCGCAGCTTGCCGACGTCGTGGTACATGGCCCCCGTGCGCGCGAGCAGGGCGTTTGCCCCGATGGCCTCGGCCGCGCCCTCCGCGAGCGCCGCCGCCATCATGCTATGGTGGTAGGTGCCGGGCGCGGCGGTGAGCATTTTCTTGAGCAGCGGATGGTTCGTATTGGCCAGTTCATGCAGCCGCGCGGGGGTGACAATGTCGAACGCGGTCTCCCAAACGCTGAGCATGCCCACGCAGAATACAGAGAGAATCAGCGCCGCCGCCATCACCATGCCGGCGTAGACGAGCAGCACGTTCCAAGAGTACCCGAGGATCAGCCCGCCCGCGGCGATCACGAGCGCGCCGGCAATCCCGCCGAGCGTACCGGAGCCGATCAGGGCGCCGCGCTTGCTGCTGCGCTCGGCCACAAGTATCGTGATCTGGCCCGATACGAGGATCGAGGCCATCGCGAGGATCGAATCCGCCCCGAACAGCGTCGCCCCGCTGCCGCCCGCAAGCAGCGGCATCGACAGGGCAAACGCGATGTTGAACGCCTGCGCAACGCTGCGCGAGACGAGCAGGCACGTCAAAAGTACGCCGAACACCGCCGGCATCACGCGCGGATCGATGATGTAGCAAAGCCACTGCGCGAGCAGCGTCAACACCAGGATCAAGAGCAGTATGGTCATCTTCCTGCTCGAGGCACAGACTTCCGGCTCGAAGGCGGTCAGGTATAAAAACAGCGCCGCGTACACGCACAGCAGGTAGCCGATGACGCCCGCGTTGAGCGTGCCGCTCGCCTCCGCGCCCTTAACAAGGTCGAGCGCGGCGAGAATCTGCATCTGCTCGGCGGTGACGGCGCGCCCCTCCTGCACGATCGCCGCCCCGCGCGCGATATAGACCGTCTCGACGGCGGACGCGGCCTTCTCCTGCGCGCGCGTGGTCTCTACCGTGTTGACGGCAACCGTCGGCAACAGATAGGTGTTGTAGAGCGTGTCGCCGAGCGATTTGAGGCGCACCGGCAGCGTCGTAATCTGCAGTTCCTTGATCGTCTCGGAGAGTGTTTTATCCAACTCGTCCTCCGACACCCCGGCGCGGAGCCTGACCTCGAGCTTGGGCATGACGATCTCCTGCAGGCGCGCAAGATCCGTGTCCGCCGCGTCGAGCAGGGCATAGCCAAGCGCCGCGTCGCTGAGCGGCACGGGAAGCTTTGCGATCATCGCAAGCAGGTCGCTTTCCGAAATCACCTCGCGCCAGGAGCGCGTATCCTCGAGGGCGTAGACTTGTCCATCGACGCCGGTCTGCGTTGGCGCGGACGCGGCGCGAATCTCCCCGGCGGCGCTGCGGAAGCTCTTCAGCGCGCTAAAGAAGCTCTGCGCGCTGGAGATCAGCGTATCGGCAAGGCTCAAATCAACCGAGTAGACGGGCTTGACGTTGTCGCGCGCGGCCTGGCGCAGCGCCTCGGTGGCGGCGGCGTCCTCGACCATGCGCGGGGCGGTGATCGTCTCCTTTACGACGCTCCCCTCCGACACCTCGTAGCGCTTCGGGGTCAGCGACGTTAACGCGACGACGCAGTTGAGCGCGAAGGCGGCGGCGATCGCAAGCAGGCAGTAGGGACGGAAAACGCCCCTGCGCGCGGTCTTTTTCTTCTTCTTTGATCCGGCCACGTTTTCGTCGTCCTCGTTTCCTCGATGATACGCCCCGCGGGGGAAATCTCATGATCCGCCCTGCGGGGGAAATCTCATGATACGCCCCGCGGAGAAATCCGACGATCCGCCCGGCGGGAAAAATCCGGCGATCCGCCCCGCGGGGGAAATCTCATGATACGCCCCGCGGAAAAATCCGACGATCCGCCCGGCTGGAAAAATCCGGCGATCCGCCCCGCCGGGGGAAATCTCATGATACGCCCCGCGGAAAAAACCGATGATACGCCCGGCGGGGTATGAAGGGCGAGCGGCAAAAAGCGCTTCGCCGTCAGAAGAACAGACGCTGATTGCCCCGTCTTAGCGCTTGGGCTTTTCGAAGCGCTCATAGGCGCAGACGATGCGCTGCACAAGCTCGTGGCGCACAACGTCCTTGTGGGTCAGGTACACGATGCCGATGCCCTCGACGCCCTCGAGAATGCGCACGGCCTGCACAAGGCCGCTTGTCTTCTCCTTCGGCAGGTCAATCTGCGTCACATCCCCGGTCACAACGACGCGGGAGCCCTCGCCGATCCTCGTAAGGAACATCTTCATCTGCTCGTTGGAGCAGTTCTGCGCCTCGTCCAAGATGATGTAGGCGTTGCTCAATGTGCGCCCGCGCATGTACGCCAGCGGCGCGACCTCGATCACGCCGCGCTCCGTCAGGCCCTTATAGGTCTCGAGACCCAAAAACTCCTGCAGCGCGTCGTACAGGGGCCTTAAGTACGGATCGACCTTCGTCTGCAGATCGCCCGGCAGAAAGCCGAGCTTCTCGCCCGCCTCCACGGCGGGACGCGTCAGGATGATCCGGTCGACCTCCTTGTTCTTGTAGGCCAGCACCGCCATCGCGACCGCGAGGTACGTCTTGCCCGTGCCGGCGGGCCCTACGCCGAACACGAGGTCGCTCTCCTTGAGCGCCTGCACGTACCGCTTCTGGCCGAGCGTCTTGCACTTGACGGCCTTGCCGCGGCTCGTGATGAATATCACGTCGCCCATGATCTCCTTGATCATGTCGGCGTTGCCCTCTTTGGCCAGGTCGATTGCGTAGCGGATGCGGCTCCTGTTGACCGATTCGCCGCGCCGCTGCATGTCCAGCATTTTCTCAAGCACGAGGCTTGTCAATTCCACGTCCCTGGCCGCGCCCTCGATGCGGATGCCGTCCGCGCTCGTTGCGATACGCGCGCCGGTCTCCTCCTCGATCACCGAGAGGTTTTCGTCAAATACGCCAAACAGGCCGATGAGCTCGTCCATGCCGGCGATAGGAAGCGTCGCAACACGCTTTTCCTGTGGTTCCGTCAACCCGTAATCTCCTTTGTCAATCCGATAGACTCCTCCGTCACGATATTCGTATAGGCGATCACGACGCCGTCCTCGACCTTGTACGTGTTCACCTTGCTGACGATGGCCGCGTCCTTTGGAAGTTTGTCATAGCAGAGCCGCTCCGATTCATACGCCGCGATTTCGAGCATCTCCTCGACCGTGTAGAACAGCGTGACCTCCTGCTGCTCATAGCATACCCCGGCGGTGACGTGCAGCGGGAGCAAAGTTCCGAACGGCTGCCAGTCCGAGGTGCCGCGGACCTCATACCGGTCAAAACCCGGCTTCGTCTCAAACAGCGCCAGCCTGCCGACGCGTACCTTGCGGTAGGGCCGCGTGCTGCCGGTGTCGGCGATTCCGATATGCTCCGGAGAAACGGCGCGCTCCGCGCGGTAGAACACGTACGCGCGCACGTCGCCGCGCGCATGGACGAGCACGCGCTCCGCCGCGCCCTCCGCCGTGATGTCCCCCGCAATCAGCAGCTCGCCCGCCGAAACGACCTGGCCGGGCTTGACCTTCGCCATGCCGTTGTACGGCGCGATGGAGACGATCGCGCCGGTTTTCGCTGCGACGACGTTGCACGGCGTCTTGGAATCGACGGTCGGCCCAAACGGCACCGCCTCGATCACCTCGATGCGGCAGCGCACGCCGTCGAGCGCGATGCCGATCCACGCGATGCGATCATCGCCGGCGCGCACGCGGTCCGCAATCCGGATCACGTCGAGGCCCTTGCGCCGCGCGAACGGGTAGACGCCCTCAGAGGCGAGGAGCTTGAGCACCGCGTACTCCGGCAGCCGCAGGCCGCAGCCGTCGACCGAGAGGATCAGAAGGCGCGTCGACAACGTCGTAAGCAGCAGAAGCGCCGCCGCGCAGCCGATCAAAAGCACCGGCCGGAACCGGTAAAGCGGCCGGAGCCGGAAGAACATCCCCTTCCGGCGCACGATATGCGCCGAGAACGGGAGCTCGCGGCGCACGGCGCGGAGCCGGAAAAAATCCTCCGCGCGCATTCGCAATAAAAGCGCGCCGCGCGTGGGGAACGAAACGTCAAAAACTCCGATCCCGTGCCTGCGAAGGGCGTTCAGCACGCGCTCCGGATATTTTGCTTCGATTTTGATTATAACATAACGCCCCAGCGTTTTCCACATCATATCTCCTCGTCGAATACGCAGCCAAAAAGACGCCCGCGCACGAACGCGTGCGATTCCGAAAACTCCAAAAGCTGCAGCCCTTCGCCCGTGACGCTGAGCACGCCCTGAATCGTGAGCAACCGGATGCGCGTGTCCGAACAAACGAGCGCGCCTTTGTGGTTTTCAACGAGCAGCGAGTCCCGGCCGACCATGGTTACGCGCGACGTTTCCTCGTCGGCTTCCTCGGGCAGATCGAGCGTGACGTACACGCGTTTTTTCAGCTTTCTAAGATACGGATTCATGGCATTCACAGCCTCCAGTTCATCGTATGCCCGTCCGCGGCGGCTTATGAAATTCGCGCTTTGGCTCGGATAAAACCGGCTGCAATGGCAAAGATAACGTTAAATCGACGGAGGTGTGCCATGGCGATCAACAAGGTGGAAATCTGCGGCGTCGACACCGCTAAGCTCCCGATGCTGTCCGCAAAGGAAATGCGCGCACTGCTCATCAAGGTCAAGTCCGGGGACGAACCCGCGCGCGAGGAGTTTATCAAGAGCAATCTTCGTCTGGTGCTTTCGGTCGTTCAGCGCTTCGGGAACCGCAGCGAGATGATGGACGATCTGTTTCAGGTCGGCTGCATCGGACTCATCAAGGCGATCGACAACTTCGACCTGCGCCACGACGTGCGCTTCTCCACCTACGCCGTGCCGATGATCATCGGCGAGATCCGCCGGCACCTGCGCGACAACAACGCCATCCGCGTCAGCCGCTCGCTGCGCGACACGGCCTATAAAGCGCTGCAGGCGCGCAACCGTCTGCTCGAAAAGGACTCCAAGGAGCCGACCGTCGGGGACATCGCCAAGGAGATCGACATGAAGGAGACCGACGTCGTGTTCGCGCTCGACGCCATCCAGGACCCCGTCTCGCTGTACGAGCCCATATTTCGCGACGACGGCGACGCCATCTATGTCATCGACCAGATCAGCGACGAGAAGACCGTCGGCGCGGCCTGGCTCGACCGCATCGCGCTCAACGACGGCATGGAGCACCTCACGGAGCGCGAGATGCGCATTTTAAAGCTCCGCTTCTTCGTCGGCAAGACGCAGATGGAGGTCAGCCGCGAGATCGGCATCTCGCAGGCGCAGGTTTCGCGCCTGGAAAAGGGCGCGCTCAAGCAGCTGCAAAAGTACGTGTAACAATATCCGGTGTCGTCACTGCATGCGCAGGATCTCTTTATGCAGCCTGCGGATGATGCGCTTTTCCAGCCTTGAGATGTAGCTCTGCGAGATGCCGAGCTGCTCGGCGACCTGCTTCTGCGTGCATTCCGGCTGCTCGTTGAGCCCAAAGCGCAGCTCTACGATCTGCTTCTCGCGCGGCGTCAGCTTGCACAGCGCCTTCTTCAACAGCTCCCGGTCGACCTCGTCCTCCATCTCGCGGCTGATCACGTCGTTGTCCGTGCCGAGTATGTCGGAGAGCAGAAGTTCGTTTCCGTCCCAATCCACGTTGAGCGGTTCGTCAAACGATACCTCGAGCTTTAATCGGCTCGTTCTGCGCAGGTACATCAGAATCTCGTTCTCGATGCAGCGCGACGCGTAGGTCGCAAGCTTGATCCGCTTGCCCGCGTCGAACGTGTTCACCGCCTTGATGAGCCCGATCGTGCCGATCGAGATCAGGTCCTCGATCCCGACGCCCGTATTCTCGAATTTCCGCGCGATATAGACCACGAGCCGGAGGTTGTGCTCGATCAGCGCGTTCTTGGCCGCCGTTTCACCCTGCATCAATCGATTGATCCACCCCTGCTCCTCCTCCGCCGGGAACGGCGGCGGCAGCGTCTCGCCCGAATGGATGTACCAGATCGGCTTGGCCCGCCTTATAAGAAGCCGCCGGTACAGCTCCCGGATTTTGTTCATCAGCCGGTTCAGCATCGGTGCAGATCCCCCCTTGCGTCAATAATGCGCTGTCGATGATCGCGTTCGCCCCGTCCAGCGGCATCGGCGACTCGGCAAGGAACGCGTCGATCTCGAGCCAGCCGCCGTAATCGACCTGCAGGCTGATCGGCCGGACCGCATAAAGAAAGCCTTCCGAGTCCATCGTCCGGTACGGCACCGGCCGCCCGCCCTCCGGCAGCAGGCCGGGCTTGACCACGACAACCGGCAGCCCGCTGAGCGGCTCTGTCAGGAGATTGCCGCTGTCGAGCAGCGCCACAAGCTCGAGCGTGCGGTCCGGCAGCGAGATCAGCATGCGCACGCGTTTTTTGCGCGTGAGCACGACCTCGACCAGCGCGCGCGCCACGCGCGGCGCGGCAGAGCAGGCCGCCAGCGAAAGCAGCAGGATGCGGAGCGACAAAGTGCCGATTAAAGCGCCGGAGCTCATGCCGCCGCCGAATACCATCGACAAAACGAGCATCAGCCCGCCCATAAAGAACGACGCGATGAACAGATACAGCACCGCCGCGTAATAGCGCCTCCAGCTGCGCTTGAGCGGAAGCGCCATAACAAGGCCGAGCAGGAGCTTTATAAGCGGCGTTTGTAAAAACGGCACGCTGCTCATCGAAAGCAGCGCGGCGACCGCCCCGAGGAGGCAGACGGCGAGCGCAGGCAGCGCGCGCAGCCGTTTTCCGCAGAGCACGGAGGCGAGCTTGAGCACGAGGTAATTCATGAGCAGATTGTCCAGCAGGAACAGCTCGATGGACAGCTTCATGCGATCCTGATCACCATCACAGTCATATCGTCCTCCT
>CAYMSL010000020.1:14441-19637 GCA_964393095.1 uncultured Oscillospiraceae bacterium | reverse complement strand
ATAATCGGGCCGGGACACTGCATGCCGCTGCAATCGAGCCGGATCGAGGCGATCGGCTGGTCTGTGGTGTCGGCGTGGCCGCTGTCGGAAACGGGCGCGTTGCTCATGCGTATCTCCTCCTGCTCGTAGTGCGTCATCTGGTAAAAGCGCGTGCCGCCGGGATAGAGCAGCACCTTGGAAAAGCCATGCTGCATCAGGATGCGCGCGGCGTTGTAGGAGCGTACGCCGATGGCGCAGAAGACGATGACCTCGCGCCCGGCATCCAGCTCGCCAAGCCGCTCGCGCAGCTGCCCGAGCGGAATATGCTTGGCCCCCGGCAGCGAAAACGCCATGAGCTCCGCCTGTTCGCGCACGTCGAGCAGCACTGCGTCCGGCCGCTTCTCCACCGCATCCCACGATGCAAAGCGCACAAGCCCCGCCTGCACGTTGCCCGCGACGAACCCCGCCATGTTGACCGGGTCCTTGGCCGAGGAGTACGGCGGCGCGTAGGCCAGTTCGAGCTTCTGCAGGTCCCGAACGGTGCCGCCAAGGCGCATGGCGGTCGCGAGCACGTCGATTCGCTTGTCTACCCCGTCGCGGCCGACGATCTCGGCGCCGAAGAGCCTGCCGTCCTGCGGGGCAAAGAGCAGCTTGAGCGTCATGGGCGTCGCGCCCGGGTAGTAACCCGCGTGCGAGTTCTGCATGATGATAACGGTTTCGTAATCCGCGCCGCGCACAAGCCCGCGCTTATTGAGCGTCTTTTCGTTCGCGCCGACGCTCGCCGCGGTCAGGTCGAACACCTTGGCGACCGACGCGCCGAGCGTGCCGTCGTAGATTTCATCCGCGCCGGCGATGTTGTTTGCCGCGATGCGCCCCTGCTTGTTCGCGGGGCCTGCCAGCGGCACCATCGTGCGATCCTTCCAGAGAAAGTCGGTCACCTCGATGACGTCGCCTACGGCGTAGATGTCGGGATCGGAGGTGCGAAGATGCTCGTTTGTTATGACGCCGCCGCGCGCGTTGACATCCAAACCGGCACTTTTGGCCAGATCGCCGTTGGGACGCACGCCGACGGAGAGGATGACGAAATCCGCCTCGATCGCCGCGCCGCTCTTGAGCAAAAGGCGTACGCCCGCTCCCGTATCCTCAAAGGCGGTCACGCTCTCGCCGAGGCGGAGGCGAACGCCGTTCTGGCCCAGATGCTCCTCGAGCAGCCGCGCCATCTCGGGATCGAGCGGCGGCAGCACCTGATCGAGCATTTCAACCAACGTTACGTCGAGGCCCGCGTGCTTGAGGTTCTCCGCCGTCTCAAGGCCGATAAACCCGCCGCCGATCACCGCGGCGGTCTTTGCGCCGTGCTCGGAGATCAGCGAGCGGATGCGGTCGGTATCCGGTACGGTCCAGAGGGTTAGGATACGGTCGGAATAGACGCCCGGCAGCTGCGGCCGCACGGGGGACGAGCCCGTGGCGAGCACGAGCGTGTCGTAGGACTCCTCATACGTTTCGCCCGTATCGAGCCGGCGCACCGAGACGCGCTTCCTCTCGCGGTCGATGGAAACCGCCTCGTTGCGCACGCGCACGTCCACGCCGAACTTCTTGCGCATGGCCTCGGGCGTCTGCAAAAGCAGCGCGTTTCGCGATGTGATCACGTCGCCCACGCGGTACGGCAGGCCGCAGTTGGCGTAGGAGATGTACTCCCCTCGCTCAAGCAGCACGATTTCAACCTGCTCGTCGAGTCTGCGCAGCCTTGCGGCGCAGCTTGCGCCGCCGGCCACGCCGCCGACGATGACAACCTTCTTACTCATGAGCCGTTTCCTCCTTCTTTGCGCCGGGCGTTATGATCGTGGCGATCAAATACCCAAGCGTCCCTCCATACAGCGTCGATATGATTGGATTTCCCGTGATAACGCAGGCGCCGCTTTGGCACCCAACAAACCGGTAATAGAGATATCCTCCGAGCGCGCCAACAGAAACGCCGATCAGCGCGGGCGCGTATCGCTTTAAAAATATTCGCAAAGATGCCTGTTTCATCGTCTCCGCTCCCCGCATCGTTTGGTACTATTCTGCGCGCTTTTGCCGGGAAATTCCGTGACGTTATCACGCAGAAAAACGCGGGAAGCCATGGAGCCGGACTACTTTTGCCGCACGGGCATGACGACCTTCGTAAGAAGATTCCACGGCGCGCGCTTTGGGCCGTTGAAGTAGTGCTCGTAGGCCGCGCCCGTGGCCTCATAACCGCTCGCTTCGATGAAGCGGTTCATCTCGCCGTAAACCGGCTTCATGCCCCAATACGGCCCGCGGTAGATGCAGGAAACGGCAAGGCCGTCCGGCAGCGAGCCGGCTTGGATATCGTCCTTGCCCGGCACTGGCCGCGCGAGCGGAAAGCCAATCTCCACGTCGAGATTCTGCATATCGAGGCTGTGGTAACCCACAAACGGGATGTCCGCCATGACCTCGCCGAGCTCGCAGAGGTACGCGGCGATTTTCGCGTAGCTCTCGCCGATTGCGCGCGGCAGATCCTTCATGGCTGCGTGCGTCCGCACGACGAGCGTCGGCTGCTCCGTCTGGCGAAAGAGTGCGATGTCCGATACCCTTGGCATAGGTGCGCCTTCCTTTCATGATGCAGTTTTAGGTTCGGTCAAATAAAACGTGACGGGAAACGACTTGCCTCATTATATCGCAGCGCCCGGCAGTCTGGCAAGAATCTCCATCCTGCGCGCGGGAAATCTATTTTTCGAGCCGCAGCGCGAACTGTCCGGCCTCCGTCCGCCAGTCGAGCAGGCGGAAACCCGCTGCCACGGCGACGGCGGCGGCCGCGCGCGCGTCCTGCGCGGCGTCTTCCTGATACACGCCATAGGTTGTATGGACGCTCGTTCCGGCCGCATCGATGTCGAGCCCAACGCAGAACGGATGCGCCTCGGCGATGTCCGCGTCCCACACGTGGAGCCGCCCGCCCGGCCGCAGCACGCGGTATGCCTCGCGCACGGCGTTTGCGCGGTGCTCGCGCGGAAGATACATGAAAAAGTAAAACGCGGTTACGTGGTCGAACGCGCCGTCGGGAAACGTCAGCGCGCGGGCGTCCATCACGCGCTTCTCAGGCCCTTCCGGCGCCTCGTCGAGCTCGTCCTGCCGCGTATCGATCGCTACGACCTGTTCGCGGTAGACGCGGCCGATCACGCCTTCCCCGCCCCCGCCAAGATCCAATATGCGGCCCTGAAGCTCCCGTTTTAGGCTTACACGCGCCATGTCGTTTCTCCTTCGCTTCGATGCCGCGGCATGCTTTGGTTTTTGCCGCTTTACTCCCTGCTTGCCATACGGCGCGCCGCCTTTGCGAGGAAGCGCTCGTTATCGACGATGTAGCGCTCCTGCATGCCCTCGCCGATGAGACCCGCTTCGTCGTAGACGGCGCAGGAGAACACAAGCCGCCGTCCGTCGATCTCGACAAGCTCCGTTTCGCAGCGCACCGCCGCGCCGAGCGGCGTCGCGGCAAGGTGACAAATATCGATGCGCGCGCCGACGCTTGAGCTGCCCCGCGGCAAATACGGGTGAATGCTCCGGGCCGCGCAGGCCTCCATGAGCGTAATCATTGCGGGCGTGGCAAACACCGACAGATTGCCGCTGCCGAGCGCGGCCGCCGTTTCGCGCTCCGTCACAACAAGGCGCTCTTCTCCCTTGACGCCGACTTCCAATGCCGCCTGTTCCATCGTCTTCCTCCAAATTCCATGCTCGTTATCCGGTTTGTCCCACGGTTCGTGCCACCGCATCGCGGCGCATGCGCCAAAACAGGCATTCGTCACACATTGCCCGGGAAAAGACGCGCGCCGTTTTTTCGCGGCGCCCCGGTTTGTCAAAAGGGCCGGGAATCGTTTTGTACCGCAGATCTGCACGCGTGCTTCGCCGCCCGGGGGTCTGGTGCGATGCCCGTTACAACAGGCGCTTTGATGATCCAAGACGACCGCGCTGTATCGCGCGGCCGTCTCTCTAGACATGCTCACTTTATTGATATTCTACCACATCAACCCATCTTAAGAGAAGCTCCCGCTCCTCCGGCCGGCCCTTGACGGACTGGGAGGCGGCCACGATGGGAATCCACTTCTGCACGTAGGGAAGCTGGGTCGCGCTCTTTTCGCAGAAGAGGTTCAGGTAGCGCTCGGCTCTCTCCTGCTCGCCCGCAAGCGAAAAGAGCAGGAAGGTGCGCGCCGCGTCCGCCGAAGCGTTGCCCTGCGTGGCATGCGACCAGTCGATGATAAACGGCGTGCCGTCGTCGCGAATGATGACGTTCGTCGGGTTGAAGTCGCCATGGCAGAGCTTGTTGTGGCGCGGCATAGACGCAAGGCGCGTATAGAGGTCGTAACGCGTGGTTGGGTCCAGCTCGGCCAGGCTGATCTTGCGCTCCATCTTATCCCGCAGGCGCGGCAGCAGCGGCGAAAGCTGGCGGTGCACCGTCATCTGCAAATCGACGAGGCGCTCAAGATGCTCGCCAAAGTGCCCGGGCTGTTCCTCGATGAGCTGCGCCAGCGTCTTGCCTGGGATATACTCCATGACGATGTACCACTTGCCCTCATACATGCCGACCTCGTAGAGCTTCGGCACGTTAAGCTGCGTACCTTCCACGCGCGCGTGGTTGAGCGCCTCGTTGAATACGTCCGCCTTTTGAAACGTCTCGTCGAACACCTTGATGACCCGCTCGCCGTCGCGGCAGACCTTCTTGTGGGCGCGTACCGCAATCACATGATCGAGATTCATATTCTACGCTCTCCCTTTCTTCAAACGGCCACGCTTGTGCCGTAGTAAGCGTTGAGATACATCTGCCTGATCTCCGAAAGCAGCGGGTAACGCGGATTTGCGCCCGTGCACTGGTCGTCAAACGCCTGCTCGACCATCTCGTCAAGCCGCTCGAGAAACGCCTGCTCCTCGATGCCGTAGTCGCGAATCGTGCGCTTGATGCCGATGCGCTCTTTCAAGCCTTCGATGGCCGCGATGAGCCCCTGGAGTTTCTCTTCGTCGCTTTCCCCCGCGATGCCGAGCGCATCCGCCACCTCGGCATATCTTGCGAGCGTGTGCGGGTGGTCGTACTGCGGGAAGGTACCCATCTTGGTCGGCACCTCGGCGGCGTTGAAGCGCAGCACCTCGCAGATCATCAGGGCGTTGGCCACACCGTGCGGCAGGTGGTGGAAGGCGCCGAGCTTATGCGCCATGCTGTGGCACACGCCGAGGAAC
>CAYMSL010000020.1:13557-14431 GCA_964393095.1 uncultured Oscillospiraceae bacterium | reverse complement strand
GGCAAACGCCATGCCCGCGAGTGTTGCGGCGTTGCCCATCTTCTCACGCGCAACGGGATCGTGCGCACCGTCTTCATAGGCGCGCGGCAGGTAGGAAAACACCATTTGCAGCGAGCGCAGGGCGAGTCCGTCGGTATAATCGGTCGCCAGCATCGAGGCATAGGCCTCGAGCGCGTGGGTCACGGCGTCGATGCCGCTTGCGGCGGTCAGACCCTTCGGCGCGTTCATCATCAGATCAGCGTCGACAATCGCCATGTTCGGCATGAGCTCGTAATCGGCAAGCGGATACTTGATGCCGGTGCTCTCGTCGGTGATGACCGCAAACGGAGTGACCTCGCTACCCGTGCCAGCCGAGGTGGGAATCGCGATAAAATACGCCTTTTCCCCGAGCTTCGGGAAGGTGTAGACGCGCTTGCGAATGTCGGAAAAGCGCATCGCCATGTCCATAAAGTTTGCCTCGGGATGCTCGTATAGCACCCACATGATCTTGCCCGCGTCCATGGCGGAGCCGCCGCCAAGCGCGATGATCACATCCGGTTTGAACGCGGCCATTTGCTTTGCGCCCTCGCGCGCGCAGGCAAGCGTCGGGTCGGGTGCGACGTTGAAGAACGTCTCGTGCGCGATACCCATCTCGTTGAGCTTGTCGGCGACGGGCTTTGTATACCCGTTTTCATAGAGGAAGGTATCGGTCACAATGAAGGCGCGCTTTTTGCCCATGACGGTTTTCAGCTCGTCGAGCGCGACGGGCAGGGAGCCTTTCTTAAAGTATACCTTCTGCGGCGCCCGGAACCAAAGCATATTTTCTCTCCTTTCGGCGACGGTCTTAATGTTGAGCAGGTGCTTGACCCCGACGTTTTCCGAGACGGAGTTGCCG
>CAYMSL010000020.1:9943-13547 GCA_964393095.1 uncultured Oscillospiraceae bacterium | reverse complement strand
CCCAACTGCCGCAGCCGAGCGTAAGCGACGGCGCGAGCTTGAAGTTGTAAAGATCGCCGATCGCGCCGTGCGACGAGGGCGCGTTGACGAGGATGCGGCAGGTCTTCATGCGCAGTTCAAAGCGCTCGAGCCGCTCTTTTGCCGCGCGCTCGTTGAGATAGATGCTCGCGGTGTGGCCGTAGCCGCCATCCATGATGAGCCGCTCGGCCTTTTCGAGCGCCTCGTCGAAGGTCTTTGCGCGGTACATCGCCAGCACGGGCGAGAGCTTTTCGTGCGCAAACTCCTCGGAAAGCTCGACGCTCTCGACCTCGCCGATGAGAATCTTCGTTTCCGGCGGCACGTCAATGCCCGCAAGGCGCGCGATGGTCTCCGCACGCTGGCCAACGATCTTAGCGTTGAGCGCGCCGTTGATGAGTATGGTCTTGCGCACCCGCTCGGTTTCCCCGGGATCGAGGAAGTAACAGCCGCGGGCCGCAAATTCCGCCCTGACGCGCTCGTAGACGCCGTCGAGCACGATCACGCTCTGCTCCGAGGCGCAGATCATGCCGTTGTCGAACGTCTTGCTGTGGATGATGGAGTTGACGGAAAGCAGCACGTCCGCCGAGTCGTCGATGATGGCGGGCGTATTGCCGGAACCCACGCCGACGGAAGGCTTGCCGCTGCTGTACGCCGCCTTCACCATGCCGGGCCCGCCGGTGGCGAGGATCAGGTCGGACTCGCGCATGGCAAGGTCGGTTAGCTCGAGGCTCGGCGAATCGACCCAGTCGATAATGCCCTCGGGCGCGCCCGCCGCGACCGCCGCATCGAGCACGATCTTGGCCGCCGCGATGGTGGAGCGCTTGGCGCGCGGATGGGGGCTGATGAGGATGGCGTTGCGCGTCTTGAGCGCGAGCAGCGTCTTAAATATCGCGGTGGAGGTCGGGTTCGTCGTCGGGATGACGGCGGCGATCACACCGACCGGCTCCGCGATACGGCGCAAGCCGTAGGCCGCGTCCTCCTCGATCACGCCGCAGGTTTTGGCGCTGCGATAAGCGTTGTAGATGTATTCCGAGGCGAAATGGTTCTTGATGACCTTGTCCTCCATCACGCCCATGCCGGTCTCGTCGACGGCGAGCTTGGCAAGCGGCACGCGCGCCTTGTTTGCGGCCGTCGCGGCCGCAAGGAAGATTGCGTCCACCTGTTCCTGCGTATAGGCCGCAAACGCCCGCTGCGCCCCGCGCAAGCGCCCGATCGCCTGCTCGAGCCGCTCGACGCTGTCGATGGGTTCACGAATCGTTTCGTTGTTCATATATGCATACCTCCTGCCTGTTGTCGCACAATCGCCATGTTCAGCGGTTCTTACGCCGCAAACGCGCCGTCCCCACTCCGTTTCGGAGGCCGGGCGGCTTTGCCGCGTAGAGATCCTGCATGCTTAGCATACCCCATGCGGGAATATTCCAGAAGACAGCAAAACGGCATACCGATATAATATTATCGATATGCCGATATCTATTCGATTGCCGGGTTCTGGGTCTACTGTGGCTCTAAAACCATTATAACCGACTCTTTCAGGAGGCTGAGGAAGAGTTGATCCTCCTTGGAATATCGATAACCTGCGCGTGTTACGAGGACGTCGCGGCAGGTCTGCTGCGCTTCGGCGCAGGGTTTCTGCACGAGCCGGAAGCGCTCGAGCGTCTCCTTCGGCACGGGAGACGTCCACATGTAGGTCGTCGGCACGCGGCTGAGCAGTTCAAACTGGCTGCCGCGCTCGTGGATGGTGATCGCACTCTTTTTCTCGTTTTCCTGCGCAAGCCGGCGCGCCTCCGCCACCGGCAGCGGCGGAACGTAGGGATCGCCATGGACGATCTCGGTATATTCCGCAAGTTCGGCGCGATGAAGCGCTTGCGCGCGCGCGAGCGGGTGGCTCTCGCTCATCAGCGCAAGATAGGTAAAATCCAGCACCGGCTCGTATCGAAGCGAACGCTCGGCAAGGAAGTTTAGAAAGTAGGTTTCGTAGAGCGTCTGGTAGCGCACGACGGCAAGGTTGTGTATGCCGCCCGCCACGTAGCGGATGGCGCGCATCGAGCTTGTTTCGCGATAGTTGACGAGCATGTCGCTCTTTGGCCCCAGCGCTTCGACGAACGACGAAAAGGCGTATGAAACGTAGCTTGCGCGCGGCGCGCAGAGGTCAAAGCGCGGCCTGTGTTCCACGGCGGGCTTGCAGAGCGCCTCCATCTCGGCGACCTGCTCAAGGATGCCGCGCGCGTAGTCGAGCAGCTGCCTGCCCTTCTCCGTCGGCACGACGCCCTTGGCCGTACGGGTGAAGACCACGATTCCAAGGTCGTCCTCCAATTCGCGGATCGCCTTGCTCAGATATGGCTGGTGCATGTGAAGGTTTTCGGCGGCTCTGCTGATCGAACCGGTCCGCTCCACCTCCACCGCATAACGAAGCTGCTGAATGCTGTTCATGCCGTACCTCCCGGCGTTTTCTGCGCCGCGCCCCCCGTCCGCTCCGTTGTGACGGGCAGCACAAGCCGCTGCTCGCCGAAGCGATCCGAGGAAACGGTGATCGCGATCTCGCCTTCACCGGCGGATTTGACCCAGAAGGCCGCGGAGCCGCCCGTGAGCGAGAGCGTCTTAGGCCCGATGATCTCGCCCGCGCCTGTGACGCCGAGGCGGACGATCTCGTTCGAAAGCGTCATTTCATTGCCCAGCGTGTCCAGATGCCGCAGCACCACGCGGCAGACGTCGTAGGTTTCCGCCTCGCACAGCGACAATGCGTCGGGCACAGCAAGCAGCCGCTCCGAGCTCGCCGCGCCTTTTCTGGCGGCGATCACGCGCTTGCCGCCGATATATCCTTCAAACGCATACTCCACCGCCTCGCCGCCCCAGCCGGCCACATAGCGGCCAAACAGCCGCACGGCGTCCTCATAGGACATGCGGCGCTTGAGCATGGCGTAACCCATAAGCAGCCGGTAGCGAAACGGCAGCGACTTGTCGCCGTAGCGCACGACCGCCTCGAACACGCGCTTGACGCGCGCCGCGTCGCGCGGGCGCATCCCCTCGTGGCGCTCGAGCAAATCGCCGACGAAGTCCGTGATCACCACGGGCGGATGCGGCAGGTGCCCAAAGCGCGCGCGGTCGGGATAATGGTCGCCGACGCGCTCGCCGTTACGGTACATTCGAACAAAGTCGCAGTTTGTAAAGATATACAGGCGCTCGAGCCGCGAACCCTCGCGCGCGCCGCGGTTCATCGAGGACGCGACCTCCATGACCGCGCGCCCGTCCTGCTGCGAAGCGTAGGCCGCGGCAGCCGTTTTGGGCAGGCGGAACATGTCGAGCACGCCGTGATAGCAGATGCGATCTCCGCTGCCAAACTCCTTATGCGTGTTATAGTCGGCCATGCACCAGCCGATTGCGCCGGCTATCCCGCGCGTGCCATAGGCCGCGTCGAGCACGTTTAGGTGCCGAAGCGCGTGTTCGGTGCAGAGTTCCTCGCCGTCGAGCCGGCGCGCCGGAAACATATGCCCATTGTGCTCGGTGATGAGAAACGGCGTGTGCCTTTTGGTCGCCCGCCCGGGCGGGTAGACGCCCTCGTTGTCGCCGCGGTGCACGAAGTCGTTGT
>CAYMSL010000020.1:0-9933 GCA_964393095.1 uncultured Oscillospiraceae bacterium | reverse complement strand
AGGTATAGACATCCTCAAGGAGGCGGCTGTGCTCAAAGTTACGCACGCCGCCCGTCTGGCGCGAAGGGTCCAGCCGGTGCGCGAGCGCGTTCGTCGCCGTGTAGAACGCGTCGTCGTCCGCTGATTCGTTGATGCGCACACCCCAGATCACGATCGACGGATGGTTCCAGTCCCGCGTGATCATCTCCTCGACGTTTTTAAGGGCGACCGCTTTCCATTCTTCGCCGCCGATGTGCTGCCAGCCCGGTATCTCCTCAAACACGAGCAGGCCGAGCTCGTCGCAGCGGTCGAGAAAGTGCCTCGACTGCGGGTAGTGCGACGTGCGCACCATGTTGACGCCAAGTTCGCGCTTGAGCAGCTCCGCGTCGCGCCGCTGCGCGCTTTTCGGCATGGCGCAGCCGACGTAGGGATAGCTTTGGTGCCGGTTGAGTCCGCGCAGCTTGAGCTTTTTGCCGTTGAGGTAGAAACCGTCCGCTTCAAAACGCGCCGTGCGAAAGCCCACGCGCGTATCCGTCTCGTCCACTGTCCGGGAGCCTTGCATCAGCGTGAGCGTCAACGTGTAGAGCACGGGGACGTCGAGGCTCCACGGCAGCACGTTTCCTGCGTCGAACGCGCAGGAGAAGCGCTGCTCGTTACCGTCTTCGCATGCAAGCGCGAACTCGTGCCTTGCAATCATCCCCTGCGCGCCCGAGAGTGCGCAGCGCAGCGTATACGTCCCGGCGCTGCCCGCTCCGTCGATCGTCCCCTCGAGCGTGAGCCGCCAGCCATCCAATGCGGGTACGCCGCTTGCGCGGAAGCTCCTTACATAGGCCGGCCCCGTCTCTTCGAGCCAAACCTCGCGGTAGATGCCGCCGTAGGTGAGATAGTCGATGACGGAGCCAAACGGCGGGATGTCCGGCCGCTCGGTGGCGTCCACCACGACGCAAAGCACGTTGTCGCCCGCTTGCACACGCCCGCTCAGCTCGCAGCAAAACGGCGTGTAGCCGCCCGCGTGCTCGCACACGAATGCGCCGTTGAGATAGACGGTTGCGAAAGCCATCACGCCCTCGAAGTGGAGAAAGAGCCTGCCGCCCGGCGCAACGTCGGCGGTAAAGTGCCTGCGGTAGCAGGAGATAAACTGGCTTTCCCGCTCGTCGAAGTTGTTGTACGGCAGCTCGCGGTTTGTGTGCGGCAGCCGCACGGCGGTGAAGCCGCTTTCGTCAAAATCCGGGCGTTCACAGCCGTCGGCTTGCTTAGGTAGGTAGAGCCAGCCGTCGTTTAGTGGGATGATTGTCCTCATAAAATACCTCGCAGAAAATCGCCGGCGTCAGCTTGCGGGCTGTACGCGCACGGCCGAATATGGAAGGCTATAATAAATTCAGTATAGCACAACGATCGGCACGGCAACAGAGCCGATACGGTTTGATCAAGCGAAAACACCGGGCGCTTCCGATCCGTTTTCCCCGCGGATGTCCGCCATGATCGCGTTTACGTCCCGTCTTTTGCAATATGGCCGGTCTGCGACTTGATTTCTGGGCGGAAAATCACTATACTGGCTAAGGGCGGCGAGCGGCCCGCGGCGCGGCGCACACCGTGCGGCAATCGCGCTTTACGGCGAAACGCCGGGGATCGATCGATACGCCATGAAACAGCGGAGGTATAGCAATGTTGGATTCTGCATGGGAAGCGGCCGTTGCGGCCTATCAAATCGAGGCTGACGCCGTCGCGCGCGCCGCCGCCGTCATTCCGAGGGATGCATTCCTTTCGGCGGTAACGGCGCTCAAAGACGCGCCGCGCATCGCGTCGAGCGCCTGCGGCCATTCCGGTATTGTCTGCCAGCACTTTGCGCATTTGATGTGCTGCATCGAGCGGCCCGCGCGCTTCATCTCGCCCGCGGAGGCCGTCCATGGCGCGACGGGCTATCTGCAAAAGGGCGACGTGATGCTGCTGGCTTCGCGCGGCGGCAAGACGGCGGAGCTGCTGCCCATTTTGAAAATTTGCAGGGAAAAGGGAGTCACCGTCATCGCCGTAACCGAAAACCTTTCCTCGCCGCTGGCCGAGGGCGCGGATATCGTGCTGCCCATCGCGGTGACGCGCGAGGTCGACCGCTACAACCATCAGGGTACGACGAGCTTTACCGTGATGTCCGTGCTCTTCGACGCGCTGCAAACGGCGCTCATCGAAGCGACGGGGTTCCGCGACGAGCAGTTTGCCCTGATCCATCCCGGCGGCGCGGTGGGCGAAGAGCTCAACGGCCGCGCCTGCCCCGTCACAAACGGCTGAAGCGCGTTTTGTTTGTCCCATTTCAAACGACCCGGCGGCTGATTTCCATCGGCCGCTTTTTCATTGCCGCTTTGCAGCGCGCAGTCTTCATCATGGACGTCGCAGAGGCTTTCCCGCAGGCGCGGGCCAAAGCAAACCGCCCCGGAACGTACTTCCGGGGCGGTTTTTGTTGCTTTGCAGTTTGCGCGGCTATGGCTGCCCATTTACGCGCAGAACGCGCATGTGCGGCTTGCTTATTCGCCGGCGTTGATGGTCCACTTGTTGAGGTAACGCTCGTAGTTGGACCACTCGTTGGAGAGCACCAGCTCGTCCGGCAGGTTAACGCGGGCGGTGTTGATGACCTGGATGTTGCGCAGCGCGAACATCGGCAGGAACCACAGCGCTTCCTCGGACTCGACACTCTGCATCTGCTTGAGGATCTCGATGCGGCGGGCGGGGTCGACGCAGGTCCACAGTTCGTGGATCAGCTCGTCCATACCGGTGTAGCCCTTCGGCAGAACGTTCTTCTGCACGCCGGCAGCCAGCGTCGCGCTCTCGTAGATGTTGTACGCTTCCTCAACCGCCATGGCGGAGAGGCCGGCATACGCGAGGTTGTAATCCGGCTCGTTCCACAGCTGGGCCGTGATGTCGCCGGTCAGCAGCCTCCAGGAGGCCTTGATGCCAACTTCGTTGAGGTAGGCGCAGACGGCGTCCATGAAGTCCGCGCTGCCCTGGTCGGCATAGTAGCAGACCAGCTTGATCTCGGCGTTGTAGTCGTACTTGGCCTCGTCGAGCAGGGCCTTGGCCGCCGTCGGATCGTAGCTGAGGTCATACACGTCCGGATTGTAGTACTCGAACGACGCGGGGACCTTGGAGTTCGTCACCGTCGCCTGGTTCGGCATGAGGTTGTCGATCAGGGCCTGACGATCGACGGCCTTGACGATCGCGCGGCGCACGCGGATGTCGGAGAGCGGATCGTTCGCGGCCTGCGCGTTCCAGTGGAAGTAACGCACAAAGTAGATGTCCGTGTAGAACGCCTCATAGTGCGGGTTCTCAAGCGCCGCAAGCGCGGTGCCGAGGTCGTTGATGTGGAAGAAGTCGATGTTGTCGGACAGCGCGTTGACCGCGTAGTCGGCCTGCGTCATCTGCTGCATCTTGACCTTCTTGATGGACGGTACTTCATCCCCGGTATAGCCGAAGTAATCTTCGAAGTACTCGAACACGGCATAGTCGTTCGGGACAAACTCCGTTACCTTGTAGGGACCGGTTCCGATCGGCATATCATAGAACGACGAGGTGTTCATGCTCTTGATGGTCTCGAGGTCATATTCGCCAATGATGTGGGCCGGGAAGATGTTGAACTGGCCCATCGTCAGAAGGAACGTGCCGGAGGCCGTGGCCATGTCGATGATAAGCTTGTTGCCGTCAACCGTGATGCCCTCGATGCCGTCCTTCGGCATCTTGGTATCGTCGGCTTTGTACTCATCGGCGCCCTTGATCTTGGAGAGCGCGCCCTTCATAACGGCGTTGACCTGGCTGCACTTGAGCGCGGTGAGGATCGAAATCGCAACATCGTTCGGCGTGAAGGCCTCGCCATCGTGCCACTTGACGCCCTCTTTCAGGACAAACTCATAGTGGAGGCCGTCATCGGACACCGTCCAGCTATCAGCCAGATCGCCGTAGACGGGCTGCAGCTTGTCGTTGAGGCGCAGCACGCGGGAGAAGAGCATCATACGGCCGATGAGACCGTAGTTGTCCCACGAACCGGGGAACTTGTCGCCCATGTTCTCCATGGTGGGCAGAAGCAGCATGTCGGGGCCGAAGCCTTCGGCAGCGGGCTCCTCCTCTACCGCGGGAGCCTCGGTAACGGCGGGCTCCTGGATCGACGGCTTCTCGGTAGTCGGCTTCTGTGTCGATGTGCAGCCAACCAGGGCGGCTGCGAGCATGATCACGCACATCAGCAACGGCAAGATACGCTTTTTCATGTGGTTTCCTCCTTGTTTTGCTGTTTATTCAATGACCGCGTAGGCCTTGAATCCGTAGAGAAAAGAAGCGCTCTATTTGGGCAACATCATCTGCAAAACCGATCGTATCGCTTCTGTTTTCTTTCAATTAAAGGTGTTGACAAATCCGGAATAATGCGGGCTGACTAATACGCTTTTCATGCTAAGGCTGTGGTCAGTATACCGAAATTCTTTTTGCTTGTCAACCTTTGCTTCCCTCGCGTTTCTTGCGTGCGCGGCGGGTTTTCGGTAAGCGCGTTTCAGTTATTGCACGAAATTTCCAGTCGGCCGGCGTGCCTGCCGCCCCTTTGCAAACGCCTCCGCGGCGGTTGACGCGCACCGTCCCCGCACGCTATACTGCTCTCATTGCAATTCTCATTATACTTGGGGCTTGACCCCGGAGGCATGCCATATGCGTATTCTTCGCCGTTCCGCGATCTATGAAAACCCCCTGCCGCAGCTGTGCAGCAGGCAAAGCACATTTCCCTACCTCTGCGCGCTTAGGGATGGCAGCGTACTTGCAGCGCATGTGCTCGGCGAGGCGTTCGAGAGCGTGGACGCGGCCACGCACCTTTCCCTGAGCCGGGATGGCGGCGCCACGTTTTCGCCGCCGCAGCCTCTGTTTTCCCAAAATCAGGGGCTTAAGGCGCACAGCGAATCCTGCAAGGTAACCCGCCTCAAAGACGGGAGGCTGGCCGCGCTTGGCAACGCCTTTGACCGCAGCGACCCTTCCCTGCCGCTCGGCAACCCGGAAAACGGCGGGCTGCTCGACGATCGCATCTTCCTGAGCCTTTCCCGGGACGACGGGGCCTCCTGGTCGCCGTGGAAGCTCATCGACTGCGCCTGGGGGCCGCACGTGGAGGTTTCATCGCCTCTGTACGAGCTTGGAAGCGGCACCTGGGTCACGCCCATCACGGGCTTTGCTGATTGGAACGGCAAGCACAGCGGACGCAACTGCGGCCGTTTGCTGCGCTCGGACGATCAGGGCGAAACCTGGTCGGACGAGGCCGTCTGCATGGCCTTTCCGAACGACACGGTGACCTGCTACGAGCAGCGGCTTTGCCAGCTCGAATCGGGCAAGCTCGTGTGCATCGGCTGGAACGAGGATCTTGTCAGCGGCGAGCGGCTCGAAAACCACTACACCGTCTCGCTCGACGACGGCCGCACCTTCTCCGCGCCCCGCGGCACCGGCGTGCGCGGGCAGGCCTCGAGCGTATGCGCCATCGGCGGAGAAAAGCTGCTTGCGCTCCACGCCGTGCGGCGGGATACCGAGCGGCCCGGCGTATACGCCTATATCGTCAACTGCGAACACGGCTGGGAGATCCTGGATTCCTGCCTGCTCTGGGCCCCGAACGCGCCGCAGGCGGCGGATCGGAACATGAGCGAAATCTTCTCCCACCTGCACTTTGGCCAGCCGAGCGCCATTGCCTACGGCCCGAACCAGGCTCTCTGCTGCCACTGGTACCGTGAGGACGGCCAGTACAAGACCGTGGCGACGCTCCTTGCGCTCGACTAAAGAAGGACCCCGCTAGGCGAGGAGGCGCCGCACCTCGCGCGCGAGCGCCCAGCCGAGCGCCTCGTGCGAGCGGGCGCTCAGGTGTACGCCGTCGACGTCCGTTTCCGCAACCGTACCCGCGTCGAAAAACTGACAGCCGTACTGCTGCGCCACAAGGCGGTATTCCCGCGCGAGCGCGTGCGAGACCGCGATGGAATGCTCCCCAAAGCCCTCGCAGAGCCCGCCCTCCGGCGGCCGCACTACCGGCGCCGGCGCGACGACGAGTATTTGCGGCATTGCCTCCGCGTTGTGCATGAGCGGGTTTTGAATCGCCTCGAGCAGGCGCTTAACACCCATGCCGATGCAGAAAGCGTCCAAGCCAAAGCGCTCCTTAACGTCGTTCGTGCCGAGCATTACGATCGCGAGCGAGAGCGGCGCGTGGGAGGCCAAACAGGGTTTGAGGTAGGTCAGGCCGTTGCGGCCCTCAAAATACGCGTCGTCGAGGCAGGTCGTCCTGCCGCCAAGCCCCTCTTCCAACACACGAAACGCCGGGCCCAGCTCGCTTTGCAGCACGCCGGGAAAGCGGATTTCCCAGGGGAAGCGTCCGCCGGTACGCGCGTCGTAGCCATAGGTGTTTGAATCGCCGTAGCAGAGAATCGTCTTCACGTAAAATGCCTTCCGTTGCTCTTCTTTTAACCGTAAACGCGGATTTCAAACATGCCGCACCCCTCCGAGCCGTAGGTGGACAGCAGCGTTAGCCGCAATCTATCCGCCCGCACCGGCGCGGCATAGCGCACCTTCGCGCAGCGGATGCAGCTCTCCTCGACGGTGCGCGTATCCACAAGCGCCCCCGCAAGGAACAGTTCGACGCGGTATGAACGCACAAGCCCGGGCGGCGGCACGTTGCGCCAGCCGTCGATCACGCTCCGGTCGATCGAGATGGTGAGGTCGTGGCAGAGATCCGAATCGAAGCGGAGGATCGCCTCGCGAACATCGACCGGCTCATGCCAGCTTAACTCCACAAAGGGCGTCTTCTCCCCCGGCGCCGCGCGCCAGAGGTTGCTTTTTGTCCCTTCGGGCCGCGCAACGCCGCTGAGCAGGTTTTCGGGCGGGTACCCCGCAAGATGGGAGCTCGCCCGCACCGCGGCGCGCCGCGCAAGGTCGGCCTCGTCCTGATTCGCCACGCCCGGCAGATAGCAATCGTCGCGCAGCAGCATCTGCTGCAGTTCGGGAATATGGCCCTTTTGATAGAGTTCCCGGGGCGTAAGATCATAGCGGCGCTGCAGGGCCGCCGCCGTGCCGATCGCCTGACCGATCACGGCCGTCGTACCCATCACGCGCGTGGAGGCAAACGCAAGGTGCGAAGCGCTGATCGCGCGGCCGCCGACCATCAGGTTTTCCACATCCGCCGCGTAGAGGCAGCGGTAGGGAATCGTATAGACGTCTTCGAGGTCGATGAAACGGTTGGCCGCCGAAAGCGCGCCGCCCAATATGCCGGGCGAGGGGTGTACGTCGATTGGCCAGCCGCCGTAGGAGACGGCATCCTCAAAACGCCGCCCCTCGAGCAAATCCTGTTCGACGAGGACGTAGTCGCCGCAAACGCGCCGGCTCTCCCGCTTGCCGGGCAAAAACTGCACCCAGTCGAGCGCGTAGCGCTCCGCGCCGTGGTCGCCGCCGTTTTTGATGTGATCCCAAACGCCGTAGAGCACGCTTAGAAGTTCGTCGCGAATATCCTCGTAGTCGGCCGTTGTGTCCTGCAGGCCGCCAAGCTCAATCCACCAGTAGCCCGAGGAGACGTCGCTGTGCACGCGGCCGGAAAGCGCTTCCTCCGTAAAGCGATGGGCCCACGGCGGGGCCGTAAAGGGAACGGTTTCCCCGCGATCCACCGCGGTAAAGAGGAGCGAACTGCCCATCGTCTGCGGGCCAGACTCTCCGGGCGCGTGCGGCTCGCCGAATACGCCGCGCCCCTCGGTGCCCGTGAACGTGCGCGCCCCGGCAAGATGCGCAAGAAACGCGTCCCCCGTGGTGTCCGCAAACAGCGGCGCTTCGAAACGATACGCTTTTTCGGTGGTAAGCTGCACGGCCCGCACGGAACGAATCCGCCCGCCCTCCATCTCCAGCCCGTCGATATGGCAGTTCAGATAGAGGTCCAGGTTCTCCTGAAAACGCGTCTTTTCCCAGAGCACGGTATCGAGTATCGAGAAACTGTGATAGGGGTTTCGGCGCTTGTTCTCAAGCAGCAGTTCCTCGATGATGCCGGTCTCGCGTGCGTTCGGCCGCGTACAGTAGACGCCCGCCGCGCCGCAGACATGCATGCGCACCTCGCTGCCGGCGTTGCCGCCAAGCACGGGGCGGTTGTGCACAAGCGCGGTTTTCAGGCCGTGCCGCGCGGCGGCAATGGCCGCGCAGACGCCCGAAAGCCCGCCGCCCGCCACAACAAAGTCGTAGCGCCGTGGCGTCGCCTCCCTTGCGTGCGCCATCATCACGGCGTATGCACAAGGTGGCAGGCCACAAAGTGCTCGGGATCGTCCGGCATGGGTTTAAGCTCGGGTATGCACTCCCTGCACACATCCATCGCCTTGCGGCAGCGGGTGTGGAAGCGGCAGCCCGAGGGCGGGTTGGCCGGCGAAGGCACGTCGCCCGAGAGCACGATGCGCTCGCGCTTTTCCCCGATCTTCGGAATCGGCACCGCCGAGAGCAGCGCCTCGGTATAGGGGTGCTCATAGTGATAATAGAGCTTTTTCGAGGGGGCGAGCTCCACGAGCTTGCCAAGGTACATCACGGCGATGCGATCGCTCATATACTCCACGACCGAGAGATCGTGCGCGATGAACACGTACGTGAGCTTGAGCTCGCGCTGCAGGTCCTTCATCAGGTTGAGCACCTGCGCCTGAATGGACACGTCCAAAGCCGAAACCGGCTCGTCGCACACCACGAGTTCGGGCTCGACGCACAGCGCGCGCGCGATGCAAATGCGCTGGCGCTGCCCGCCGGAGAACTCGTGCGGATAGCGGTTCATGTGATCCGGCAGCAGGTTGACCTGCCGAAGCAGATTCGCCGTGCGCTCTCTGCGCTCGGCCGGATCCGTCCAGCCGTGGATGCGCAGCGGCTCGTCGAAGGCCGTGAGAATGTTCTTAACGGGGTTGAGCGACGAGTACGGATCCTGAAAGACCATTTGGATCTTCTTGCGCGCCTCGAAGCTCTCGCGCTTGCTCAACTGCAGCAGGTCGCGCTCCGTCTCGCCAAAGCGATAGCACAGCTCGCCTTCGGTCGGCGTTTGCAAGCGTACGATGCACTTGCCGAGCGTCGTCTTGCCGCAGCCGCTTTCGCCCACAAGCCCCAGCGTCTCGCCGCGCTTGACGTAGAGGCTTACATCGTCCACCGCGCGGATGCAGCCCGCCGGCTTACTGAAGAAACCCGCCTGTACGGGATAGTATTTTTTAACGTTGCGCAGGGTGAGCAGCGCTTCCGTGGCGGCCGGAGCGGCCGCTTGCGTCGTGTTAATCATGCCTCTCGCCTCCTTTGCACAGCCAGCAGCGCACCATATGCCCGCCGCCGATGTCCTCGTTGTGCGGCGCCATTGTGCAGCATTCCATCGCGTAGTCGCACCGCGGCGCGAACGCGCAGCCCTCGGGCATTTCGGACGGGTCGGGCGTATTGCCGCGGATGGGTTCGAGCCGATCGGCCCCGCCGTTGCCCAGCACCGGCACGGACTTGAGCAGCGCCTTGGTGTAGGGGTGCGTCGGGTTGAGGAAGATATCCTCCTTCGTGCCGAACTCCACGATCTTGCCCATGTACATCACGGCGATGTCGTCCGCCATATCGGCGACGATGCCCATGTTGTGCGTGATGATGATGATGGTAAAGCCGAACTTCTTTTGGATGTCCTGCATGAGCTCGAGTATCTGCGCCTGTATCGTCACATCGAGCGCCGTGGTCGGCTCATCGGCGATGAGAAGCTCGGGGTTGCAAATCAGGCCGAGCGCAATCATCACGCGCTGCTTCATGCCGCCCGAAAACTGGTGCGGATAGTCGCGCACACGCTGCTCGGCGAGCGGAATGGAGAGGGTTTTGAGCATGTTGACGGCGCGCTCCATGGCTTCCTTCTTCGAGACGCGCTCATGCTGGCGGATGTTCTCCACGATCTGATCCCCCACGCGATACACGGGATTGAGCGAGGACATGGGATCCTGA
>CAYMSL010000019.1:15774-20431 GCA_964393095.1 uncultured Oscillospiraceae bacterium | reverse complement strand
CTCATTTGGTAGAGCGCAGCCTTGCCAAGGCTGAGGTGGCGGGTTCGAGCCCCGTTTCCCGCTCCATTCCGGGCCGGACATCTTCCTGCCCCGCCCGGAATGGACGATTCTCCTTGGCCGCGCGGCGCAAAGCGGATCGTCTGATTTTGTGCGTAGCCCCGAAATGTTTGTGATGGCGCCATAGCCAAGCGGTAAGGCAGAGGTCTGCAAAACCTTCATCCCCGGTTCGATTCCGGGTGGCGCCTCCAAAAAAGTAACCCCTAACGTATTGGATTTTCCAATAGTTTAGGGGTTTTTATTGTATTTGTGTCAACACGTTTGCGGCGAAGGAGAATGATTTCCGCTTTTCTTTTAAAAACCAAGTCAGCGGTAGATCATGCCGACGATCGCGTTGCCGAGCGTAGCGGGCAGGAGCTTATAAAGAAGCGTGAGCAGCCGGTAGGGAAGACCAACGACGTAGAACGCGCGCAAATGTCGTGCCTTTGCGGCGCGGAGGATCACGCCGGCGACGTGCGAAGGCGGAACGCCGTTTTGCTCGTCGCGTTCCATGGTGGCCACCGCGCGCCGCAGCGAATCGCCGTAGATATCCGCGCCCGCTTCGCTCTTTCTGCGCACGGCGGTAAAGCCGGTGCGGGTATCGCCGGGCAGCACCGCGCACACGCCTACCCCAAAAGGACTCAACTCGTTACGCAACGCAAGCGTCAGGGAATTGATCGCGGCCTTGGACGCGGAGTAAAACGCCTGAAACGGGATGGCGATCGTCCCGGCCACCGAGCTGACGTTGATAATGCGGCCGCCGCACCGCCTGAGATACGGCAGCGCCGCCTGTATGCAGTGTAGCGCGCCGAAGAAACATACGTCGAGCTGTGCGTGCGCCTCTGCGGGATCGGTAAACTCCGCCGCGCCCGAGATGCCGAAGCCCGCGTTGTTGACGAGCAGGTCGATTGTTCTTTCCTCCGCCGCGACGCGTTCGATCGCGGAGCGCACCTGCTCCGGGTCGGTGACGTCCGCCGTTATATGCCGCACGGCGCCAAAGTCCGCCCCGCTGCGGCTTAGTTCGTAGACCGTGTAGCCCTCCTGCGAGAGCAGCGTCGCCGCGGCCCGGCCGATGCCGCTGCTGCCGCCGGTGAGTATGCAGACGCGGCTCATAGCGCTTCTTCCCCAAGCACGCGCGCCATGATATCCATGGCTTCGTCGAGCAGCGCTTCGCTCAAAGTAGCCATGTAGCTTGTGCGCAGCAGGCATTCGCTTGCCGGCGTCGCGGGCGGCAGAACGGGGTTGACGTAAACGCCCGCTTCGTAGAGTTTCTTTGCGATGGTAAGCGTACGCATGGTATCGTACGTATAGATCGGTATGATCGGCACCTCGGTGTACTTATGCGGGATGTTGCGCGCGGAAAAGCCCGCCTGCGCGTAGCGGCAGAGCGCGGCAAGCCGGTCCGTGCGCTCCGGCTCACGCTCGAGCACACGCAGCGCGGCCAGCGCGCAGGCGCAGTTTGCGGGCGTCATCGAAGCCGAGAAGATAAACGGCCTTGACGCGTGGCGCACATAATCCGCTACCTCGGCGCTCGCGGCCATATAGCCGCCGAGGCTCGCGAGCGACTTGCTGAACGTGCCCATATAGATATCCACTTCATCGGCAAGGCCGAAGGCGTCCGCCGTGCCGCGGCCGCCGCGGCCGACGACGCCGAGGCCGTGCGCGTCGTCCACCATCACGCGCGCGCCGAACTCTTTTGCAAGCGAAACGATCTCCGGCAGCTTCGCGATATCCCCGCCCATGCTGAAGACGCCGTCGGTTACGATGAGGATACCCGCGCCGCCGGGTATCTTTTCGAGCGTGCGGCGCAGATCGTCCATGTCCGCGTGGCGGTAGCGCAGCATCGTGCCGAGCGAAAGCCTGCAGCCGTCGTAGATGCTCGCATGGTTCTCCTTGTCGCACACGACATAGTCGCAGCGGCCGACGAGCGCGCTGATGATGCCGAGGTTGGATTGAAAGCCCGTAGAGAACGTAACGACCGCTTCCTTATTTAAAAAGCGCGCAAGCTCATGTTCAAGCTCGAGATGCATCGTGAGCGTGCCGTTAAGGAAGCGGGAACCGGAACAGCCGCTGCCATAGCGTTCCAACGCGCGTATGCCAGCCTCGACGACCTCCGGGTGGATGGTCAGGCCAAGGTAGTTGTTTGAGCCGAGCATGATGCGGCGCTTGCCCTCCATGACGACCTCGACGTCCTGCCGCGACTCAAGCGCGTGAAAATACGGATAGACGCCGGCTTTGCGCACCTCATGCACAGCCGTCTGCTGCCGGCACTTTTCGAACAGATCCATTGTTTACCCCCAAATCCCCATCGTGCGTGCTAAAGCTCCGCCGCGAGGCATGCGTTGATCCGGCCGCAAAGCCGGACAAGCAGCGCGCGTTCGGCGGCGGAAAAGGACTTCAGCGCGGTAACGAGCGCGCGGCGCACGCCCGGCAGACGCTGGCCGTAATACTCCGTGAATTTTTCGGTTACGGAAAGATGCGCCTCGCGCCGGTCGCCGCCGCTTTCGCGCACAAGGTATCCCTTGCTCACAAGCGAGTTGACTTTATAGGAAGCGTTGGGCTGGGAAATGCCGAGGTAGTCGGCGAATTCTCCGACCGTCGGACGGTCGAGCAGATAGATGACCTCTGCCGAAAACGCCGCGGTCGCGCTCAGCGAACCGGCCTTTTCGCGCACGTGGCCAAAGAGATTGCGGTAATGCAGGAGCCTTAGATTGCGGTAGAGTTCCAACAGCGGTTCCTCGATTCCGGCCATACGCCCACCTCGCCTATCGGATAAGATACATAAATATTCTTATATATCCTATCAGAGGCGGAGCGCACTGTCAAGAATTTTTGGACTGCCGGTACAGAGGAAGAAAGGTTATGGGGTGCGGCTAGTCGGTAATCTTTGCCGGCTCGCCGTAATCGACGCCGAACGTAGCGACGCGCACGCGCTTGATCCGCTGCTCCGCGAAGGGCCGGCTGCCGGGGCCTACGGCGGTACAGGCGACGGCGTCGACTGCGTCCATACCCGCGATCACGAGCCCGAAGGCCGCGTAGTCCTTATCGAGGTACGGCGCGTCGGCGTGCAGGATGAAAAACTGGCTGCCCGCGGTGTCGTAGGCCTCGCTCGGGTTATCCGGGTTGCCCTGGCGCGCCATGCTGAGAACGCCGCGCTCGTGAGAAAGCGTGTTTTTAAAGCCGTTGTTCGTAAACTCGCCCTTGATGCGATAGCCCGGGCCGCCGCGGCCGGTGCCGGTGGGATCGCCGCCCTGTATGACAAAGCCGCGTACGACGCGGTGGAAGAGCGTCTTATCGTAGAAGCCGTCGTTGGCGAGGTGGATAAAATTCGCGACGGTATTCGGCGCGACCTCGGGATAGAGCTCAAGCTTGATGACGCCGCCCTGTTCGAGTTCTATCGTCGCTACGGGTACCTTTGTAACCATGAAAAAAACCTCCTGGAGTATGCGTGCCCAAACGGATCGCATGCCGCCGCGGGCACGGAAAAATCGATCAACCAAGCGCGCGCCCACCGCGTGCCGGAACCGCCGGACTCCGTTTTCGACCGCCCGGCGCGGTTCGGCTCGTTTCGGCGGCGCACAGGGCTTAGAATCGGAATGCGCGGGTAAGGGCCGCGGTTCTGAACGATCCCGGGACAATTCTGAAAATCGTCGCACGTGCGCGGCGCATCCGGACGAATCTTATTCTGATGCAGGCACAGAAAAAAGTCAATGGAATGTGGTATAATCATAATTAGGAAAAAACGCCCATACCGCAAGGCAAGCGGCCTGCGGGAGGAAACACGCATGATGAACGCGGCGAACAAAACACGCTATCGGGCGATAACCTGCGGGCATTGCGGGGAGCGCGGCCTCAAACGGCCGGGGCTTGGCGGCGCGGAGTTTGAGAAGAGCGATGGAACATGCGGCATCGTAAAGTAAGCGGGGAGGGGAAGGCGTGTTTCATATCGTGCTTGTCGAACCGGAGATTCCGCAGAACACGGGCAACATCGCGCGCACCTGCGCCGTGACGGGCGCAAAGCTGCACCTGGTCGGCCCGCTTGGCTTTTCGCTTGAGGATCGTTACCTGCGGCGCGCGGGGCTCGACTATTGGCCCGAGCTGGACGTGGCGGCCTACGAGCGCTTTGAGGACGTTGAGCGCGCGTACCCCGAGGCGCGGTTTTTCCTGCTCAGCACGCACGCCGCGCGCAGCTATGCGGACGTTTGCTATCGGGACGGGGACTTCCTCGTCTTTGGCAAGGAGACGGCGGGGCTTGGGCCGGCGCTGCTGAACCGCCGCTCGGAGGACGCGGTGCGCATCCCCATGCGGCCGGGCCTGCGCTCGCTGAACCTCAGCAACGCCGCGGCGCTCGTGCTCTACGAGGCGCTGCGCCAAAACGGCTTTCCCGGCCTCACGCTCTAGGCGCATCGCGCATACCCGGCCGAAAAACGGCGGTTTTGCCGCAAAATAAGGCTTGCATCGGCGAAACGCGCGTGGTAATATAGTTCTGTTCGATTTTTCACAAGGAGGTGTACGATTCGCATGGGGAAATACTGCGAAGTCTGTAATAAGGGTGTCATGTCCGGCAATCTGGTCAGCCACTCCAACCGCAAGACCAAGCGTGGCTGGGCGCCAAACATCC
>CAYMSL010000019.1:0-15764 GCA_964393095.1 uncultured Oscillospiraceae bacterium | reverse complement strand
CGGCAGGCCGGCCAAGATGCATGTTTGCACGCGGTGCCTCCGTTCCGGCAAGGTTCTGCGCAGCAACTGACGCGGCCGCCGGCAAATTGCAAGCACACAAAGCGCCGCGCGTTACGTGCGGCGCTTTAGCGTGCAGAATAATTCCCGGGCTGCGAGGGGCCACGATACGTTCCGCTGCGTCGGCTTTGCCGATGCGCCCGATCGCCCCACGGGGATGGTTTCCCCGTGCTCTTTGCCGCCCGCGCGGGAGAGAATGCGGGCAAAGAACGCTTATCCCGTCAAAACCCGCTTTTGACGGACTGAGCGCCGCGCGTTACGCGCGGCGCTTTTCTCGTTACAAGAGCGGCGAAGCCATGGGAAAGACGTGTGAACCCTTCGGGCGTCCGGTTGCCAAATCATTGGCGAATCGATATAATAAGGCAGCATAACAAAAAAAGTATGTATCTCAACGGGCGCTCGCGCCCGGAAGGAGGAGCCATGCGGCCCAATTCGACGATCCGCACAAGATGGAGCGTGTTTGCACTTTGCCTGCTGCTCTCCGCGCTGTTTTTGCTGGTCTGCACAAAGTCCTCCTTCCTCTATCCGCTCAACGACTGGATGGACGCGAACACCTACTTCACCATCGGCAAGGGTATGATGCACGGGCGCGTACCCTATGTCGATCTCTACGATCAAAAGGGGCCGAACGCCTTCCTGCTCTACGGTCTGTGCACGCTGATATCGGAGCAGTCCTACATCGGCGTCTATGTTATGGAGACGCTCGCGTTCGCGCTCTTCCTCTATGTGGCGTATCGCATCCTCTCGCTCTATCTCGAGCGCGGTATCTTGCCCGCGCTGCCGCTTCTTGCGGTGGCGATCCTCGCAAGCATGAGCTTTGCGCATGGCGGCAGCGTGGAGGAGCTTTGCATGCCGGTGTTCGCGTTTTCGCTCTACCAATCGCTGCGCTATTTTAAGCAGGTTTATCCCGCGCGCGTTCCGCTCGGCATGCTGGCCGTCAACGGCCTGCTCGCGGGCTGGATTCTGTTCCATAAGTTTACCCTGCTCGCGTTCTACGTGGCCTGGATGGGCATGATCCTCCTTGCGCAGATCATCGGCGGGCATTGGAAACGCGGAATCGTCGGCAGCCTCGTGCTTGTCGGCGCGATGCTCCTTGCCGGCGTACCGTGGGTGATCTACTTTGCCTTAAACGGCGCGCTGCCTGACTTTTTTCACTATTATTTCTACGCCAACATATTCGGATATTCCTATATCGAGGCGCCGGTGTTCTTCAACACGCTGCTTGCCATCGGCAAGGATACGCTCGCGTTCTTCTACCGCAACCCGCAGATCGGGCTTTTGATCGTGCTCGGCGTGCTCTACTTCACCACGCGTAAGCGTGATTTGGTGCGTCCGATTGAAAAGGCGAACCTCTGGTGCATGTGCGTGCTTTCTGCCGCGGGCATCTACTGCGGCGGGCAGGGGTATCGATACTACGGTCTTGCGCTCACGTGTTTTATGATCCTCGGTTTTGTGCCGCTGATCCGGCTGTGGAACACCTATATCGTCGATCGCCTGCCAAAGCGCGGCGCGCGGGCGGCGGCGTTTGCGGTGCTTACGGCGGCGGCGTTTGCGATATCGCTGACAAACGACAACAGCTACCTCTTGTTAACGGAGCGATCGGAGACCCCGCAGTACCGCTTTGCCGCGATGATGGACGAGCGGAAGACCGAGGAACCGCTTTCGCTGTTCTGCTATGCGACCCTCGACGGGGGATTCTACTATGCGGCGGACGTGATTCCGGAGTTCCGCTTCTTTAGCAAGGTCAACCTGCCGCTCGACGAACTGAAATCCGAGCAGGAGCGCTACATCGCCGAGCGCCTGGCGGAGTTTGTCGTCACGCGAAACCGCCCCCTTGAGGCTCCGGGTTACGCGCTGCTTGCAACGCAGCCGTTTCCCGGCGAGGATAACGGCATCGAGACCTATCGGCTCTACCAGCGCGAAAACGGAAAATAAGGGGAAGGGGGGGCAGACCCTTCCGCTTGCCGAACCGGCAAAGCGCCCGGACGGGGCCCCGCGTTCGGGTTCGGGCACGCATTGGAGCGGTACCGGCGGTTTCCCGTTGCGCTGCGGCTTTGAATCAGATCATGCGCGCCTGACGGGATGCGCCGAGCCCATCGCATCGCGCTCTGGCGCCGCGCGAGCGAGAGCGTACGCCGGCGGCGCATAGTCCGCGCCCGCCCGCCATGCCTGCCGAAACAAATAAAAACGCCCCGGCGGCTTTATGCGCCCGGGCGTTTTGTATCAAATCAAACCGTTTCAGCGGGTTTTTCTCGCGCGCGACCACTGCAGCACGAGCAGCGCCACGCCGAGGATCATCAGCAGCACCGCGTAGACCCAGATGGAGTTGAGGGGCGTGACGCTTTCGGGCGCGGAGGCGCCGATCGCGGCCGCCTGCTCCGGCGTAAGCGCCGAGGCAACCTGCGTGCTGCCGCTTAACACGGCGGACGTCGCGGCGTAGTTGTCGTCGCCCGCGCGCTTGATCGTGAGCGAGTACGGCTTGCCCTCGAGCGCGGTGACGGTTACCGCAAAGGCGCCGTCCTGTGCGGCGGCCACCTTGCAGCCCTCCACATCGAAGCTCACCGCGCCGGTGCCGCTGCCGCCGGAGACGCCGATGGTGAACGGCTCGCCGGCCGAGGCGCTTTCATTCCAGCCGGATACGCTGAGCGCCGCCTGAATGCCGCGCGCCGTCTTGCCGGAAAAGGTCTGCGGCTCGGCGTCGGTATAGGTGGCGTCGCCCGCCTTGCAGACGTTGATGGCATAGTCCATACCGGCCCTTGCGTGGACGGTGACGACGTATATGTTCGTTTCGCCGCTCTTGAGCCGCGCCACGCAGCCGTCGTTCGTGGTAAGGCACAGCGCGCCGCTGCCGGAGCCGCCGCCGACGGCAAACTCAAACGAACTGCCCGCCGGTGCGCTGGCGTTCCAGTTATCGGCCCGAAGCGCGCCCTGTATGCCCTTGCCGGCCTCGCCGTGGTAGTTGCGCGAGACGGCGCCCTCGTGGCTTTCGCCGGCCTCCATAGAGGCCGAAAGGGAGTAAGGCCCCGCCGCGGTAACGGTAACGGTATAGCTCGTCTCCGTCGTGCCGCCCGCGGGGGATACCGTGCAGCCCGAAGCCGCGAAGTGGATCGTGCCGCCCGAGACACCGCCGTTGACGTGGATCGGGAACGAGTCGTTGCAATTTTTGCTTTCCGCCCAGCCGGAGACGGACAGGGATGGGGCAAGCGCTTTTTCGGCCACGCCGCTGACGGAGGCGGAGGCTTCGTGATAGCCGTAGTTGCCCGCGCGCGTGGCCGTGACGGCGTATGGGCCGACGGCGGTGACGCATACCTCGTAGGTATCCGAGGAGAGTTGGGTCACCTCGCAGCCAAGCGGCTCAAGCACGAGCGCTTCGCGCGTGCTGCCGCCGTAGATCGTAACGGGGAACGTGTCGCCGCAGGACGCGTCGGAGATCCAGTCTTCGATGTGCATCGACGCTTGCTTCGACTTATCCGCGCAGCCGCTTTGCCGTGCGGAATAGGCGCTGCCGTAGTTGGAATCGCCCTGCATGACGGCGGTGAGCTCGTAGCTGCCCACGCGGGTAACCGTGACGGTAAACGTCGTAGCGGCCGTACCCTTTTCCGGCGAGACGGTGCAGCCGTCGGCGATGAAGGAGATTTCGCCGCCTGTCGTGCCGCCGAGCACGCGGATGTCGAAGGTGTGGTAATAGTCCTTCGCGCCGCCCCAGCCCGCGATGGAAAGCGGCATTTGGTTGGCCTTGCCGGCGACGCCGACCTTCGTATCCCTTAACTCGCTGCTTGCCGCTTCCGAGACGACGGCCGTAAGCGAATATGCCCCCGCGCCGGTGATCGTGACGGTATAGGTGTCGCTCGCGTCGCCGGAGAACGGGAAGACCGAGCAGTTCGTAACCTCGAAGCGTACGCTACCGCTGCCGGAGCCGCCGTCGAGCGTGACGGGGAAGCTGTCGCCGCAGTTCTTCGCACCCTGCCAGGAAAGGATGGCGAGGCGTTCGAGGCTGCCGAAGTCGACGATCGCGTCCTCGGCCGCCGGCGCCGGGGCGACGTTATGAAACTGGACGACCGAATCGGGCTGCGCGACGGCGCTCGACGGAGCAGCGTCGGCCGCTTTGGCGGGCATACTGAAGAGCTGCCTTAGCAGCGTCGCGCTCGAGGCGCTGGCGGGCCGCAGCGCGAAGAGAATGCCGAAGGCGCACACGCAAAGTATCACGATCGTCGCCGCATTCCGCTGCCGCCGGCGCTTGCGCGCACGCCGAATCGACCAAGCGCGGTTTGTGCCGCGGTTTGGCCGATCTGCGCTTGAATGATCGTGCATACCGGTTTCGTGCATGCGCTTCCTCCGGAAGTGCCAGCTGGTGATTCGCCCCTTCCAGACGGACTCTGGATGGGTTCTAAAAACCGATCCATGAGCGTGTAACAATTTTGTTACGACATATTCATGGAAATTTAATATTATACTATCGTTCCGAGTATGGAATGTCAAGCAAAAAACTCCAAATTATTGTGTCTTCTGACATATTTATGCACAAGGTCTTGTAGATGCCGTCGAATCTTTAAAAATTGTTCACACATCGTGTCGAGCGGTGAAATATGCATAATAAGGCCGTTTTTGAAACCGTTTTCCATGTGGTGCGCGGAGTGGGGCGCGCACCCGCATAAAACGGACGCCGGTGGGGGATGTATGTGACGATTGCGCTTGAAAAATCGCGTTTGGCGCCGTATGATAAAAAGACAGTGGAAATCCCTCCGCACGCGGAAAGGACGGGCCAAGTCGATGAACGAAGTGCTCACGCATCTGGACGAACACGGCGCCGCGCGCATGGTGGACGTATCCGAAAAGCAGGTTTCGCACCGCGAGGCTGTGGCCGAGTGCGAGGTGCTCATGCAGCCCGAGACGCTCGCGCTGATCGTATCGGGCGAGACGCCCAAGGGCGACGTGTTCGCGGCGGCGCGCATTGCGGGCATCCTCGCGGCCAAGCGTACGAGCGAGCTCATCCCGCTCTGCCATCCGATCGCGCTGACCTCGGTCAAGGTCGAGCCTGCGTCCTGTCCGCCGGATCGCGTGCGCATTACGGCTTTTGTAACCTGCGATGAAAAGACGGGCGTCGAGATGGAGGCGCTCACGGCGGTGAGTGTCGCGGCGCTGACGATATACGATATGTGCAAAGCCCTCGACCGCGGCATGGAGATTTCCCGTGTGCGGCTCATGAAAAAAAGCGGCGGCAAGAGCGGTGTCTTTATGCGCGGGGAAGACCGGGCCGAAGAGATCGAGTAGCGCCGGATCGGAACGGATACGCATGAACGATCGATACGGAAGAACCATCGAATACCTGCGGCTCTCGATTACCGAGCGCTGCACGCTCAAGTGCGCCTACTGCCGCGCGGGCGAGGGGCTCTGCCCCAAGCGCGCCGAGCTTTCGGCGGCGGAGTTTGTGCGCGTCGTACGCGCGGCCGCGCTGCTCGGGGTGAGCAAGGTGCGCCTCACGGGCGGCGAGCCGATGCTTCGGCGCGACCTTGACGAGATCATTCGGGGCATTCGCGCCGTCGACGGCGTGCGTGAGATCACCATGACGACGAACGCCCAGCATCTGCCGGGCGAGGCGCGGGCGCTGCGGGAGGCGGGGCTCGACCGGCTCAACATCAGCGTCGATTCGCTGCAGGCGCGGCGCTATGAGGAGATTACGGGCGGCGGTTCGCTCGCAAAGGTGCTGCGCGGCGTCGACGAGGCGCTGGAAGCGGGCTTCGCCCCGATCAAGCTCAACGCCGTGCTGCTGCGCGGCGTCAACGACGACGAGGTGGACGATTTTATTGCGTTAACGCGCGATCGCCCGATTCATGTGCGCTTTATCGAGTGGATGCCGCTCGGCGGGGACGATCGCGCGGATGCGCGCATCACCGGCGACGAGCTGCTCGCGGCGCGGCCGTACCTTGTTCCCGTGCCGCCGCTCTATGAAAGCCAGCCCGCGCGCGACTACCGTGTCGAAGGCTATATCGGCCGGGTGGGCTTGATCAATCCCGTATCGCACCGCTTCTGCGATCGCTGCAACCGCGTGCGCGTCATGAGCGACGGCACGCTGCGGCCCTGCCTTGGCGAGGATACGGAGGTTTCGCTGCGCGAGGCGATCGAGCAAGGCGACGACGCGGCGCTCGTGGAAACCATGCGGCGGGCCATCTGGGAAAAGCCCGAGGCGCACGGCTTCTGCCGCTCGTTCCACTCGCAAAAGAACATGAGCCGCATCGGCGGCTAAGGAGATTGCATATGCCAGGCATCGTTTCCATCAACGTCAGCGCCCATAAGGGCACGTTCAAGCACCCCGTCTCGGAGGCGCGGCTCAAGCTCGACCACGGTATCGTAGGCGACGCGCACGCGGGCAACTGGCACAGGCAGATCAGCCTGCTCGCGCAGGAGAGCATCGACAAGATGAGCGCCATGGGCGTGCCGGATCTCGTGCCCGGGAAGTTTGCCGAAAACATCACGACCGAGGGCATCGAACTCTACACGCTGCCCGTGGGAACGAAGCTGCGCCTTGGCGGCTGCCTTGTTGAGGTCACGCAGATTGGCAAGGAGTGCCACCAGCACTGCGAGATATTCAAAAAGGTGGGCCGCTGCGTGATGCCCGCCGAGGGTATCTTTGTCAAGGTGCTTGCCGAAGGCGTCGTGCGGCCGGGCGATTTGATCGAGGTGCTCGAAGCGGACGGCGTGTAATAGGCCGCGCCCGTGCGCTTCGGCGCGTCCGGAGATCTTCCGGGACGCTTGAGGGCCGCGACGCCTAACCTCCGCTGCCCGGCGCCGGCTCCCTGAAACGAATCGCCCATCGGAAGGTTTTCCCGTGCGCTTTGCCGACCGGAAGCGCGAAGGGAATAGGCGCGGGCGGCCGCTTTGTCAGAAGCAAGTTTGAAACGTTCCGGGGCGGGCGCCTGCCCGCTTTTTTCTATAAAGTAAAAATTTTGAGGAAAAGGAGAAATGCCGTTGTTTTTTGAAAAGAATAATGGTAACATGAACGCATGAAGCTCATCGATACCCAAAATGCCGTGGGCCACGTGCTCTGCCACGATCTCACCCGGATCGTGCCGGGCGAGATGAAGGACGCGCAGTTTCGCAAGGGCCATGTCGTAACCGAAGCGGATATTCCGATGCTGCTCTCGATGGGTAAGGAGCACCTCTACGTTTGGGAGGTCGACGAAAACACCCTGCACGAAAACGAGGCGGCCGAGCGGCTTTGCGCGCTGTGCGAGGGCCCGCATATGCGCCGCGGGCCGATCAAGGAGGGCAAGCTTGAGCTCTTTGCCGAGGAGGACGGGCTGTTTGCCGTCGACGTGCCGCGGCTGAACGCGATCAACGCCCTTGAGGACATGATGATCGCGACGCGCCACACCAACTCGCCGGTCAAAGCGGGCGACAAGCTTTGCGGCACGCGCGTGATCCCGCTCGTCATCGACAAGCGCCGCCTCGAGGAGGCGGAACGGCTTGCCGGCGGCGAGCCGCTTTTAACGCTTCTTCCGTTCCGCAAGGGCCTGCGCGCGGGCATCGTGGTCACCGGCAGCGAGGTGTTTTACGGCCGCATTGCCGATAAATTTACGCCCGTCGTCGAAAGCAAGCTCGCGGCGTACGGGGTGAGCATGCCCGAGCGGCGCGTCAGCGACGACGCGGCGGCGCACATCGTCGAGGCGATCAACGAGGTGCGCGCGGCGGGGGTGGACCTCGTGCTGTGTACGGGCGGCATGAGCGTCGATCCCGACGATCGCACGCCGGCCGCCATCCGCGAGAGCGGGGCGCACATCGTCACCTACGGCGCGCCCGTGCTTCCCGGGGCGATGTTTTTGCTTGGCTACTACGACGACGGCGTGCCGGTCATGGGTCTGCCGGGCTGCGTGATGTACGCCAGGGCTTCGATATTCGACATCGTGCTGCCGCGCGTGATCGCGGGCGTGCGCGTCGGGCGCGGCGACCTGACCCGCCTCGGAAACGGCGGGCTGTGCCTGCAATGCGAGGTGTGCACCTACCCCAACTGCGGCTACGGCAAAGAGTGATACGAGGTCGCGTGCGGCCTGCCCCGTTCATCGTACCGCCCAAGCGCAGGATGGCGCCGCCATTGCCGCGCTTTTAGGGTTGACCAGCCGAAAAGCTCCTGGCGCATACGGCGTTTTGCATTGCGCATCGAAATGGCGCGGATCGCGCGAAACAAAGTAAGCTTCGCGTTTCGAATAAGGAAACGATGGAAAAGGGGAAATCGATCATGAAGAAAATCATCGCACTATTGCTCGCCGTCGTGCTGACGGCGGCGCTTGCAGCCTGCGCGGGAGCCGTCGAACCCGCGGCCACCGAGCCGCCCGCCGTAACCGAGGAGCCCGTTGCAACCGAAGCGCCCGCAGAGGAGGAGCCGGCCGACGCGGTCGCACCGCTTGAGGCCGCCACCGTGCAGCTCTTTATCGCCGCAAGCCTTGAGCAGGCCTTTAAGGAGATCATCCCGCTCTATAACGCGGCGCAGCCGAACGTAACGATCGTCTACAACGCCGACAGCTCCGGCACGCTGCTGACCCAGGTGCAGGAGGGCTTTGCCTGCGATATCTTCTTCTCGGCGGCCGCCTCGCAGATCAAAACCCTCGCGGAGGAGGGCTACATGATCGAAGGCACGCGCGTCGATCTGCTCTGCAACAAGCTTGCCCTTATTACGCTGAAGGGCAGCGGCACCGCGGTGACGGGCTTTGCCGATATTCAAAACGCGAAGAGCATTGCGCTTGCCGACGGCAGCGTGCCGGCCGGCAAGTACGCCCGCCAGACGCTGATCAACCTCGGCGTGCTCGACGGCGCGAAGGCCGCCGCCGACTATACGACGGCCGAAGTTGCCGCGGCGCTCGGCGGCGTGGAGATCAACGAGTGCGGCAACGTCAGCAAGGTCAAGGAGGCCGTCAAGGAAGGGTCGAACGAGGTCGGCGCGGTCTACTATTCCGACGCGTACTCGATCCGCGACAACATCGACGTGCTTGAGATCGCCGATACCTCGCTTACGGGCGAGATTCTCTATCCGCTCTGCCGCGTGAACAATGCCGAGGCAACCGAGGCGCAGACGGCCGCCGCGGACGACTTCTTCGCCTTCCTCCAGACCGACGCGGTTAAGGCGATCTTCGAAAACTACATGTTTATCATCAACAAGTAATACGAAAAAGCGGCCCGCCGAGCATTCGCAGTACCGGCTCCTCCGGCTGTTGCCGGAAGAAGCGCGGGATGCCCGCCGTCATGCGCGTTGGCGGCGGGCGTTTCGTATCCGAGCGGAAAAGCGATGCGCCGCGCGTCCTGTGCGGATATGGGCGTTGACGCGGGTAAACGATATGGTATGATGGTCGAAAGACCGCGTAAAAAGGGGAAGAACGCGTGGAAAAACTCATGGGTATCCTAGCGGGGCTCGACTACAGCCCGCTTTGGATCTCGCTCAAAACCGGGGCCGTGGCGACGCTGATCTGCTTTTTTCTCGGCATTTGGGCGGCGCGCTGGGTCATGCGGCTGAAGCCGCGCTTAAAGGCCGTCGTCGACGGGCTGCTTACGCTGCCAATGGTGCTGCCGCCGACGGTCGCGGGCTTCTTTCTGCTGCTGCTCTTCAGCCTCCGTCGGCCCGTCGGCTCCTTTCTTTATGCGACGTTTTCAATCAAGGTCGTGCAGAGCTGGCTTGGCTGCATCATCGCCGCGAGCGTCATCGCGTTCCCGCTCATGTACCGCAACGCGCGCGCGGCGTTCGAGCAGGTGGACGTCGAGCTGCTTTACGCGGGGCGCACGCTCGGCATGTCGGAACGGCGCATCTTTTGGCGCGTCGCGCTGCCCTCGGCGGGGCCGGGCGTGCTTGGCGGCACGATATTGACCTTTGCGCGCGCGCTCGGGGAGTACGGCGCGACGAGCATGCTTGCGGGCAACATCGCGGGCAAGACCGGCACGATCTCCCAGCGCATCGCGATGGTCATCCAAAATGGCGACTACGCCACCGCCGGCGTGTGGGTGGCGGTGATATTGCTCATCTCGTTTGCCATCGTTGTGCTCATGAACGTGTTTGGGGACAAGGGACTCAAACACGTGCGGAGGTGGTGACCGGTATGGCGCTTGAGGTGGATGTCCACAAAAAACTGGACGGCTTTACGCTCGACGTATCCTTTCGGGCGGAGCCGGGCGTAACGGCGCTGCTCGGCGGCTCCGGCAGCGGCAAGAGCATGACGCTTCGATGCGTCGCGGGCGTTGAGCGGCCGGACAAGGGCTATATCGCGCTCGACGGGCGCGTGCTGTTTGATTCGGAGGCGGGCGTCGACCTGCCGCCGCAGAAACGGCGCGTGGGCTACCTGTTCCAGCGCTACGCGCTGTTTCCCACGATGAGTGTGCGGCAGAACGTCGAAGCGGGACTCCTTTTTGAGCGCGACCGCGCGGCGCGCCGGGCAAAGCGGGATGACTTTCTCGCGCGCTTCCATCTCGAGGGTCTCGAGGGCCGTTACCCGCGCGAGCTTTCGGGCGGGCAGATGCAGCGCGTGGCGCTCTGCCGCATGCTTGCAAGCGAACCGGAGGCAATCCTGCTCGACGAGCCGTTCGCGGCGCTCGACAGCTACCTACGATGGCAGCTCGAGCGCGAGGTGCGCGATACGCTCGCGGCGTTTCCCGGCGCGGCGCTGCTCGTTTCGCACGATCGCGGCGAGGCCTATCGCATGAGCGACCATGTGTGCGTGCTCTCGGACGGCCGCTCGGAGCCGCTCGAGGAGACGAAGACGCTTTTTGCCGCCCCGCGCACCCTCCAGGCGGCGCTGATCACGGGCTGCAAGAACTGCGTGCCGGCCGAGCGGCTCGACGCGCATACGCTGCTTGTGCCGGCGTGGAACGCGCGGCTGCTTTGTGACGTGCCGGAGGGGTGGCATGTAACGCACGCGGGCATACGCGCGCACTATGTATTGCCCTGCGCGCCGGATGCGGAGAACGCGCTGCGCTGCCGGGTGCTCGACGCCGCGGAAGACGTGTTTACGCGCGTGCTGACGCTGATGCCGTCGGGCGGTGCGGCTACGCTGCGCGCGGAGCTCGACAAGGGGCTTGCCGAAGGACTTTGCGTGGGGGATGAGGCGTATTTTTCGCTGCCGCGCGCGGCCGTAATGCCGCTTGTCGATGGGCCGGGCGCGGTACGGGCCAAACAGCAAGAGGCATGAACAGGAGGGCAAAGGCGTGTTTTACGCATCGGTAATCACAATCAGCGACAAGGGCTTTCAGGGCGAGCGCGTCGATACGGCTGGCCCGCTCGCGGCCGAGCTGCTGCGCGGCGCGGGCTACGAGGTGCTGACGGTTTCGATCGTGCCGGACGAACGGGAGAAGATCGAGGCGGAACTGAAACGCCACGCGGACGAGCTTGGCGCATCGCTCGTGCTTACGACGGGCGGCACGGGTTTTTCCCCGCGGGACGTGACCCCGGAGGCCACGATGGCCGTGTGCCAGCGGCTGTGTCCGGGCATCCCGGAGGCCATGCGCGCCGCGTGCCTTGCCATTACGCCGCGGGCCATGCTCTCGCGCGCCGTGGCGGGCATCTATCGCGGTACGCTGATCGTCAATCTGCCGGGCAGCCCGAAGGCGGTGCGGGAAAACCTCGAGCCCGTGCTGCCGACGCTCGAGCACGGGCTAAGCATGCTGCTAGGCACGAAGGGCGAGTGCGCCGGCGCGCCGGAGCGACGGTAGAACGGGGGAGGCGCTTGAGGGCTCCGCCCTCAAACTCCCGCTCAGGGGTAAACCCCTGAGAACCCCTCCCCTGAGCTCCCGCCAAGCGGTAAACCCCCTTGGAACCCCATAGTTATTCAGAAAGCGAAGCCGGATTTCTTAACCCGGCTTCGCTTTGCAACAAAAGTAAAGTTCTTTTGCCTTCTTTTCTTTCAAGAAAAGAAGGAGAAAGTAAGTTAGGTACTTTGCGGCACGCCGACGTACTGCGCGTCGCCGAAGGCGAGGATGCAGTAGAAGATGACGCTGAGGAAGATCAGGCCCACCGCGAAGCCGCCGCCCTTGCCGAAGGCCTTCGCGAGCTTGACCATCGTGATGATGAGGATGACGAAGTTCGCAATCGGAATCAGCATCAGCAGGAACTTCCAGCCGCTGCCCCAGGTGATCTTAAAGAGTACGTAGAGGTTGTAGAGCGGAATGATCGCCGCCCAGCCGGGTTCGCCGGCCTTGACGAAGATCTTCCACATTGCGACGACGCCAAGGATTGCGACCGCTACGCTGAGCAGCGAAACGGCCGGGCTGGCCTGGTAGGAATAATCAAAGTTCGGATACTCCATAATGCTGTTCCCCCCTAGCTTTTAGTATTCATACTATACCATCGATCCAATTAAGCGTAAAGCGCGTCCGCAAAATTATGCGGCGGCGCTACAGCGCTTGACAAATTCCGACGCGGGTTTATGATAGATGCGACACACACATCCGTTCATATCGAGAGAAAACAAACGAACTGGGGGGTCGCCGCATGTCCGAGTATTCGCTTAGCGCGCTTGCCATTCTGCGCAATCCGCAGATGACGCTCAAGTGGTACGTTGTGCCGCTGCTGCTCGTGGTTATCTACGTTTACAACAAGCAGATTCACGAGAAAAACTGGAACGTCGTGCTGGGCGCCGCGGCGCTGTGGGGCATGGATCTCTTCAACGAGATCTGGAACAGCATCGTCTTCCACGCCACGAACTTTGCGCCCGTCTGGGGCACGCCGGCGGGCGTGGGGGATACGGCGCTCTTGCTGTTGATCGGCTACAACATCGAGATATCGTTCATGTTTGCCCTCATGGGCGTGGCGGTCTGCCTCTCGCTGCCCGTCGACCCCAAGGCGAAGATACTCAAAATCAACAACCGTGTTTTCTTCACGGTGGTCTATACGACGCTCGCGGTGATCGTCGAGTGTTTCTTAAACTACGCGGGCGTGCTGACCTGGGAATATCCCTGGTGGAGCCGGTCGTTCCCGTATATCGTGTGGCTCATCGGCTACCTGCCGTTCTTTACGATGGCCTTCGTCGTGCACGATATGAAGAAGATGAAAAACAAACTCATCACGCTCGGCATCATCTTCGGCGTGGACATCCTTGCCCTGATCGTGTTCGGCAGCATCGGCTGGATGTAAGGGGCGATCCGTCTTAAATCAAGCGGCGCCTTTTGGCGGGACAGGCGTCTTTGCCGCTTGTTTTGTGCCGTTTCGGGCGGGAAAGCCGCCGCGAATCGCTTTGGGCCGCGGCCCCGCGCAATCCCAAGGCGTTGGGGGGACAACGCGTTTGTCGGCGCAAACAAAAATCGCCCGGTTCCATCCGAACGGGCGATTTTTGCGTATGGGTTCGGCGGATCTGCCTAGATCAGGCCGAAGAGCCGGTTTGCGTTTTCGAACGTCGCCTGCGCCGCCAGGTCGCGCGAAAGATTGCGCGCCTTGGCCAGCGCTTCGAGCGTATGGCGCATGAGGCGCGGGTCGTTGCGCTCGCCCCGGTGCGGTTCGGGCGTCATATAGGGGCAGTCCGTCTCGATCACAAGGCGTTCAAGCGGCAGCCGCGCGGCGATGTCGCGCTGCTTCGCGGCGTTTTTAAACGTCAGCGCGCCGCCAAACGCGATGTAGAAGCCCATGTCGACATACCTTGCGGCGTCCTCATAGCTGCCGGAATAGCAGTGCAGCACGCCCGAGAGCGTTCCGCGGCGCGCCGAGAGCAGCGCCATCATGTCCCCGTGCGCCTCGCGGTCGTGTATGATCACAGGCTTTTTGGCGGCGGCGGCGATGTCGAGCTGTTCGGCAAAGGCCGCGCGCTGCGCTTCGCGCGAGGAGAAGTCGTAGTGGTAGTCGAGGCCGATCTCGCCGACGGCGACGATCTTGGGATGATCGAGCGCGCGCTCGACGCGCAGCAGGGTTGCCGCATCGGCGGTGTCGGCCGCGTGCGGGTGAATGCCCGCGCTGCCGTAAACGTGGTCGTAAAGCAGCACAAGCGCGGCGATCTTCGCAAGATCGGCCGCCTCGCAGCAGGCCTCGACAATGCGGCATACGCCGGCTTCGGGCAGGGCGGTGATCACCGCGTTGCGATCGTGGTCAAAGCGCGCGTCGAGCAGATGCGCGTGCGTGTCGAAAAGTTTCATCCCGTTTTGTCCCGTTCGTTTCGTTAGGATATCCCGGCAAGATCCAGGTCCATGAGCAGTTCGTCGTAATAGGTTCCGCGTACGCAGATGCGCCCTTTGTGCCGTCCGACCTCGACGAAGCCGAAGCGCTTGTAGAGCGATATCGCGCGCGCGTTGTCGGCGCGCACCTCGAGCGAGAGCGTGCGCAGCGCGCCCGTGCCGCGCGCAAAGTCGATCATCTCCCGCATGGCGATGCCGCCGATGCCGAGATGCCAGTAGTCGCGCCTGACGGTGAGCGCGAGCACGGCGACGTGATTGACGCGCTTGCGCGCAAAGCCGCGCACGTCGAAGAGCGCGACGAGTTCGCCGCCGACAAAGCCGAGGAACATCTTCGTGTTCGGCGCGGCAAGCGTGGCGCGAATCCATGCCGCCTCGCCCTCGAGCGTGAGGCCTTCGATGCCGTTTTCATCGCAGAGCAGGAAATCCGTCTCCGCGCCAACGATCTTCGGGTATCCGAGCATGATCGCGGCGTCCTCGATCGTGGGATCGCGCAGCAGCAGGGTTCGCCCGTCTTTGAGAAGATATTCGCTCATCGCGTGAACGTCCCTTGCTTTGCGGGTAAGAAGGGGCGAAAGAACCGTCCGTCCGGCGCGCCCGCCCGGCTTTTATTCGCAAAAAAGGCGAAGGAAGACGCGCCTTAGCGCACCTTGAGCCCGCTCTCCATGGGCATAAGCGTGGTCACGGCGGAGAGCTTCTCGTCCGCCTCGTCCGAGGCGCAGAGGATCATGCCGCGGCTTTCCACGCCGCAGAGCGTGACGGGCTTGAGGTTTGCGACGAGCACGACAATCTTGCCCACGAGATCGTCCGGCGCGTACCATTTTTTGATGCCGGAGACGACCGTGCGTGTTTCCTCGCCGACCTCGACGGTGAGCTTGAGCAGCTTCTTGCTCTTTGGAATCTCCTCGCAGGCCGTGACCTTGGCGAGGCGCAGATCGAGCTTGGCAAAATCGTCGTAGTCGATCGCGTCCGGGGCGTCCCCCGAGATTCCGTGCGGCGCTTTGGCCGGGGCTTCTTCGGAGGCTTTTTCGGACGCCGCTTCCTGCCTAAGGCAGCACGCGGGGGAGGGCGCGGCCGTATCCGGCTTGACCGGCTCGGCGGCGGCTTTCGCCTGTTCGCTTTGCTCGGTAAGGGATGCAAGCTCCTTTTCCGCGTCGATGCGCGGGAAGAGCGCCTCGCCCTTATGTACGCGTGCGCCGGGCACGGTGCCGCCCCAACCGGCGTTTTCGTAGCTTGTAAAGCGCGCTTCCACGCCGAGCTGATCGAACATCTTCTGCGGCGTGCTCGTCAGGAAGGGTTTAAGCAGCACGCCCGCGATGCGCAGGCATTCGGCGAGGTTGTAGAGCACGCTTTGCAGGCGTGTTCTGCCTTCCTCGCTCCGCGCGAGAATCCAGGGCGTGGTCACGTCGATATACTTGTTGCACGCGCCGATGAGCTTCCAGATCTCCGCAAGCGCGTCGGGGATATGCAGTTCGGCCATCTGCGCTTCGATGCGCGCGGGCAGCTCGAGGGCAATCTTCGTGAGCGCAAAATCCTCATCCGCACCCGTGCCGGGAGAAGGGACGACGCCATCGAAG
>CAYMSL010000018.1:19090-20568 GCA_964393095.1 uncultured Oscillospiraceae bacterium | reverse complement strand
CAGCGCGCGGGCAAGGCGCTCGATGGCCTCCTCCTCCGTCGCGGCGAAGAAGATGTCGTTGCCCCGGTTGCTCTCGCGGATAAAATCGTGCAAAGGTTTGCTTTTATAGCGCGAGAAATCCCCATAGATCGCGAGCTTGACCCGGTAGGTAACAAACTTTTGCAGCAATTCGCCCGCAAGCCCCGTGCCGAGCGAAAAGAAGCGCTCCGCCACGGCCTCCTTGTTGAGCGCCGCGCGCGTGCAGCCGTGCTCGTAGGAGAGCGTGATCATTAGTTCGAGCGCGGACGGCACGTCGAAGAGCACCGCTTCCTCGCTATGCACGCTCGCGACCGATACACCATATCGTGAGATCACCGTCGTATCGGGCATATCCTTTCCCCCTTGCGTCCTTATGTTTCCCCGCCGCAATCCGGCTCAGGCCCGCGCGCCGCGTGCGCAAGCAGCATCCGCATATCCTCGGGCAGGTCACAGATCAGCTCGATGCGCGCGCCGCTCATCGGGTGCTCGAGCATCAGTTCCGCCGAGTGCAGTGCGGGCCGCGCGATCAGCGTCGGGTCCTCCCGTCCGTAGAGCCAGTCCCCCGCGAGCGGATAGCCGATCGAGGCCAGGTGCACGCGCAGCTGGTGCGTGCGCCCCGTGTGCGGCACGAGCCGCAGCAGCGTAAAGTGCCCGTAGCGGGCGAGGGTTTCGTATTCCGTTACGGCGCGCGCCCCGTCTAAACGCACCGCGCGCCGGTAGCGCGAACCTTCCGCGAGGCCGATCGGCGCCTCGATCCTGCCATGCTCCGCTTCCACGCGCCCGACGGTGATCCCGCAATAGACGCGGCAAAACGCCTCCGTATGCATCAGGCGGCGCAGCCGCTCGTGCACATAGCCGCTCTTGGCAAAAGCGATGAGTCCCGATGTGCCGCGATCGAGCCGGCTTACCGGATGCGGAACCGCCCGGCCGCTAAGGTAAGCGCATACGGCGTTTTCAAGCGTACATTCCGAAGGGTCACGCGTGGATTGGTGCACAGCCACGCCTGCGGGCTTGTCGAGCACGAGCAGGTCGTCATCCTCGTATATTACCTCGAGCGGCATCTCCATGGGTACGGTTCGCTCGTTCGGCAGATCGCCGATTTCAACCGTCAATTCGTCCCCGACTGCGACGCGCGCCGTGACATAGCACCGCTTCGCGTTGAGCAGGATGCCCGTCTCGCGGCGCTTGAGGCGCGAGATGTGCGCGTCCGAAGCCTTAAGCTCGCGTTCGAGCAGGCTTTTGACGGTGCGCCCGGCCAGCGAAGCGTCGATTTTGAGCGTCAGCGTCCGCACTTTCTCATCTCCCCTCCGGCGTCGCTTTCCATACTCTACCGCATCCGCGCCAAAAAGGGAAGCGCGCGGCGCCCCTTCCGCGGCCCGTGTGTTTTCGGCATGGTTCGCCTATTTACGCGGCGCGGCCAAAAGCGGTATACTGAACTTGCCAAGCAAGCGCGCGGCATA
>CAYMSL010000018.1:0-19080 GCA_964393095.1 uncultured Oscillospiraceae bacterium | reverse complement strand
GCATATCGCCTTGAAAACGGAGGTTACTGCCATGGCAATCGTCGAGATCACGAACCAAAACTTTAAGCGTGAGGTGCTGGAGGCAAACGAACCCGTGCTGATCGATTTCTGGGCGCCCTGGTGCGGACCATGCCGCATGGTATCCCCGATTGTCGACGAGATCGCCGCCGAGACGCCCGCCGTCAAGATCGGCAAAATCAACATCGACGAGCAGCCCGAACTCGCGTCGCTCTACAGCGTTATGAGCATCCCGACGCTCATGGTTTTCCACGGCGGCCAGATTCAGGAGAAAGCCGTCGGCCTGCGCAGCAAGGACTTCATTCAAAAGATGCTCTCCTCCTCCTTTTCTTGAAAGAAAAGGAGCAAAAGAACTTCACTTTTGTTGGAAAGCGGGGCCGGTTTGAGAAGACCGGCTTCGCCCTCCTTTTCTTGAAAGAAAAGGAGCAAAAGAACCTCACTTTTGTTGAAAAGCGGGGCCGGTCAGAGAAGACCGGCTTCGCCCTCCTTTTCTTAAAAGAAAAGGAGCAAAAGAACTTTACTTTTGTTGGAAAGCGGAGCCGGCCTGAGAAGACCGGCTTCGCCCTCCTTTTCTTGAAAGAAAAGGGGCAAAAGAACTTCGGGTTAGTAAAAAGCGGAGCCGGATCGATTCATGCGGCTCCGTTTTTCATTGTTATTGGATGCGCCGGGTTTGGGCGCGTCGCGAACCCGCCCTAGTAGATGGTAACCGATACGCGCGCGGACGCTTCGCCGGTGACAAGCTGGCCGCCGATCTCCAGCTGCGGATGCACGCCGACGACGTAGTAGGCATAGCTGCCCGGCCGGGGGATCGTCTCGTCGGTGACCGCGACGCTGCCGTTTTCGCCCGAATAGGTGCCGACAAGCACCGATTTGCCCTCGCTGTTTTCGCGGTAGAGCCGGTAGAGCATGTAGCGGCTCGGCGTCTCGAAGTAGACGAGCGCAAGCTCCTCCGAGGCGCTCACCGTCAGATGCGTCGGCGGCAGCGGAATCTGCCAGTAGCTCGTCATCGCCGCCGGTTCGGTGCCGATGACGAACACCTCGGCGTACGACTCCTCCTCGGGGGTGAGGGCGTTCGCGAGCACGGTCGTGTGCTCGTTCGCGAGCGTACGGCTGTCGATGCGGTATTCGCGCACGCCGCGCGGCATGATAAAGTCCGGCGGCTCAACCTCGGCGTAGATGCTGGTAAACAGCGCCTTGAGTATCAGTGCCGGATAGGTGCCGCCCGTAACGTTCTCCGGCAGCATGCGGCCGCCGTCGTTTGCGTCGAGGCCGATCCAGACGGAAGCCGCATAGGTCGGGTTATAGGCCGCCATCCATACGTCCCGGTTGCCGCCGCTGACCTCGCCCGTCGTACCGGTCTTGCCCGCGAGCGGGATGTCTGTGCCGCCGAGGCGGTGGCCGGTGCCCGTTTCCACGACGCTTTCGAGCATGTTTGTGAGCACGTAGGCGTTGGCCTCGCTGAGCACGCGTACGCCCGCCGCCTCGTTTTGATAGACGAGCGCCCCCTCGCGGTCACAGATGCGGCGTACGCAGTATGGCTCGTTATACACCCCGCCGTTGCCAAACGTCGCGTATGCGCCCGCAATCTGCAAAGGAGACACGCCGTAGGTAAAGCCGCCGAGCGCAAGCACGAGGCTGTCGTCCTGCTCGTCAAACTCGATGCCGAGTCTCGCGGCAAAGTCCTTGCAGGTGTTGATGCCCACGCGGTTCATCACGGCCACGGCCGGCACGTTGAGCGAGCGCGTAACCGCGTCGCGCATCGTTACCCAGCCGGAATACTCGCCGGTGGAGTTACGCGGCACGTAGCCGCCAAAGTCCATCTGCTCGTCGAGCAGCATCGTCGCGGCGGTATAGCCCGCCTCGAGCGCCGCGGCATAGACGATGACGGGCTTGATGACCGAACCGGGCTGCCGGCGGATGCGCACGGCGCGGTTGTAGGAAAGCGCGATGTCGTCGCTGCGCCCGCCGCGGATGGCCGCGATGCCGCCCGTTTGCACGTCCACAACGCTGATGGTTGCCTCCACCGCCGTGCCGGCGATGTCGCCCGGGAAGTTGTCCTCGTTGTCAAAGATTTCGTTGCAGACGCGCTGCACCTCCGGCTCGAGCGACGTATAGATGCGATACCCGCCGGTAAGCAGCGTATCCATATCCACTCCGAGCCGCGCGCAGGCCTCGGTAAGCGCAAGGTCGACGTACGAACCGCGGCGGTTCCGCCCCGCGCCGCCCGCAAGCACGGCCTCCTCCTCGCGGGCCTCGAGCCGCTGCGCGGCGCTGATGTAACCGTACTCCTCCATCAGCGAAAGCACGACGTTGCGTCTGCCGACGCTCGCCTCGGGGTTGAGGTGCGGGGCAAAGCGCGCCGGGGACTTGAGTATGCCCGCAAGCTGCGCGCTCTCGGCGATGGTGAGTTCGCTCGCCGATACGCCGAAGTAGCCGCGCGACGCGGCCTCCACGCCGTAATAGCCGCCGCCGAAGTAAACGAAGTTGAGGTACATCTCGAGGATCTCATCCTTCGTGTAGATGCGCTCGAGCTGATAGGCCAGCACGGCCTCTTCAATCTTGCGGCGCACCTGCTTTTCGCTTGAAAGGTGGCTTAGCTTGATGAGCTGCTGGCTCAGCGTCGACGCGCCCTGCACAAAGGAACCGGCCTTCAGATCCGCCCAGGCCGCGCCGAAGATGCGGATCACATCCACGCCGAAGTGGTTGTAAAAACGCGCGTCCTCGGCGGAGATGAACGCGTCGCGCGTGTACTTCGGGATATCGCTCAGCGCGATCCAGATGCGATCCTCGCTCGCGTGGAGCGACGTCACCTCCTGATCGTAGCGGTCGTAGAGGATCAGGGACTGGTCCACGTCGACAATCTTGTTGACATCGAGCGGCTGCCAGGCCGTCATGCCGAAGAGGGCGACGGCGCCAAAGGCGCAGACCGCCAAAAATAGCGCGGCCACCGCAAGCAGGATGCGGCGGCGACGACGGCGGCGATAGACGCGATAGACGATCAAATAATCCGGCTGCATACGCTTCATGCAGCGTATTCTGCCCCGGGCGGACGGCAAACTATGCGACCTCCCGCCGGGGCAAGCCCTTCAAGCGCCGCGGTTAGCAGCAATCCCCGCCGCAGCAGCAGTTGAGGCACATGAGCAGCGAGCAGGCGTTGCAGCACTGGTCGGAGTCGAGAACGCTGCCCTGCGTGCGCGTATAGGGGCGGCCGGAGTTGTTGAGGGAGGTGTAGACCCGGCGGTATTCCGCGTTGTCAGGCTCCATCTCGTAGGCGCGCGTGATACAGGCCTGGGCCTTTTCATACCAGCCCTGGCGCAGGTAGATGATGCCGTAGAGGTAGTTCCACTCGGCGTTGTGCGCGGATACGCTGTCGAGCACGTCGCGCGCGGCGGTGAGGTTGTTTTGGTTGATGAACGAGCGCGCCCGCGCGAACTCCGCCGCGTTCGGGCCGCTGTAGGGCGAGCCGCGCCCATAGGACGAGGAGCCGGACGAAGCCGACTGGCCGTAGCCATAGGTTGACGAACCGGACGGCCCGTAGCCGCCCGCGTTGTAGGCGCCGCCCGTCTGCTTCTTTGTGAGCATCTCGTAGGCTTGGTTGATCTCCTTGAGCTTCTCGCCCGCGAGCTCCTTGAGCGGGTTGTCGGCGTATTTATCCGGGTGGTACTTCTTGACCAATTCAAGATACGCCGCGCGGATCTCCTCCTGCGAAGCGTTTTCGTTCACACCCAGGACCTTGTACGGATTCATCGATTTGCTCCCTTCGATCGCCGCGCGCGTCCCGTCTCGCACGCGTCGGCCGGCCGCAGCACGCGGTGCTGTACGCTCCGTGTGCCAAGCCGCATCACATTGTCGAGGAGCCCGCCGTGCGGACCCGCCGGCAAGAGGTCATATCCCTTCTCGGCTTGACTCAAGGTGACGTTGAGCAGAAACTCCGCCGCGTCAACGTCCATGTTGGTCGCAAGAAACGGGTTGTAGCAGCCGCGCTTTCGATCGTGCGCGCGATCGTCCCACGCGTCGATCAGATACACCCATTTGCCGAGGTTGTAAAACATCCAGTCGCAGGCGGCCGCGTCCTCCGGCGGCAGCGCCGGGCAAAGGCGCACCACGGCCGAGAGCAGCTTGCCGAACGCGTCCGAAGGCTCGTCTGTTGAGGCGACGTTCCTTCGCTCCGCCTCGCGCAGCCGCGCGATGTTGGAACGCAGCGCCTCGTTGAGCGCGCCGTGCAGGCGGGCGGCCTTTCGAAACGCGCGCTTCCATGCCGCGCGGGAGATCGCGGCGGCAAGCCCGCCCTCGTCGAGCGCATCGTCGCAGCGCTTATACCAGGCAAGCAGCACGTTGACGTCCGCCGCGTAGTCGAGCGCGGGCGAACGCCGCGCGACGGGCCGCTTGCCGCGATAGCAGCGCGGGCCGCAATTGCCGCTGTAAAAGTTTGCGCCGCCCGCGCGCGCGGAGAGGAACGCCGCGAGAAACGCGCAGTCGTAGCTTAACGCAAGCCGCCCGACCTGCCCGTAGCGTGCGCCGATGGTCTTGCACAGCCCGCAGTAAAACGCGCGGTACTCCGCCTGTTCTCGCACCTTGAGCTCGCACTCGAGCGGACGGATATAACCGAACATGCCCTTCTGGGTAACCTCCCGTATTGCTGTATTGTATCATGAAATTCGGGCCGTTTCCACCGTCTTTTCGCGCGGGCGTTTGAACGCTTCCGTCCCCCGCGCCCGCCGGCGTCCCCCGGACGGCATGGAGCACGCGCCGTCCCGTCCGCAAAATCCGCGGCGCGCCGTTTCGCATGCCCTGTCGAGCGCGCGCCGTTATGCGCGATTTGCTTCGAGCTTTGTCAACGGCGCAGGAGGCGCCCATGCGCGCGTCGAATCAAACGCAAAGGGAAAGGGGGGCGGTATCATGCGTTCAGCCAACGCGCAGCAGCCGCCGCGCGTCAGCGAGCCGGGAATGCAGCTTATGGTGCTGCCAATCGACTGCATCCGGCCAAATCCCCACCAGCCGCGGCGCTCGTTCGACGAGGCGTCGCTCGGCGAGCTTGCCGAATCCATCCGCCAGGCGGGGCTGATCCAGCCGCTCGTCGTGCGCAAGACCATGCGCGGCTTCGAGCTCATCGCCGGGGAGCGGCGGCTGCGCGCCTGCAGGAAGCTCGGCATACGCGAGGTCCCCTGCATTGTGCAGTCGTTTACGGCGGAGGTGGACAGCGCCCTCATGGCGCTCATCGAGAACGTCCAGCGCGAGGAGCTGCACTTCCTCGAGGAGGCGGAGTGCTACCGCTCGCTGCTTAAAACCTATTCCATCACGCAGGAGCAGCTTGCCGAGCAGCTCGGCAAGAGCCAGTCGTTTTTAGCCAACAAGCTGCGCCTGCTGCGCCTTTCTCCCGCCGTGCGCCGCGCCATGCTCGACGCGGGGCTGACCGAGCGGCACGCGCGCGCCCTGCTTCGTCTCTCCGACGAAAAACTGCAGCTTGAGGTGATCACCCGCATTCAGGAGCGCCGCCTTAACGTTAAGGACACCGAGCGGCTCGTCGAGCGCACGATCAGTGCGGTCAGCGCGCCGCCGCGGCCAAAGCTGTTGCGCCTGCTCAAGGACTACCGGCTCTTTCTCAACACCGTTAAATGCGGCGCCGAGCAGCTTCGCGACACGGGCCTTAAGGTCGAACTCTTGCAGACCGATCTCGAGGACGGCGTGGACATGCTCGTGCGCGTGCGGCGGTAGCGCCGCGATCCGGACAATCGGCGGGCTCGATCGGAAAAGCGGCCATCCGTACGGACGGCCGCCCTATCCGTCAAAACAGTTTTTGACGGCAGCCTTACAGCGTCGCAAGGTGCGCGTTGATCTGGCCGATCAGCGCGTCGGCGTCGATGCCGTGCACCCCGCAAGCCTGCTCGATCGTCTCGCCGTGCGCCATCGCGCAGCCGAGGCAGTGCATCCCCGCGCCCATGAGGATATCGGCCGTGCTTTCGTCAAGCTCGATCACCTGCTGAATGAGCATGTCCTTTGTTGCCTGCATTGTTCTTTTCCTCCGTTATGAATTTGTAGACCAGCCGCGCGGCCCGGCCGTGCCGTCCGGTCTGTTTGTCTCTGCCGCGCTAGTATACCACAGTTTAAGCGCGCGTTCAGCTTTTTGTCTCAAACACGTTGCCGCAGCGCGTACAGGTGACCCGGATGCGCCCCTTGCCGCGCGGCACGCGCAGCCGCTGCGTGCACTGCGGGCAGATAAAGTACTTATATTGGCGTATCTCGCTCCAGGTCGGGTTTTTTTGCGCCTTGCGCGCGCGGTGCGGGCGCGTGCGGTGCGTGCGCGCCGGGGTGCCGCGCGGCCGGAACAGCCGTTTGAACCAATCGCCCACGGCGGTTACGATCGCAAGAAAACGCATGTTCTCCGTGTTGCGCCTTGCGGGGTTTTTCCCGAAGAGCCGCAGCACGACGAGCACGAGCAGCACGGTCGCGACGCCGCCGGTCACATAGCGCGGCCACGCGCCATATGGAAAGAAAAACGTGCCGATGATCGTAAACACGATTGCCGCAATGAGCATCGCACGGTTGAGTTCATCGAGATTCCGCCGCTGAAACATGCTTTATCCCTCGTTTCTACGCCCGTCGGCGTACGTTTCCTGATTTGTTGCGCCCCGGTCGATGTAAAGCCGCGCGCATTCCGGCGGCAGCGTGACATGCAGCGCCCCGCCGCTTATCCCGGCCCGTTCGCCGGTGAGCGCCTCGGTTAGAACGGCCGGGCCATCCGGCAATGGCACGCTAATTTCGCCGTCCGGCCCCTCATAGAGGCGTTCCGGCCGCAGCGTGACCGTTTCCGCGCGCGGCCCCCGGTTGATAAGCAGCGCCGCAAACCGCCCGTCCTGCGTCTGAGTCTCGGGCAGGTAGCGCACAAGCGCGAACACATCCGGCGAGAGCGCGCCCATGCGGCACAGCCCGCGCCTGAGCGCCGGGGTGTCGCGCCGCGCGTGCAGCAGCGCCTCGTAGGCGCGCATCGTGTCGGGATTCTCCTCCCCCCACGGGTAGGGCGCGCGGTTGAACGGATCGGCCATGCCGCTCATGCCGGCCTCGTCGCCGTAGTAGACGCACGGTACGCCGGGCAGCGCCGCCTGCAGCGCCGCCGCGAGCACAAGCAGGCGGAAACCCTTCTTCGCCGCCTCTTCCTCCGGCCGGTAGGCGGCCTGCAGCGCGCGCGGCGTGCTCGTTCGATCCGGCGCGCCCGAGAGCGCGGTGGCGGCGCGCACGATGTCGTGCGAGGAGATGAGGTTCAAGCACGCCTCGTAGAACGGGCGCGGGTAGCGCTCGCGCTGCGATTGCAGGGCGTTGTTGAACGCGTAGGCGTCCGCGCCGCCCGCAAGGAAGGTGATCACCGCCTCGGCAAAGGGGTAGTTCATGGCACAATCGAGCGCGTCGCCGTCGACATAGCCGCGCCGGCCCGTCGGCCCGTACTTGTTTGAGCAGTCGTCCCAAACCTCGCCAAGCAGCACCGCCGAGGGATCGAGCGTCTTTAGCCGCCGCCGCAGCAGGCGGATGAACGCGTCCGGCAGTTCGTCGGCGACGTCGAGCCGCCAATCGACCGCGCCCGCCTCCGCCCAGTGGGCAAGTACGCCGTGTTCGCCCGCGATGAAGTCAGTATAGCTCGGCTCGAGCTCGCGTACGTTCGGCAGCGAGGGAAAGCCCCACCAGCACTCGTACGTCTCGCGCTGCTCGTCAAAGGTGTACCAGCTTCGGTACGGCGAGTCCTCGCTTTCGTAGGCGCCGAGGTCGTCGTAACGGGAGAAGCGGTCGAAATAGCGGCTGTCCGCCCCCGTGTGCGAAAACACGCCGTCGAGCATGATGCGCATGCCGCGCGCTTTGGCCTCCCGGCAAAGCCGGCGAAAGGCCGCCTCGTCGCCGAGGATCGGATCGATGCGGTGGTAGTCCGCGGTGTCGTAGCGGTGGTTGCTCGGCGACTCGAACACGGGGTTGAGGTAGAGCGTCGTGACGCCGAGCGCATGCAGGTACGGCAGCTTTTCGCGGATGCCCTCGAGATCGCCGCCGTAGAAATCGTCCGGCGCGTAGGAGAGCTGGCCGGGCGAAGGCGAGTAGCAAAGCGCTTCGTTCCAGCGATCATGCAAGCGCAGAAAGCGCCCGAGCCGCGTGTGGTACTGCGCGCGGTTGCGGAAGTCCTCCCAACTGCTGCGCTTAAAGCGGTCGGGGAATATCTGGTAGACGATCCCCTCGCGCCAGTGTGCAGGCGTGGTAAACGCGCCATCGTACACGGTGATCTGGTAGGCGCGCGGCTCGTGCTTGACAAACATGCCCTCGCCGCTCTCCGCGCCGTAGTAGAAGGTCTGTTCGTCGCCCGTGTGGATGACAAAGAAATACCACGCAAGGCAGGGATGATCCGGCATGGTCACGCTCACGCGCGCGCGGCCGCTTTCGACCGGCATATCGAAGAACGACTCCCCGCCGTCCTCCGTAAAAAACCGGAGCTGAACGAACGCGCCGTCGCCGCCGCATTCGGCCTCGATGGCGACGGTTGCGCGGCAGGGCAGCGCGCCCTGCGGGCGGCGAAACGAGGCATAGCGCGAGTGATGTCTGAACGCGATCATATGTACATTATAGCGGATGAAACCGCGCCCCATCGGTGTTTGAATGGAAAGTTACGCCGTTTTCACAATTGTCCGCGCACGGTGCAGCAACCAGTGCGGGGATGCGTCGCGCTCGGAGGGATGGGCGCGCGGCGCTACGCGCGCGGCACAACGCAGCCCTCGGATTTGTAGATGTGATCGCGCGCCACCACGCCGCGCACGCGAGAGAGCGGGTAGACCGAAACGCGCGGCTCGAGCACCGTGCCGGGGCAGAGCACGCTGTTGCAGCCGACCTCGACGTAATCCCCGAGTATGGCGCCAAACTTTTTCAGCCCCGTCTCGACCGTCTCCCCTCCGCGCACGACGACAAGCGTCTTGTCGCTTTTGACGTTCGAGCAGATCGAGCCAGCGCCCATGTGCGCGTAAAGGCCGAGTATGCTGTCTCCAACGTAGTTGTAGTGCGGCACCTGCACATGGTCGAAGAGGATGCAGTTTTTCAGCTCCGTCGAATTACCCACGACGCACCCGCGCCCGACGAGCGCGCTGCCGCGGAGGAACGCCCCGCATCTTAGCTCCGTCTCGGCGCCGATGATCGCGGGGCCGTCGATGTAGACGTTCGGAAAGCGCCGTACGCTCCTGTGGACCCACACCTCGGGGGCGGGGTTGTCGTATTCCGCCAAATCGAGCGTCGGCCCGATCTCGCGCAGGAACGCCTTGATGCGCGGCAGCGCCTCCCAGGGATAGACCGTATCGCAAAGCAGCGGCTCCGCCAGCGTGGCGGATAGGTCGGCGAACATATCGCTCGTCCTCATAAGGGTGCGTCCTCCGTCGATGATGGTTTTTCTGACCTGCGGCCTTGCCGCCATGCCGCGCTCATATCCAAAACGCGGCAACCATGCGTTATTGATCCGCCTCGCGCCCGGGTTCCATGGCCAGCGAACGGAAGCGCGTGTATTCGCCCTGCCAAAGCAGACTGACGACGCCCGTCGCGCCATGGCGGTGCTTGGCGATGATGACCTGGCTTTTGTTATCGCCCGTCTCATACTCCTGGGTGTCGTGGTAGGCCGCCGGGCGGTAGAGCAGCAGCACCATGTCCGCGTCCTGCTCGATCGAGCCGCTCTCGCGCAGATCGGAGATCATCGGCGTGTGGTCGGCGCGGTTGTCCGGCCCGCGGTTGAGCTGGCAGAGCAAAATAATCGGTACGCTGAGCTCGCGCGCAAGCAGCTTGAGCTGGCGCGTCATGTCGGATATCTCCTGCATGCGATTGTCGCTCTTGCGCCCGCCCGCCGCCTGCATCAATTGCAGGTAGTCGATCACCACGAGGTCGAGCCCGGCGCGCGCCTTGAGCCGGCGGCACTTGCTGCGAATCGAGGGGATCGTCGCGCCGCCCGTGTCGTCGATGTAGAGCTTCGCGTCGCTCACCGGGCCCATGACGTCCATGATCCGCGCGATCTCCGCGTCGGTGACGAGCCCGTCCTTGATGCGCTGCGAATCGACCGAGGCCTCGGTGCAGAGCATGCGCATCACAAGCTGGTCGGCGCTCATCTCAAGGCTGAACGCCACGACCGTGCGCGCGGCGTGTACCGCGGCGTACTGGGCGATGTTCATGGCAAAGCTCGTCTTGCCCATCGCGGGACGGCTCGCCACGATCACGAGGTCGCTTTTTTGAAAGCCGTTCGTCTTATGGTCGAGATCGGCAAACCCGCTCGGCACGCCCGTAATGCGGCCGCGCCGCGCCGCGAGCTCGCCGATGAGGTTGCCCGCGCGCGGGGCGATTTCGTCGATCGGCACGAGCGTGTCGGCGCTTTTGCGCATGGATATCTCGTACACACGCCGCTCGGAGGCATCGATCGTCTCTTCGATGGGGCGCTCGTCGTCCGCCGCGTCGCGCATGATCTCCCCGCCCGCGCGGATGAGCTGGCGCTGCACGCTTTTTGTCTCGACGATGCCGATGTAGTTTTGCACGTTCGCCGCCGTCGGCACGAAGGTGACAAGATCGGTCAGATACGTTAGGCCGCCCGTGAAGTCAAGCTTGCCGTGGCGCTCGAGCTCGGCGGTGAGCGTAACCAGGTCGACGGCGTTGCCCGCGCTGCGAATATCGCGCATGGCCGCGAAAATGGCGGCGTTTGCGGGTACGTAAAAATCCTCCTCGCGCAGCTGCTCGAGAGAGAGCTCAAGGGCGTTTGCGTCGATGAGCATGCTGCCGAGCACCGAGCGCTCGGCGTCGCCCGAATAGGGCGCGGTCTGTACGCTTTGACTTTGTTCCATCTGTTTTCCCCCGCCGCCGGGCGGCCGCTATTTGCCGCTAGTCCTTGACCACGACGACCTTCAGGTTTGCGAAGGTGTTTTCAAAGAGGCTCACGCGCACGGCGGTTTCGCCGAGCGCGCGGATGGGCTCGGCGAGCGTGATCTTCTTCTTATCGATCTCGATGCCCGTCTGCTCCTTGAGCGCCGCGGCGATCTCCCTGCCCGTGACCGTGCCGAAGAGCCGGCCGTTCTCGCCAACCTTCGCGCGCACCGTCACCTGCGCGCCCTCGAGCTGCTTTGCAAGGTCGCGCGCCTGAACGCCGGCCTGAAACTTGCGGTGCGCGGCGGCGCTTTTCTGGATGCTCGCGGCGTTGACCGCCTGCACATCCGCGGGGGTCGCAAGCTTGCGCGGCAGGAGGAAATTACGCGCGTATCCGTCCGATACGTTGATGACCTCGCCCTTTTTGCCCGTTCCCTTGACGTCCTGTTCCAATAGTACCTTCATGTCTTTCCGACCTCCTGCTGATATTGTTCGATGGCCGCGCGCACGAGCGACTCCGCCTCGTCGAGGTCGATGCTGCCAAGCTGCGCGCCCGCCATCGTCAGATTGCCGCCGCCGCCGAGACGCTCGCAGATGATCTGCACGTTCACCTTGCCGAGCGAGCGGCCGCTGACGTTGACGTTTCCTTCGTCCTTGCCGAGCACGAACGCCGCCTCGATGCCGCGTATGCCGATGAGTTCGTCCGCGGATTTTGCGGCGATGAGCGTGGCGTTTCGCACCTCCTCGCCAACCACCGCAATGGCGATGCCGCCCGTGATGAGGTCCGCGCCGCGCACGGTGTTGGCGCAGTCGCCGAAACTTTCCATGTCCTCCTGAAAAAGCTGCTTGACCATGCCGATGTCGGCGCCGTTTTTGCGCAGATAGCCCGCCGCCTCGAAGGTGCGCGAACCGACGTTGAAGGCAAAGTGCTTCGTATCGACCGTGATGCCCGCAAGCAGCGTGCCGCAGACGAACGCGGGCGGGCGCAGATCGTTATCGAAGTATTGCAGCACCTCGGTGACAAGCTCGCTTGCCGACGACGCGCGCGACTCAAGAAAGTGCAGCGTCGGGTTTTCGATGTGCTCCGTGCTGCGCCGGTGGTGGTCGATCACCACAACGCGGCTCGCCAGTTCAAGCAGTTTCGGCGCGGCAACCGTGCTCGCGCGCTGCGTGTCGACCACGACAAGTACGCCGGACTGGCGCATCATCTTCTCCGCCTGGTCGGAGGAGACGAGCATGCTCGCGTAGGCGTGGTTGCTGCGCACAAGCTCAAGCACGCGCTCAATCTGCGCGTTCTTCTCGTCGAGCACGATATAGGTGCGCAGGCCGATCTGCTTGGCGCAGGTCGCGATGCCGAGCGCCGCGCCGATGCTGTCGAGATCCGGCCGCCGATGGCCCACGATAAACACGTCCCCGGCGTTTTCAAAGAGCTGGCGCAGGGCCTTGCTAAAAAGGCGCATCTTCACGCGCGACTGCATGCTCTCCACCTGACGCCGGCCGCCGTAGAAAGCGTAGTCTCCGCCATGCCTGACCACAGCCTGATCCCCGCCGCGCCCGAGGGCAAGCTCCATGGCCTGGCGCGCGCCCTCATCCGCAAGCGCGATGCGATCGGCCATGCCCACCGCGATCGAAAGCGAAACGGTCGCGCCCGTGCCGGTGTCGATGGCGTGCGCGCGTTCAAGCAGCGGGAAACGCTCGGCCTCGAAGGCGGCTAGATGTCGCGCCTCGAACACCACGAGATAGCGGCCGTTTTCGATGCGGCGGAATATGCCGTCCGCGCCCGCCGCCATCTCGCCGACGAGCTTTTCCACCTCGGCGATCACGCTCGCGCGGTGAAACTGCAAATCCGCGGAAAGCTCCTCGTAATTGTCGACGTAGATCAGCGCCACGGTCGGCATCTGCTCTTCAAAGAGGCGCTGGTAATGCGCGGCCTCGGTGCGGTCGACCCAATACTGAAACACCATCGAGCGCGCGTCCGCGCCACGGTGGATGGGGATGCTCATAACCTGATAGACGCCGCCCGCGTATTCAAGTGGTACCGCAACAAGCGGCGCCGCGTTTGAAAACTGCGGCTGTACGCGGCGGATGTACGCTTCGTTGCAAATGGCGCGGAAGCTCTCGTTGCGCCAGACGATACGGCCGGCGCCGTCGATGAGCGCGCAGGGCACGGAGACCCGGTTGATGAGCTTTGCCGCGATCGACGCGTTCTCGGTAAACACCGCGTCCATCAGCCGCCGCCGTTTGCGCGAAAGCTGCTTTTCATACGCACGGCAGATGAGCAGCAGAATCAAACTCGCGCCGAACGCCACGCCCGCCGCGAGCGCGCGCGCCTCGGCAAAATAGTTCGAAAACAGAATTGCAAGGCACAGAAGCGCCATAACCACCGCGATTGGAATCAGGCACGATCCTTCCTTGCGCATCGCGTGTCCTCCCGTCTTAACAAATGGTTGATTTCGCGTTGGCCGATCCGCGCTAGATGCTCAGGCGCGGCGGTACGCCGGCGGAGCGCTCGCGCAGGCGGGCAAACTGCTCAAAGCAGCCGAGCAGCGCCAGCGGCGCCACGACAAGCAGCGGCTTGTAGCAAAAGATCAGCCCGAGCGCCGCATAGGTAAAACCACGCGCCCTGGCCGCGGACCGCCTGCCGCGCGCAAGAAAAAAGTCGAGCACGCAAAGCCCCTGCAGCGTCAGTGGCATCATGCTCAAAGCGCTGATCGTGTTGGACAGCGCCGCGGCGTACGACCAGCCGCTCCACTCGAGCAGCATCGCTCCGGCAAGCATCGCAAGCAGCCCGAGCACGATGCTGCGTGGGATCGACCAAAGGCGGAACGCCCGCATGGGCGCAAGCCCGATCTGCGGGTGCTTGCGGCAGAAGAGGCGGAAAAAGAGAAGGTTGCTCAGGCCCAGCGCGCCCGCCATCACGCAGAGCGCCGCCACGACGTAGTCGGGCACGGAGGCGGAAACCATATCGAGCGCAGCCAGCGCCGCCTTGGCGGTTTCCGTGTTGAGGCCCTGCATCTGCGGAATCGCCGTGCGGTAAAGCGCGAGCGCCTCGTCGATGGCGGCCTGCATATCGGCAAACGCGCCCGCCCCCGAAAGCACGCCCGGCAGGCAGAGTGCGGCATACAGGCCGATGAGACACACGCCCGCAAGCGCCAGCACGGTATAGGTATTGCCGAGGCGCCGCTTCTGCAGCATAAGCAGCGCCGCCGCGCCGCCGACGGCCGCCAACACAAGCCCCGCCGCGGGGATGGGCCGATAGAGAAAGAACGCGCTGCCCGCAAACGGGATCGCGGCGAGCACGAGCATCCAGGGGCGGTAGCGCGCCCCGGCGTATGCCCAGAGCGCGGGGACGATCAGGAGCGCGTGGGGCAAAATCAGCGCCGCAACGCCCGCAAGCGCGGACAGCAGCACCACGAGCCACGCGCGGGAACCCCTCTTCTCCGATTTTATGCTATTGTACTCCATGGAATCATTTTAATGCGGATCGGACAATTGGTCAAGAAATGGATGCGCCGCCTGTGCCGCTTTGCCGTCGGCAAGGACAAAAAACGGGATGATCCCGCCGGAACCGGACTTTGGCGCCGGAAGACGGGGGCGCGTTAGTTCTGAGCCGCCGCCGCGATGTCCCAGCCCGTCACGGCGATCTTCTTAAGCAGGATGCGCTTGACGCTCTCGTTGACGCGCGCCTCGCTCAAACGCCCGTCGCTTACGGCGTCGCGCAGGCCGTCGAGAATCCCGATCTGCTTGTCGTACTCCGCGCCGCACATGATGAGATCGCCCCCCGCGAGTACGAAGCGAACCGCCGCTTCGCCCACGCCGTAGCGGCTTGTCAGCCCGCTCATGCGGAAGTCGTCGCTTACGACGATGCCCGTAAAGCCCATCTCCGCGCGCAGAAGGCCGTCGATGATCAGGCCGGACATCGAGGCGATGTCGTTCTCGTCGAGCGCCGGATAGAGGATGTGCGCGACGAGCACGGCGTCGACGCCGCCGTCGACGGCCGCCTGGAACGGCACAAGGTCGTAGGAGAAAAGCGCCTCGCGCGCGCGCCGCACAACGGGGGTCACCGCGTGCGAATCTTCGTTTGTGCCGCCGTGGCCCGGAAAGTGCTTGGCGGCCGAAAGGCAGCCGCCCGCGTGCAGGCCGTCGATGACCGCGCCGCCGATGGCCGCGGCGATGCTCGCGTCCTCGCTGATGATGCGCGTCTCGAGGAACGTATCCATGGGGTCTTCGGATACGTCGAGCACGGGGGCAAGGTTGAGGTTGACGCCGACCGAGGCAAGCTTCGCCCCCACGCGTTCAAACTGCTCGAAAGCGTAGTCCACATCGCGCCGCCGCCCGAGCGAGCGGGCGGAAACCGGGTGCGGCGACCAGCGGAAGCGCACCACGCTGCCGCCCTCGACGTCGATGCTCACAAGCGGCGGGATCTCGGTCGATAACTCGCCGCGGACGCGTTCAACAAGCTTGGCGCACTGGTTAAAGCCGCCGTCGCTGTTGCTGCTTTTGATATTTGCCCCGTAGAGGATCAGGTTGCCGACCTGATAGGCCTGCAGAATGCTCGTAAAGTTTTCGTCGGCCCCCGATGTGCCGGAAAAGCCGAACAGCACGAGCTGCCCGAGCTTTTCTTCGATGCTCATGCTCGCGATGTAGCGCTCCGTCCACTCCTCGAGCGTCATCGGCGCGAGCGTGAACGTTGCCGTCGGCTCGGCGCTCGCCGACTCGGGCGTCGCATCCGGCGTCGGCGTCGGCGTCGGGCTGACGCTCGGCGTGGGCGTCGGCTCCGTTGCGGGCCGCGGCGGCGTCTGCGGACGCAGGAAAAAACCCAGCACCGCGCCGAGTATCACGGCGGCGACGCACAAGATCAGCAATACCCGTTTGAACGAGTCGTGAAACAAACCGGCTTCTCCCGTTTCCGCCGGCAGGCGCGGCAAACCTTCCGCGCGCGCCGGATTTATTTTATTATATCAACCGCGCCTTCCCATTGTAAACCGTAATATCCTGCCTGCCCGCGCCGGACATCGGATCGCAAAGCGTGATAGCCTGCCCGCCCGCGGCGCAAGCTAGAACAAAGCGCCGCAAAACGGGTTGCCAACGCTCCGCGCCGCATATACAATAGGGTTGGCGCCGCCGCACGGGCTTTCGTCCGCGCGCGGCCCGTCTTGACGCCATAGAGAAGACTATAAAAACGAGGGAAAGCGTATGCAGAAATTTTCGGAGATCACCTATCGCCGTCCGGACATGGGCGCGCTCAAGCGCGCGATGAAAAAGCAGCTTCAGCTCTTCAAGCGCGCGACCTCCTACGAGGAGGCCAGGAGCGTCTACCTTGCCGCGCAGAGCCTGCAGGGACACGCGGAGACCGCCTATACCGTCGCAAGCATCCGCAACACGCTCGATCTTGCGGACAAGTTTTACGACGGCGAAATGAAGTTCTTCAACCGCGCGGCGGCTCTGCTGCTGCCGATTTCGAAGGCTTTCAACGAGGCGCTGCTCGACACGCCGTTTCGCGCGGCGTTTGAGGAGGAGTTCGGCGCGCAGATGTTTCGCCTCGCCGAGATCGGCAAGCGGACGCAGTCCAAGCGCATCATCCCCGACCTGATTCGCGAGGGCAATCTCGAAAACGCCTACCGCAAGACCGCCGCCGCCTGCAAAACCACCTTCCGCGGCGAGGTCTGCAACTTCTACGGCCTGCTCAAGCACATGGAAAGCCCCGATCGCGCGGAGCGGCGCGAGGCCTTTCTCGCCTGGGCCGGGCTTTACGAAGGCGCCGCGAAGAAGCTCGATCGCATCTTTGATCAGCTCGTGCGCGTACGCGTCGTCATGGCAAAGAAACTCAAGCTGCCGGGCGGCTTTACGGAGCTTGCCTACCTCAACATGCACCGCGCGGACTACGGCCCCGAGCAGGTCGCGCGCTTTCGCGAGCAGGTGCGCACCGTGATCGTGCCCGCCGTCATGCGGCTGCGCGAGACACAGGCAAAACGCCTCGGCGTCGACAAGCTCAAATATTACGACGAGACCTGCATCTTCCCGGACGGCAACGCCGACCCGATCGGCGGGGCGGACGTGCTCGTGCCGCTCGCGCAAAAGATGTACCGCGACATCTCGCCGGAGACGGGCGAGTTTTTCGACTTCCTCTGCGAGCATGAGCTCTTTGATCTCGAGACGCGCCCGGGCAAGCACCTCGGCGGCTACTGCACCTATCTCTTCGACTATAAGGCGCCGTTTATCTTCTCAAACTTCAACGGCACCTCGGCCGACGTCGACGTGCTCACGCACGAGGCGGGCCACGCGTTCGCGGGGTATACGGCGTTGCGCGCGCAGAAGCTTACGGACTACATGTCCTCAACGAGCGAGATCAACGAGATCCACTCGATGAGCATGGAGCACTTCGCCTACCCGTATCTTACGGACTTCTTCGGCGAGGAAAACGCCGAAAAGGCCGCCTACGCCCACCTTGCCGGCACGCTCTCGACGATTCCCTATCTGGTCAGCGTCGATGAATTTCAGCACCGCGTCTATGAAAACCCCCGCATGCGCGCCACCGAGCGCCGCGCCGTCTGGCACGAGATCGAGCAAAAGTACCTGCCCTGGCGCGACTACGACGGCGTTTCCTTCCTTGAGCAGGGCGGCTTTTGGATGCAGAAGCAGCACATCTTCCTCTACCCGTTCTACTACATCGACTACGCGCTCGCGCAAACCTGCGCGTTCGAGTTCTACGGCCGCATGAAGCAGGATCGCGCCGAGGCCTGGAGCGCCTACCTTTCCCTCTGCCGCGCGGGCGGCAGCAAGGGTTACTTTGAACTGCTTGGGCTCGCGGGACTCTCCAACCCGTTTTGCGAGGGCAGCGTCGCGCGCGCCGTTGGCCACGTGATCGACGAACTCAACGCCTGACTGCTCCGCGCGGCGGCGTTGAAGGCGTCGCCTCCGAACGGGGAAGCGCATTGGCCCATGCGCCTTTTTGCGCGGCCGGCTACGCGCCCGCTTTATCCCGAGCGGGCGCGTTTTTTTGCGTGTATAGATGTAAACAAGTTGTGAGTTTTTCCCCCGGCATTGAAACAGCCGGCCCGTCATGGTATCATGTTGTCGTTTTGATACGCATCCCCACGATTTTTAACGGGAAGGAAATTTGTTATGTCCAAAGTTTCCAAGATCATCCTGCTCGTCGTCGCGGCGCTGGTGCTTGTCTGCGTCGCGATCGGCGTCTATATCATAAGCAGCATGCGCGTCGGCACGGTCGATATCGTTGAAAAGCCGGAAGACCTCGAAGCCGTCGAGACGATCAGCATCGAGGGCGTCGATCCTACGGAAGAACCGGTGTCCGTGTCCACCCCCGAGCCGATGCCGATCTATCAGGAGGCTTCCATCGACGACAGCGTCGTCAACATCATGCTTGTCGGCACCGATTCGCGCAACTCCGGCGACGCCGTCGGGGGCCGCTCCGACTCCATGATGCTCGCCTCGCTCAACAAGTCCACCGGCAAGCTTACGCTGATCTCGTTCATGCGCGACGCGCGCGTTTGGCGCGTCGGCACGAAGGGCAGGTTTTCGTTCCAGAACCGGCTTAACGGCGCGTTCAGCGGCGGTTACGGCGGCGGCGGCCCGGGCGAGCTCATCAACACGATCAACTATAACTTCGGCCTCGACGTGCAGGAATACATCTGCATCGGCTTCAACGGCTTCGCCGCGCTCATCGACCAGATCGGCGGACTCGACATTCCGTTGAACCAGGCGGAGATCAACTTTATCAACGACCGCATCACGGGCCATCACTACCTTGAGCCGGACATCGTCAAGGAGGCCGAGCGCGTGAAGGCGGAGCCGGGCATCGTGCATCTCAACGGCGCGCAGGCGCTCGTCTACGCGCGCGATCGTCACACCGCCTTCGGCGGCGGCGACAACGGCAACGATTACGATCGCGTCGGCCGCCAGCAGTACGTCATCCAGCTCGTGTACGAAAAGGTCACCGCCGAGATGAACGAACAAAGCGTCATCGCGCTGCTTACGTTCGCCACGAACCACGTTACGACGAATATGTCGCTTGACACCATGATAAGCCTTGCCAAGACGCTGCTGACCACCGACGTCTCGTTCAACACCAAGAGCATCCCCGGCGAGGGCGACTACCAGTACTTTGTCGACGAGACCGGCACCAAGACCGACCAGCACAGGATAATCTGTCTCCCCAACGCAAACAGGCCATCGACAGCCTCGCGCTCG
>CAYMSL010000017.1:0-21612 GCA_964393095.1 uncultured Oscillospiraceae bacterium | reverse complement strand
GCTTGCTGCCGCTGTAGACGACGTTTTTTTCAATGTTGTTGAGCGGCTGCATGTTGGGCTGGTTGAGGTCGAGCACGATCAGATCCGCCTGCTTACCGGGGGCGAGGCAGTCGCATTCGGGCAGGCCGCAGGCATAGGCGCCGGTGCGGCAGGCCATGTTGAGCACCTCGAGCGCGTCGAGCGCGTCCGCGCCGTGGCGCAGCTTTTGCAATCCGCTCACGAGGAACATCTCGCGGAAGAAGTCGAGGCAGTTGTTGCTCGCCGCGCCGTCCGTGCCGATGGCCACGGGGATGCCGCGCGAACGGTATTCCGCGATGGGCGCGACGCCGCTTGCGAGCTTCGTATTCGAGCCGGGGCAGGTGACGACGATCATGCCGCGATGCTTGAGGATATCCATTTCGCCCTCGGAGACGTGCACGCAGTGGTAGCCGCCGCCGCCGTAGTCGAACAGTCCAAGCGAGTCGAGGTACTCGATCGGGCGCAGGCCGCTGTGGGAAAGGCACGACTCCACCTCCGCGCGCGTCTCGTTGAGGTGCGCGTAGAACGGGCGGCGCATCTGCCGCACCATCGCCGCAAGCTCGAGCAGCAGCGGCTTCGACGTCGTATACTCGGCGTGGAAGCCAAGCTCGTAGCGAACCAGCGGATGCAGCGCGTTGTAATGCTCGTACTCGCGCATGGTTTCCTCTGCGGTGCCGCCGTAATCGTTGGCGCTGCCGACGAGGGTGGCGCGAAACCCCGTGTCGATGGCCGCCTGCGCAATGCTTTCACGCGCAAAGTACATATCGCCCATGGCGGTGACGCCGCCGCCGAGATACTCCAAAATAGCGAGCTTCGTGAGCGTATACACGTCCTCCGCCGTCAGGCGCTTTTCGCGCGGGAACACCTGCTCGGTGAGCCACTTCTGCAGCGGCAGATCGTCCGCAAGCGAGCGCAGGAAGGTCATGCCCGCGTGCGAATGCGCGTTTTTAAACCCCGGCAGCACAAGGTTGCCGCGGCAGTCGATCTCGTGCTCGAACAGGCCTTGCGCGCTGCCCTGCGGCCCAAGCGAGGCGACGCGCCCGCCCTCTATGGCGAGCTCGCCCATAAACAGCGGCGTCTGCCCGTCGAGCGGCAGGATGCGGGCGTTGAACAGCTTCGTTTTCATGCGCCTATTCTACCACATTGTACGCATACGGCGCACCCGCTTTCGGGCCGCTTGCAAAGTTTATGCGCCGTGCTATGATGAGGATATGGAAAGAGAACAGCCAAAAGAGATCGAACGGCTCAAAGTCCTGCTCGCGGGGGCGAGGCGCGCGGTTTTCCTTGGCGGGGCGGGCGTTTCCACCGAAAGCGGCATACCGGACTTTCGCTCCGAGCGCGGCGTGTTTGCCGCCACGGAGGAGTTCGGCTGCGCGCCCGAGACGCTGCTTTCCCACGCGTTTTTTCTGCGGCATACCGATATCTTCTACGCCTACTACCGTAAGTATCTGCTCTATCCGCACGCGGAGCCGAACGACGCGCACCGCGCGCTGGCGGCGCTTGAACGGCAGGGGAAGCTCGCGGCCGTCGTCACCCAGAACATCGACGGTCTGCATCAGCGGGCGGGCAGCCGCGCGGTGCTTGAACTGCACGGCAGCGTGCACCGCAGCTTCTGCATGCGCTGCCGGCGCTTCTATTCGCTTGCCGAGGTGATGGCGCAGGACGGCGTGCCGAAGTGCGCCTGCGGCGGCACGATCAAGCCGGACGTCGTACTCTACGGCGAGGCGCTCGATCAGCGGGTGCTTGGCGAGGCCGCGGCGGCGATCGCGGCGGCGGATCTGCTGCTGATCGGCGGCACGTCGCTGACCGTCTACCCGGCCGCGGGACTCGTAAATTATTTTGGCGGGAAACACCTCGTGGTGATCAACCTCTCTCCTACGGATCAAGACCGGCGCGCCGCGCTCTGCATCGCCCAACCGATCGGACGGGTATTCAGGCAAGCGCTCGACGGCGCGCTCTAGCAAAACCGGTTTTCATATTCCAGATTAAGGGATGTTCCGCTTCCCTTCTAAAAAAGTGAAAATCGCGAAGCTTTTATCGCACTTTCTCGCATTAAAAAATCGGCGCCGCATCGTCACGTTTTGTAGGATGTTTTGCTTCCCTTTTAAAAAAGCGGGCATGCTATGATTCGGGGTGATCGTATGCCGTCCATCTGGACGAAGGATTTTTTTATTGAGCGCCGGCCGGCGCTCGGCGGCGACCTGACCGTGGACGTGGCGGTGATCGGCGCGGGTATGGCGGGCGTGCTCACGGCGCTGATGCTAAACGAGCGGGGCATCGGCTGCGCCGTGTTCGAGGCCAACCGCATCGGCGGCGGGCAGACCAAGGGCACCACGGCCAAGATCACGAGCCAGCACGGGCTCTGCTATGCAAAATTGACCGCGCATTCCGGCGAAGCGGCGGCGCGCGTCTACGCCGAGGCGGCGGAGGGCGCGCTGCGGCATTACCGCGAGATCGTCGCTGCGCGCGGCATCGACTGCGAACTCGAGGACGCGAACGCCTACGTCTTTGGCATCGACAACGCGGAGACGCTCCGGCGCGAGGCCGAGGCAGCGGCGGCGTGCGGACTGCCCGCGTCGTTTATCGAGCGGCTCGAGCTGCCGTTTCCCGTCGCGGGCGCGGTGTGCTTTCAGCATCAGGCGCAGTTTCATCCGCTCAAGTTTCTCGCGGCGGCCGCGGAGGGGTTGACGATCTACGAGCAATCCCCCGTGCTGCGCGTAGGGACGCATACGCTCTCGGTCAACGGCCACACGGTCAGGGCGGGTCATATCGTGTTTGCCACGCATTTCCCGTTTGTCAATTTCCCGGGGCTCTACTTTATACGCATGGAACAGTCGCGCTCCTACACCATCGCGCTGCGGGACGCGGCGCGGCCGGACGGCATGTACGTCGACGCGCGCGAGGAGGGGCTTTCGATTCGCGCCTATCGCGACCTCGTGCTGCTCTGCGACGCGGATCACCGTACGGGTGAAAACCAGAGCGGCGGGCGATACGGCGCGCTGCGCCGGGTTGGGCGCACGCTTTTTCCGGGCAGCCGCGAGGCGGCGCGCTGGTCCGCGCAGGACTGCATGACGCCGGACGGCCTGCCCTACATCGGCCGTTACGCCGCAAACCGGCCGACCTGGTATGTGGCGACGGGCTTTAACAAGTGGGGCATGAGCGGCGCCATGAGCGCGGCGGAGCTCATCAGCGCGAATATCGCGGGGGAGCGCCATCCGGCGGAGGCGCTGTTTTCCCCGCGCCGCTTCAACATACGCATCGCGGGCGCGGCGCTGCAGGCGGGCGGCCACGCGGTCAAGGGGCTTTGGCGGCAGGCGTTCCATCTGCCGGACGCGGCGTTTGACGATCTGCCGATCGGGCAGGGCGGCATCGTGCGCATCGGTCACGAGAAGGTCGGCGTGTATAAGGACGATCGCGGCAAGGCGCACTATGTCGACACACGCTGCCCGCACATGGGCTGCCAGCTCGAATGGAATCCGGACGAAAAAACCTGGGATTGTCCCTGCCACGGTTCGCGCTTCGACTATCGCGGAAGGCTCATCGACAACCCCGCGCAGGACCGCCTGCCGAGCGACATGGAGGATTGAGCGCGCGTTTGGCCGTTCGCTTCGGAATCGGGCATTCGACTCATAGCCGCGCCGCATGGCGGCCATACTAGCCCCGAGGTGATGCAGCAATGCAATTAACGCAAAAGGAAACCATGCTTTTGCAGGACTTGAAAACCCAGGAACAGCTCTGTATCGAAAAGTACCGCAAGCACGCTTCGGAAGCGTGCGACGAGCAGCTCAAGGAGCTGTTTAGCTCCATCGGGCAGACGGAGCAGACGCATCTCGACTCGCTCAACCAGATGCTTGGCGGCACGGTGCCCTCGACCTCGAGCGGCGGCGGCCAGCAGCAGCAGCAGAACAAGCCTACGCCGTCAAGGTGCGACGAAAACGAAAAGCAGTTTGACGCGTACCTCTGCCAGGATGCGCTGAGCATGGAAAAACACGTTTCGAGCGCGTACAACACGAGCATCTTCGAGTTCAAGGACGCACAGGCGCGCGACCTGCTCAACCACATCCAGAAGGAAGAGCAGCAGCACGGCAAGCGCATCTACGACTACATGGCGGTCAACAACATGTATTCGTAAAGGGCCGTCAACTCCGTGGATTTGACGAAAAGCGCGTGTTTTACCCATGCCGCTTCCGGGCGGGGCCGGCAAGACACATAGGGGACCGCCGGGAGCCGGAACGCGCCGGTTCGGCAAGTTCGGGGGAGTTTCAAAAGGGCGGCGGCGGAACGATCTTCCGCCGCCGCCCTTTCTGCGCGCCCCGCGCTTACGCCGCGTTCGAAGGCTTGGTCCATACGCGAAAAGCCCCTTGCACCGCCGGTTTTCCGCGCGCATTATAGCATGACGGCGCCGCGCGCCTATGGTATAATATCCCCGTCCTCCGCCGCCCGACGGCGCAAGCGGACGCAAACGATCGATGGAAAGGCGGCAAAGCGCATGCATTGCATCAGGAAGGTAACCGACGATATCACCTGGGTGGGGGCCGACGATAGGCGGCTGCCGATGTTTGAAGGCGTATATTCCGTGCCGGACGGCGTTTCCTACAACGCCTACCTGCTGCTTGATGAAAAGACCGTGCTCTTCGACACCGCGGACAAGGCGGTGGGAAGGGTGTTTTTTGAAAACGTCGCGCACGTGCTCGCGGGCAGGGCGCTCGACTACATCGTCGTGCAGCACATGGAGCCGGATCACTCCGCGACGCTTGCGGAGCTGCTTTCGCGTTACCCGGGCGCGCAGGTGCTTTGCAGCAAAAAATCCGTCGAGATGATCGGCCAGTTCTTCGGCGGCGAGCTTGCCGCCCGCGCCCGCTCCGTGGCGGAAGGCGAGACGCTTTCGAGCGGCAGGCACGAGTTTGTGTTTTTGATGGCGCCGATGGTGCATTGGCCGGAGGTCATGGTCACCTACGACAAAACCGCGCAGATCCTCTTTTCGGCGGACGCGTTCGGCGTCTTTGGCGCGCTCAACGGCGCGCTCTTTGCCGACGAGGTGGATTTTGCCTGCGACTATCTGCCCGAGGCGCGGCGCTATTACGCCAACATCATCGGCAAATACGGCGCGCAGGTTCAACTGCTGCTCGGCAAGCTCAAGGATCTGCCGCTTAAGCTGATCTGCCCGCTGCACGGGTTTGTCTTCCGCAAGGGCATCGCCGAATACGTCGAGAAGTACCGCCGCTGGAGCCTCTATGAACCCGAGGAGCAGGGCGTTGTCATCGCCTACGCCTCGGTCTACGGCAACACCGAGAACGCCGCGGCCATCCTCGCCTGCAAATTGCGCGACATGGGCGCGCAAACGGCGATGTTCGACGTATCGGTCACGCCCGCTTCCAACATCGTCGCGGCGGCGTTCCGCTACAGCCACCTCGTGTTCGCGAGCACGACCTACAACGCTGGCGTGTTCATCACGATGGACGCGCTGCTGCGCGACATCGCGGCGCATACGCTCAAAAACCGCACGATCGCCTTCCTCGAAAACGGTTCCTGGGCGCCGGCAAGCGGCAAACTCATGCGCGAAATCCTTGCTTCGCTGCCCAATACGACATTTCTCGATGCGACGGTGAGCATCCGTTCGGCGCTGCGCGCGGAGCAAGAGGGGGAGCTTACCGCCCTGGCCGAGGCGATCTGCGCCTCGCTTCCGTGCAAGAGGCCCGCGCCCAAAGCGAGCGTCATCGAGCCGGCGGCGCTGTTTGCGATCAGCTACGGCCTGTTTGTGCTCAGCACGCGCGCGGGCGAAAAGGACAACGGCTGCATCATCAACACCGTTACGCAGGTGGCAAACGCCCCGCAGCGCATTTCGATTGCGGTGAGCAAGGCCAACTACACGGGCGAACTCATCCTTCAAAGCGGCCTGTTTAACATCTCGGTGCTCACCGAAGACGCGCCGTTTGCGATCTTTACGCGCTTCGGCTTTCAGAGCGGCCGCACGGCGGATAAGTTCGCAGGCCTTAATGGGCTTGCCCGCGATGAAAACGGGCTCTACTACCTGGGCGAGCATACGAACGCGCTGCTTTCGTGCCGCGTCCTCTTTGCGGAGGATCTTGGCTCGCATACGCTGTTTATCGGCGAACTGATCGGGGCGCGAAAGCTTTCCGGCGCGCCGTCGGTGACGTACGATTACTATCAAAAGCACATCAAGCAGCGCCCTCCGGCCCCCGAACAGAAAAAGAAGAGGGGCTTTGTCTGCACGGTCTGCGGCTATGTCTACGAGGGCGATACGCTGCCGCCGGACTTCATCTGCCCGGTCTGCAAGCACGGCGCGGAGGTGTTCGTGCCGCTCGCCTGAGCAGCACGCGCATTTGGCAAACAACGCCGCGGGGGATTTCGATCCGCCCGCGGCTTTTGTACGTGTCACGGATATCAAAACAACGGCTTTCGACGGCCTATTTGACGCCGAAGAGCAGTTCGCCGTAGGTCGGGTACGGCCAGCCGGACGCGGCGCTCAGGATTTCGAGCGCGTCGGCGCTTGCGCGCAGCTCGCTCATGCAGGCGAGCACGCGATCCTTGCAGAGCGCGGCCTGCGCGCGGATGTCGGGCGCGGCCCGAACGTCGTTGAGCGCCTCCTCGAGCGCCTTAACGCTCAAGTACACCGCGGCTGCGAGCGCGGAGGCCGCCTCGAGCGTTTCGCTTTCATAGGTGCAGTCTGTGCGGCAGCCGCTTGCGCGCTTGGCCGAGATGGCCAGGGCAAGCTCCCGCTGAAAGGCGGCCGCCGCCGGCAGTATCTCGCGGCGCGCCATGTCGAGCATGGTCATGGCTTCGATGGAGACGAGCTTTTTATAGCTTTCAACAAGTATCTCGTAGCGCGCGCGCAGCTCGGTTTCGCTGAGCACGGCGTGCGCGGCACAGCGCGCGAGGTTCTCTTCCGACAAGAGGCACGGCAGGCAGTCCGGCGCGATGCGGAGGTCGAGCAGACCCCGCCCCTCGGCCTCGCGCACCCAGGCCTCGTCATAGCCGTTGCCGTTGAAGAGAATGCGCTTGTGTGTGCGGATGACGTCGCGTATCAGCGCGTGCAGCGCGGGCGCGAAGTCCTCCGCCTGTTCGAGCGCGTCGGCATAGCGGCGCAGCGACTCCGCCACGGCGGTGTTGAGCACCATGTTTGCGTCCGAAACGGACTGGCTCGAGCCGAGCATGCGAAACTCGAAGCGATTGCCCGTAAAGGCAAACGACGAGGTGCGGTTGCGGTCGGTGGTGTCCTTGGGGAAGCGCGGGATCACGTGCACGCCGATCTTCATTTGAATCTTCTCGCGCGCGTCGTAGGGCGCCTCGGCCTCGATGGCCTCGAGTATCTCCTGCAATTCGTCGCCAAGGAAGATCGAGAGGATGGCCGGCGGGGCCTCGTTCGCGCCGAGGCGGTGATCGTTGCCGGCGCTTGCCACCGAAATACGCAGCAGATCCTGGTAGTCGTCCACCGCCTGTATCACCGCGCAGAGGAAGAGGAGGAACTGGGCGTTTTCGAAGGGCGTTTCGCCGGGTTCGAGCAGGTTGACGCCCGTATCCGTCATAAGCGACCAGTTGTTGTGCTTGCCGCTGCCGTTGACGCCGTCGAAGGGCTTTTCATGCAGGAGACAGACGAGGTTGTGCTTCCTCGCTACGCGCTGCATGAGCTCCATCGTGAGCTGGTTGTGGTCGGCGGCGATGTTGGCGGTGGTGTAGATGGGCGCAAGCTCGTGCTGCCCGGGCGCGACCTCGTTGTGCTCGGTCTTGGCGAGTACGCCGAGCGTCCAGAGCCCGCGGTTGAGCTCCTTCATAAACGCCAGTACGCGGGGTTTGATCGAGCCGTAGTAGTGATCCTCAAGCTCCTGCCCCTTGGGGGCGCGCGCGCCGTAGAGCGTGCGTCCGGTAAACATCAAGTCGGGCCGCCGATCGTACAGCGCCCGGTCGACAAGGAAATACTCCTGCTCGATGCCCACGGTCGTGGTCACGCGCATCACGCCCGTATTGCCAAAGAGCCGCAGGATGCGCAGCGCCTGGCGGTCGATGGCCTCCATCGAACGAAGCAGCGGGGTTTTTTTATCGAGCGCCTCGCCGCCGTAAGAGCAGAAGGCCGTGGGGACGCAGAGCGTCGCGTCCTTGATGAAGGCGTAGCTTGTCGGGTCCCAGGCCGTGTAGCCGCGCGCCTCAAAGGTGGCGCGGATGCCGCCGGAGGGGAGGCTCGATGCGTCGGACTCGCCGCAGACGAGCTCCTTGCCGGAAAACTCCATGATCACGCGCCCGTCGGCCAGCGGCGAGATGAAGCTGTGGTGTTTTTCGGCCGTCACGCCGGTGAGCGGCTGAAACCAGTGCGTAAAGTGCGTTGCCCCGCGCTCGATGGCCCAGTCCTTCATGGCCGTGGCCACGACGTTTGCCGCCACAAGGTCGAGCCGCCGTCCCGCGCGTATGGCGGTCTGCATTGCCTCGTAAGTGTCCTTGGGCAGTCGCTCCTTCATCACGGCGTCGTTAAATACCATGCTTCCGAACAGTTCCGATATCGTACTCACAATCCCGTTCCCCTCTCGCTTTCTCCCGGATAAAGACAGGGCGCCGCAGAACATGTCCGCGGCGCCTTTGCCGTTTTTTCATAATATTCCGTATTATACCGCCGGGGCAAAACGCTGTCAATCAAAAATTCTTCCGCATTTTTGAAAAAAATGACGATTGTCCGGACGGTTTCCGCCCCCGAATCGGATCGGGCGGACAAATCGGCGGCCCCGCGGCGCGGAGCACGCGTTTTGTTCCCGGGGCGGTATAAAAGGCCGCGATATCGAGGCGAAAATATGTTACACTGTTGCCAGGAACAATCCCTGGCGGGGACGAGGGGAGGCGCGAACGTTTGATTGCGGAAGGCGGCACAACGAACGGCGTGCTCATCGTGGCAAACGCGCAGCAGGCGTACGCGGCCATCGCAAACGCGCTGCCGCCCCTGCGCTTTTGGCCCGTATCATGGCGGGAAACGGCGTCTGAGGCAAGGCAGCTTGCCGACGAGACGCCGCCGCCGATTGCGTTCATCCACGCGCCGCTATCGGACGAGTCCGGCGTGCAGCTCGCGCTCGATTTAACGGGGCGGCTCTCCTGCGTGGCGCTGCTTGTGCCGGAGGAAGCATACGAGCGCGTTTGCGCGCGCACGGAGCCTAACGGGGTGCTTACGCTCGCGCGGCCCTGTTCGGAGCGGCTGCTTCGCCAGACGGCGGGCCTGCTCGCCGCGGCGCGCGCGCGGCTGCTTTCGCTTGAACGGCGCACCGTGACCCTTGAGGACAAGGTCGATGAAATCCGTCTCGTCAACCGCGCGAAGTGGCTGCTCATCGAGCGGCGCGGCATGGACGAGGCCGCCGCGCACCGCTACATCGAAAAGCTCGCGATGGACTCGCGCCAGACGCGCAAGGTCGTGGCGCAGACGCTGATCCGCTCGCTCGACGCCGACTAGGGCGGGCGAAAAACGCCGCCGCGCCGCCTCCGGTTTTTTCCCGCCGCCCTTTGAGCCGCACCGGTTCTGTGCTATACTGGTTTTACAATTCAACTCGTCGATATAGGGTTTTTTCGCGCAAGGAGCGCTCGGTTTTGCTTACAATCAGCATAGAGAAAAGGGAGGATTTTCGTCATGGAGAGTTACGACGTATTGATCGTCGGCGCGGCCACGAGCGGCAGCTTTCTTGCGCGGCGGCTTTCCGAATCGGGACGCCGCGTGCTCGTGATCGACCGCCTGAGCCGGCAGCAGCTCGGCAAGCGGCTCGACATCTTCCACGTTGGACAGGGCGACTTTACGCGCTTTAATCTGCCGCTGCCGGAGCCGGACGACGATCTCGCGTTTACGTTCACGGGCGGGCAGGCGCTTTCCGCCTTCGGGCGTCACCCGAAGGAGACGGGCGGCACGATTGTCGGCATGCACATGCCGCGCTACATCGCGCGGCTGAATCGCTGGGCGGAGGAGGCGGGCGCGGAATTTCGCTACGGCGCGGCGTTTGTCGACTTCCTCTATGAGGATGGCCGCATCGCGGGCGCGATATTTGAAGAGGACGGCGAGCGGCATTCCGTAGCGGCAAAACTCGTGGCGGACTGCTCGGGGATTCCCTCGGTCGCGCGGCGCAAGCTGCCGGACGGCTACGGCGTGGAGAACTTTGAAATCAGCGACCTCGATAAATTTTACGTCACGCTGCGCTACGTGTCCTATGAAGACCCGGCCGACCACATCAAAAGCATTCGCACCTGGACCTACTACAAGACCTGGGAAGCGCCAGAGGCCGACCCGGCCGGCGCGATACTTGGCGTTGGCGCAAACTTCTCCTACGACTACGGCGAGGAGGTGTTTGCCCGCTTTGAAAAGGCGATCAAGCTGCCGCGCTACACGCTCAAATACATTGAGCGCGGCACAACGCCCTATCGCCGCCCGCCGTATTCGTTTGTTGCCGACGGGTTCCTCGTGTGCGGCGACGCGGCGTGCCTGACGAAACCCTCGGCGGGCGAGGGCGTAACCTCGGGCATGGTGCAGCTCGAGATCGCGGCGGATGTGCTGAACCGCCTGCTTGGCGAGGGCGGGTACCTCACGCGCGCGCGGCTCTGGCCGATCAACAAGGGGTATGTCGAAGCGCAGGGCAAGGCGTTCGCGGCGCAGCTTGCCACGCTGGTGGGGGCGACGGCCTCGAGCGCGGAGGAGAACGACTTCTTCTTTGAAAAGGACATCATCTTCAGCGCGAAGACCTTTGCGGGCATGGCCGGCGGCGAAACGCTGCGCTTTTCCACGCGGGAGTTGATCAACATGGCGCTATGCATGCTTGGCGGCGTGCTCTCGGGCAAGCTCCGCGTGTCGACAATCCGCACGCTGCTTACGGGCATGCAAAACGGCGGGCGCGCCGAGGCGCTCTACGCGGAGTACCCCGCCGAAGAGGCCGGGTTCGACGATTGGACGCGCCGCGCGGACGCGATGTGGGCCGCCTGCGGCAGCATGGCGGACAACCGGCTCTCCTAGGGCCGCATAAAGAACGGGTCCGCTGCATAAAACAGATAACCGAAAGGCGGGTGAACGGCTTGCGGGCGACCACCATACTGCGCGCGCCGATCAACTGGCTCGATACCCTCTATATGATCGGCTGCGTCGCGCTTGCGGCGCTGCTTGCGGGCATAATCGGCTATGAGCGCGAGAGCGTGCAGCGCAACGCCGGCATGCGTACGCATATCCTTGTGGCTGTCGGCGCGGCGCTTGTGATGTGCTGCGGCGAGTTCCTTGCGGCGAAGTACGCGGGCGTAACAAACCTCGACCCCGCGCGGCTCGGCGCGCAGGTGATCAGCGGCATCGGCTTTCTCTGCGCGGGCACGATCATCAAGGAAGGCGTCTCGGTGCGGGGGCTGACCACGGCAAGCAGCCTTTGGTGCGTCTCCTGCATCGGCATCGCCTGCGGCTGCGGCAACTATGCGCTGGCCATCGGCGTTGCGGCGATGATGATCGTCGTGCTGCGGGTGTTGAGAAACATGGCGCACAAGCAGCGGCGCAAGAGCAACCGACTGATCATGCAGATCACGCTCTCGATGGAGGGCAACAGCATCGTCTCCCTGCAGGCCGACCTTGCGAAGATCGGCTGCGTGATCGAGGAGTTCAGCTTCGCGTTTGACGCGGCGCATCTAAGGCGCCATGTCTACCTGCACCTGATACTGCCAAGCCGCGAGGAGCTTTCCCGGCTGATGGAGACGCTTTCGCGCATGGAGGGTGTGGTTTCGGTCGAATCCGTCTACGAGTAGACGGCAGTCCGGGGAAAGACCCTTTGCCGCAATGCCGCTTTGGAGAACGGACGGGCAGGGCGCGGGTTTCCATCAAAACATAAGGCGGGCGCGGTCCGCCTTGAGCATGCCAAGCTTTTTATAACGCACGGGAGGCGGTTAACCGCCTCCCGTCGTTTTGGGGCCGGAAAGCTCCGCCCCTTTATGATCCGCGGTTGTGTTGTCCTTTTTTGCTGCCTTCCGGCTCCGGCGCTTGCCGCGCTTGCATGGAGAATCCGCGTCAGGAAAAGGAGAGGGAGGTGTCCACAACGATGTCGCAGGTCTCTTCGATAGAAAGCGCGGCAAAGTAGGCGTTTTCGAGCGGAATCCAGCGCGTGCGGAAGGTTTCGAGCGCCGCTTCGCCGTTTCGCGCGCGTACGCGGGCAAGCTGCCCGGCATCGTCGACGCGCCAGAAGAGCCTGAGGTCGTAATAACCCGCCAGCAGCGGGTGCAGGCTGTATGCGCCCTCGACGATCGAGACTGCGCGCGGCTGAACAAAGATCGGCTCCGAGCGCGCGTCGCGCCGGCAGTCATAGCGGCGGTAGGCGAACGCTTCCCCTTTCGAAAGGGGCTCTAGCACCTCGCAAAGAAAGCGCGCGGCGTCGACGTTGCCGCCGGGTTCGGCGAGGCGCGCCTCGGTGCGCAGCGGCGGCGGCAGGAAGAAGTCGTCCATATGAAACACGTCCGCGTCAAGCATTGCGGTGAGGCGTTTTGCGGCCGTGGTCTTGCCGGCGCAGCAGCGGCCGTCAAGGGCGATGAGCACGCGCGGCTGATCTGCCCGGAGCGCCTCAACGCGCGAGCAGATCGCGGCAAACGCCGCCTCGCCGCCTTCAAGGCGCAGCGGCGCCGAACGATCGGAACAATACATGGTTACCTCCCGGTATGTGACGGCATTGGACTTTCGTGCGCGAGCGCGTGTAAAAACATCGCGCAGGCGAGCAGGTCGGCCGCGCCGCCGGGGCTTGCGCCGCGCCGGACGCATTGCATATCGAGCGCGCGCACAGCCTGCGTCAACGCCGTGCCGTCCGCGGGGCGGATGCGGGCGGCGGCCTCCGCCTCGAATCGGAGCCAGCGGGCCGTATCCGCGCCGCAGCGCGCGAGCACGTTCGCGTCCTCGACGGCGGAAACGAGCCTTAGCAGCGCATAAAGCCACGCGTCGCGTTCGCTCGCGCCCGAAGCGCAAGCCGCCTCGAAGGCGGGCAGCGCGATGGTCAGCACATGCAAATAGCCGTCCTCGGCCTCGCCGCGCGCGCCGCGCGCGCCATATCTTTCGTAGGCGCGGCCCGCGCCGCGCCGCAGCTCGTCCGTTACGCCCAGACAAACCCGGCCCGCGTCGGCGGCGACGCCCTCGGGCGGGAGCCGCCCCTCGCGCGCGCTCCTGCGGCCGGCGGCAAAGCACAGCGCGCCGAGCAGAAAGATGCCCCCCTTGTGCGTGTTGACGCCGTTTGTGGCGGCGAACATCGCCCGTTCCGCCTCAAGCCCCTCGGGACGGATGGCCGCGAGCAGCCCGTCCGGCGGCATTGCGGCATGGGCGGCGCCGCTTCGGGCAAAGCGAATGAAATACGGCAGGATTGCCGCCGCGCTGCGCTCGAGCAAAGCAAGGTCCATGTCGCGGTGCGCGCCGCTGCCGTCCGCGTCGACAAGCCCGGGTTTCGGGGTTAGCCGCGCTTCATCGAGCAGCGCTTCAAAGGCCAGGCGGCCGATCGTTTCGGCGGGTACGCTCACGGGCGGTTCTCCTTTAGGTATGCAAACGTCGCCGGCGGCACAAGCGGCGCGGCGGCGGCAAGCTCGCCCGCGCGCCAAAGCGCGCGCACGCGCGAGGCGGAGATCGGCACGCCGTCAAATTCCCTGCGCGGAACGACCGCTACGCTGACGCCATGCGGCGGCAGGATGCTTGAAAGCGCGTCGTTGTAGCCGCTTGTGAGCAAATCGAGCGGCTCCTCGCCGACAAAGCGCGTCTTTATGCCGCAGGCGGGGGCGATGCGCTCCGCAAAAAGCGTGCAGTCGAGCCGCGCGTGCGCAAGCGCCGTTTCGTTCGGATCTTTCAGGAAGTAGTCGGGGAACGTCGCGGCGGAGATGACATAGTCGCCGCCGGAGACGACCGAGACGTTCGTAAGCGCGGCGCAGCCCTCGCGCACAAGCCGCAGCCGCACATCCGGCGGCACATGCGAGGCGGGCGAAGCGAGCACGAGCACGAGCAGCCGCCCGGCGCGCGCGGCGGCGGTGGTTACAAGGTGCAGGTGACCGTTTGTAAAGGGGTCGGCGTTCATTACAATCGCGCCGTCGGAGCGCGGCAGGCGGGAAAGGAAGGCATCGAGCGCGTCGCCGCGGCTCTCAAGCAGCGCCGCCTCGGCAATCTCGGCGCGCTTGTGGAAGCCCAGGGAAACAAACAGCGGCGCGTAGACGGGCTTCGTTACGACAAACACGTTCCCGGCCCCGTTTTCGCGCAGCGTGCGGTAAAGATGGCTTACGAGCAGCGAGAGCAGGCCCTCGCCGCGCAACGCGTCCTCGACGGCGAGGGAGCGGATCGAACGCTCCGCAAGGCCGCCGAGCGCGAGCAGCGTTTCCCCCTCGTATACGCCGTAGAGCGCGGTTACGCCAGCGTCAAGGCGGATGCTTGCGCGCGCGTAAAAGGCGTCGATGGTTTGCCGGTCGCGGCTGAGCGAAAGCGAACGAATCTCCATGGCGCCTCCTTACGATTCGGGCAGCGTATCGCCAAGCGCCTCCGCCGCGAGAAGCACCTCGTCGAGCGGGTGCAGCCGCCGCGAGGCGCACGCGCGTCCCGGCCTGCCGCAGACGATGCAGCTGCGTTCGCCATAGCCTACGCGTTCGCGTTCGACGCGCTTTCCGGCGGGGTCGAGCACGTCCATATCCCAAAGCCGTCCGTACGGCGCGCGTTCCTCAAGCTTGCAGAGTTCGGATTTGAGGAAGTACGCGTCGCTTTTAAGCGCGAGGTACGCCGTATCACCCGCGATCGATGTAAGCGCTTCGGCGTGCAGGGGAATCAGCTCGTAGGCAAGCAGCAGCTTTTGCAGCGCGGCAAGGCCCGCGTCGAAGAGCTTGCGCGCCGCGGGGGTGCGCTTATCCGGCCCCGGCGCGACGACGGTGAACACGACGATGCACGCGCCCGGAAAGCGCCTGCAAAGTTCCGCCTCGTAAGCGGCCCGCCGCTCGCGCGCCGCGAGCAGTTCGTTGAGTATGTGATCCATAGCGACAGTATACCATATGCAAGCGCCGCGGCAAGGCAAAGAAAAGCCTCCCCAAGCGTATGCGGCCGGGAGGCTTTGGCGCGGCAGGAAACGCTAGACGTCGCGCGGCAGGCCGTTGCGCAGGCGTACCCAGCGCGCCGCGCCGTCAACGGGCGGGCGCTCGCTCACGCAAGGGACGAAGGCGTCCCCGCGCCGGCGGAGCAGCTCGTATTCGATCATGTGCCGATACAGCGGCGGGGCGGCGGCTACAAGGATGGAACCCGAGAAGACGCAGGCAATCGGCGTGGCGAGGCGCAGTTCGTCCGCGGCGGCCAGGATGCGGTCGGCCGCGCACACCGCGCAGTCCGCGGCGTAGGAGAGCGCGTCGGAATCGTCCGTTTCAAGCGAGGCAAAGAACAGCGCGATCAGCGCGTGTGCGATCCTTTCCTCGCTCAGCCGCGCGGCGGAAGAGAGGAACTCCTCACGCGTATGGATATCGAGCAGCGTAAAGTACGCCTTCTGCAAAGGGGTGGCGGCCCGGCCGAGAAAAAGCTGGGCGTAGAGCGTGCGGTAGACGAATACGACGATGTCGTACCCGCCGCCGATGTCGCCGGAAAGCGCGCCGAGCCCCCCGACCTGCGCGCGCCGTCCGTTTGGCGCGATCGCGGCGCAGGTAACGCCCGTGCCCGCGGAATAGCAGACGCCCACGCCGTTTTCCGTGCCGGCGAGCACGCCGAGGTAGCCGTCGTTGCAAACGAGGAAACGATTAAAGCCCAGTTCGCCGAGCGCTGCCGAGAGCGCCTTGACCTGCGGCGCACAGTCCGCGCCGGCGAGGCCGAACACCGCGTCGGCGACCGCGTCCGGCATAAGGCCGTGCTCTGCAAGCATCGCGCGCGCGCCGTCGCAGAGGATTTGCGCCGCTTCGGCGTAGGAGCCCGGCAGCGTTTCGTGGTTCGACGCCTTGCCGCGGTGCGAGGCGATGACGGCGCCGTTCGCGTCGAGCAGCCGGTATTCGGTCTTCGTATTGCCGCCGTCGACGGCCAGGTAGCAGCGCGGTTTCATAGGCGGTCCTTTCGTGCAAACGGGATTGGGCCGGCAGGCGGAATACGCGTCAGCCGCCAAAGAAGCGCGGCGGCTTGCGGCTTTGCAAAAAGCGTCCGCGCGGCGCGGTCAAAAAAGCAGGCGTACGCGCCCGCGAAGCGGCTGATGCATGGGCTTAAGAGAGTACGTGCCGTCTACGCCGGCGTTCGCAAGAAGAATTCCCATATGCACGCTCCCGAAAACAAAGCAGGTATGTCGATGCCGTGCGTGGAAAACGAAAAGAAATCCGAAACCGCGCAAAATCTTTGACACACGCGGCTGGTGTGTATGAGTATAACACACTCTGGCGCCTAATGGTATCGCGATTGGCGGCAAGGCGGCGAATTTCGCACGCGGATTTCCAAAAAGATACAACTTGACACGAAATGCAATTAAAAATGACAGATTTATCATCAATTAACGAACATTTCGTATATTTTAGCCCTTTTCTTTCAATTTTCGATATAGTATAATATACAAGGCGTCACATTATTGCATTTTCCGTTTCTGCCGGTTTTCCGCTAAAAACACCGGCATCGGGCCGTCGGCGCGCACCACCATCTCTGCCGCGGGCAAAACAAGCGGCGCATCGTGAGGTATGTCATGGATATCGGAGTAAGCATTAAAAAATTGAGAAAGTCTCACGGAGAGACGCAGCAGCAGCTCGGCGAGGCCGTCGGCGTGGTTCAGCAGTCCGTTGCGGCATGGGAGTCCAACCGCTGCATGCCGGACATCAAATCGCTTGTGGCGATTGCGATGCATTACGGCACCTCGACCGACTCGATTCTCGGCCTTGCCGAAGCGGACGCTTCCCTTGAGCGCTACGATTACGAAGCGCAGCGCAGCGATCTGGCGCTGGCCGACCGCCTTTTGCCAGAGGTGCGCGAGGGCGTGCTGGCGCTGATCCGGCTCGAGCGCGCGCGCGGCGGCAGATAAGCGCCCGGCGCGGCCCCGGATTGTTCCCAAAAACCTTGGGATTGTTCGGGCCGCGGTCTTGAACCGCGCATGCCCGGCCGCCGCGGCTTCGCCGCCGAAACGGGCCGTCCGTTCGGGCGGTCCCTCCGGGACGGCCATGCATGAGCGTGCGTTCGGATTTTCAGCGATTCGCGGGGAACATCGGGCAAGCCGCCGTTCCCGCCCGCCCGGCAGGATGAAGCGCGAGAGGCGGACGGCGCTTTTCCCATCAAAAACAGGTTTTGACGGCTTCCGGCGGGCGGCGCCCGCCTTTTTTGCGTCCCCGCGCGGACGAAAGAAAATGAACGAAAAACCGGTGTAACCGGTTGCGAAGCGCGGTATGATCATATATAATAAAACCGTCCAAACGCATCTGATATCAGCAGCACGGCTCTGCCGGCCGCACACGCGGCGGCGGCCGCTCCAATCGCCACGGATGATACGATACATACAGCAAACGATGAGGTGACGCATGGATTATAGGGCCATTGCCGAGCGAATGGGGCCCAGGGTGGGCGCGACGCAGGAATGGATTTTTCAGGTACTCCGCGAGGGGATCGTGAGCGGCCAGCTTCCCGGCGGCACGCAGCTCAAGCAGGATGAGATATCGGCGGCGCTCAACGTTAGCCACATACCCGTGCGCGAGGCGCTGCGGCGGCTCGAGTCGCAGGGGCTTGTGCGCATCCACCCGAACCGCGGCGCCTCGGTGACGCAGCTCGAGCGCGGCATGCTGCTCGATATGATGGAGGTGCGCGCGACGCTCTCGGTCATGATGCTTAAAAACAGCGCGCCGCTCCTGACCGCGGGGGATTTCGATCGCCTCGAGGAGACCATCGCCGCGCAGCGCTTAACCAACGACCTCTTCCGCTCGGAGGAGCTCAACTACCGCTTCCACGACATCCTCTCCTCGCGTGCGGAAAACTCCATGGCCGGGCTGCTGCTCGAGCTTGTGCACGCCAACATCGACCGCTATCTGCGGGCGGGCTTCTACAACCAACAGGATACGCGCGAGGTCTCCATCGGCCAGCACGAAGCGATCCTGGCCGCCTGCCGCGCCGGCGAGTTTGAGCGCGCCTGCGATCTCCTGCGCGACCACATCCTAAACGCCAAGGAATTCATCCCCGAGACGCTTGCGTAGCGGGTACGATATTCTCGAACAGCCGGGGCGGCCTCAAGCGGGGCCGCCTCCTGCTTTTTTATGCCATGCTGATAGCGGACGGCGAAAAAAGGAACCTCGCGGCTGGGTTTTCGCCGACAAACCGGGCGTTACGAGCCGCTTCGGCAGGGCAAAGGCGGCGTTTTCGGATTCCTCTTCCATATATATAGTTCTCAAAACGCGGCATGCGATCGGTTTCGCGGCACCCGAAATAAATCTTGACAAAACGCAAAAACGTATTATTATATAAGCAAACATTTATATGTTGAAAAGGAGCGAGCATGCGTACCTGCAAAGAGTCCTTTTGCGAGGCGTGCCACATCGACACGGGGCACGAGCAGCATATCCTTTCGCTGATTCCCGACGAGGAGGCGGCGGTCGACGCGGCGGCGCTGTTCGGGCACCTGTCCGATTCGACGCGCGTACGGCTGCTCTCGATGCTTGCGGTGTCCGAGATGTGCGTGTGCGAGATGGCGGATCTGCTCGGCATGAGCCAGCCCGCGGTGTCGCACCACCTGCGCATCCTGCGCCAGTGCGGCATTGTGCGTTTTCGCAAGCAGGGCAAGCGCGCCGTGTATTCGATTGACTCGAGCGAGACGGGGCGGATGATCCAGCGGCTGCTTGACGCGGTCTGCGGCGCGGAGGCGGAGACAATATGAGCAAGACGGAGCAGTTGATAAACGGCAAGTGCCGTTACTGCGGGCTCGACGCCGCGCACTGCGCCTGTTCCGTCCGGAGCGATCACGCGGCGGAGCACGAGCACGAGCACGAACACGAGCATGAACACGGCCTTGCGTGGGCGGATGTGATCTATCTTGCGCTTTCGGCGGCGCTGCTGCTTGTAAGCGTGTTCACCGTGGGGGGCGTGCGGCTTTCGCTGCGGCTTCTTTCGTATCTCCTCGCGGGCTGGAAGGTGCTGCTGCGCATGGCGCGCGGGTTTTTGAAAGGGCGGTTCTTCGACGAGAACGTGCTCATGGGCATCGCGACGATCGGCGCCATCTGCCTTGGCGACTATGCCGAAGCGGCGGCGGTCATGCTCTTTTACGGCGTGGGCGAGAGCCTCGAGGAGGCCGCCGTGCGCAGCAGCCGCAAGCGCATCATCGCGCGGGCGTCGCTCCACCCGGATCACGCGCGCCGCGCGGACGGGGAGGCGCTCGTCAGTCCCGAGGAGATTATGGTTGGCGAAGCGATACGCGTCAAGGTCGGCGAGCGCATACCGCTCGACGGCGTGGTGATCGCGGGGGAGAGCCTGCTCGACGTATCGATGCTCACGGGCGAAGTGCGGCCCGTGCGCGCGCTTGCGGATGTGGAAGCCATGGCCGGCTCGATCAACATGAGCGGGCCGCTGACTATACGCGTCACGCGCCCGGCTTCGGAGTCCTCGACCAGCAGGCTGCTCAGGGCCGTGGAGGACGCCGCGGAGCATAAACCCGCGCTTGAACGCTTCATTACGCGCTTTGCGCGCGTCTACACGCCGGCGATGTTCGCGGCCGCCGTGCTGCTTGCGCTGATACCGCCGCTTCTGGGCCTCGGGGCATTCAGCATGTGGATTCGCCGCGCGCTGATATTCCTCGTGATCTCCTGCCCCTGCGCGCTCGTGCTGAGCATTCCGCTGACGTTCTTTGCGGGGCTTGCGGTCGCGTCGCGCCATGGCCTGCTCTGTAAGGGCGCAGACGCGCTCGAGCGGCTGCCGCACACAAAGGCGGTCGTGCTCGACAAGACCGGCACGCTGACCGAGGGAACATTCGCCGTGCAGCGCGTGCGTGCGCATGGCGTGGACGAGCAAACGCTGCTCTCGTTCGCGGCGGCGGCCGAGCGGCACAGCCTGCATCCCGTGGCGAAGGCCATCGCCGCGGCGGATACGGACGAACATACCGTATCGGATGCGGTTGAGTATGCGGGGCGCGGCGTCGTCGCAACCGTGGACGGGCGGCGCGTGGCCGTCGGCAACCGGCTGCTCATGGAGGAGCAGGGGGCCGCGCCCGGGGACGGGGAAGGCGTGTTCGTCGCGCTCGACGGCGTGTTCGCCGGCTCGATCGAGGTGGGCGACCGCCTGCGGCAAAGCGCGAAGCCGGCCGTCCTGGCGCTCAATCGCGCGGTGGGCTACACGGCCATGCTCACGGGCGATAACGCCGCCGCGGCCAGCGCCGTGGGGGCCGAGGTGGGGATAACCGAGGTATTCGCCGCCCTGCAGCCGGCCGGCAAGCTCGAAAAGATGCGCGAGATCCGCGCGCGCGTGGGCGAAACGCTGTTTGTCGGCGACGGCATCAACGACGCGCCCGTGCTCGCGGGGGCGGACGTGGGCGTGGCCATGGGCCTCGGCGGGGCGGAGATGGCGGCGGAGGCGGCGGACGCGCTGCTGCTGACCCACGACCTTGAAAGCCTGCCGCGCGCGATCGACGCCGCGAAACGAACTTTGCGCACGGCGCGCGGCAACATCGTGCTTGCGCTTGCGATCAAGACCGCGGCGCTCGTGCTCGGCGCGCTCGGCTACGCGGGCATGTGGGTGGCGGTGGTGGCGGACGTGGGCGCGGCGTGCCTGTGCGTGCTGCATACGCTGCTGCTGTTTGGCACGGGACGCGCGGGGCGCGGCGGCGCGCGGCGCGCATAATGCCGACGGTTTTTCCGCATGGCTTTGTATCGTATCGGTATTCGACGTGCAGGCGGGAACGCGCTTCCCGCCTGCGTTGGCTTTTACGCCGGGCGGACGCCCTTGTTCGGGTTTTCCGGCAAAGACTCCGCCTATAACACCCGGGGCCTTCGATGCGTTTGGCAGGAGCGTCGTTCTTTCGCGTTTCCGCAGCGGCAGGCACACAACGCCACGACACGGCGCGCCGCACCCAACCGGCGTAACGATGTAAAATCCGCGCTTCGCGGCCGCGCGGACGCGTCGCAAAGCCCGCCCGGCGGGCAAAATCCGCACAGGGGCATCTTTTTGACGAATTGTGAAGTTCCCGAAAAATTTCTCTTGCATTTCAAAAGCGTGTCGGATATAATCTTTTCGTTCGCGCCGCAAAGCGATGTCTTTGTGCGCGCGAGGGATGAACGGGAGGTTGCCGGTTGCCATCCGGGTAATTTCCGCTCAGACCCGACGTCCGCGGCGGCGCGGACGAGGGCGAAAGCGCACGTATGCCGTGCAGTCCCAAACACAAGGCACAGCCCAGGCGGCTGCGCATGCCTTATGAAGAAGGAAACACACGGCCCTGTGTATCGCCCCAGCAAAGAAGGAGGAGTTCAAGAATATGGCAAACCGCATTCGCATTAAGCTCAAGGCGTACGAAAGCTCCCTCATCGACCAGAGCGCCGAGAAGATCGTGGAGACCGCCAAGAGAACGGGCGCAGAGGTCAGCGGCCCGATCCCCCTGCCCACCGAGAAGGAGGTCGTGACCATCCTGCGCGCAACCCATAAGTATAAGGATTCCCGCGAACAATTCGAGATGCGCACCC
>CAYMSL010000016.1:0-21895 GCA_964393095.1 uncultured Oscillospiraceae bacterium | reverse complement strand
TGTCGTCATAGATGAGGAACTTCTGATCCGGATACGCGGTGGCGACTTCCTTGAGGTAGTCGGGCATCTGGTAGGTGCCGCAGACGATCAGGTCATACTCGCCGGACTCCGCGACCTCATACAGGGTCTCGAGCCACTTGGGCTGATCTTCGTCGGTGCCGCCCATCTCGATGGTCTTGTAGGTGATGCGGCCGGCATCCTGCAGCGACTTAAGGCCCGCTTCGGCGGAGTCGAAGAACGACTTGTCGCCAAGGTTACCGTTGACGAGGCTCACAACGCTGTAAACCTCCGCGCCGCCCTCGGCGGGAGTCGACGGCTCGGCCGTCTTCTGGCAGCCGATCGCCGCAACCGCAAGCAGCACAGTCAGCAGAATCGCAATTAGTTTCTTCATTACGGATTCCTCTCTTTCCTTTTGCAATAGTTTGAATAGACGCTTCGTGGGTCATGGTTGGGCAGGCCCACGCACATACTTTACATGGAATCAGAAAAAAAGTCAACACAGGCAACCATTTTTTGAGTAACCGTAAACCAAGCCGCGATGGTTTCTTGAACTACCGGTGGCGGTAGGTCTCCCCGGGCGTAAAGCCGGCCTCGGAACAATTCAGCAGCTCCCAGACCGTCGTGAGCTGATAGCCCTGCTCGAGCAGCCGCGGCACGATGATCTCAACCGCGTCGACCATCCAGGGCTTCGTGTCGTGCAATAGTATGATGCCCCCGTTCTCGAGTTCCTTGCCGTTGACAATCTGCTTCTGTACGTTCTGCGCGATGCGCGCGGGGTCTTTTTCGTACACGTCCCCGCTCTGGCTCCAGAGCACCACCGCCATGCCCTCGGCCTTGGCGATACGCGCCACGTATGCGTCAGTCTTGCCGCCGGGCGGGCGCAGCGAGCGCATCGTGCAGCCCGTGGTTTCGTAGACGATGTCGTTCGTGGCGGTGATGGCGTAGCGCATCTGGCCGTCATCCTGTTTTGTCAGCTTATCGTGCTGCCAGGTATGGTTGCCGATCTCGCAGCCGAGCGTCGTCGCGCGGCGCGCGATATCCGCGGTTCCCTCGCGCTTGAACCGACACCCCATCACGAAGAATGTCGCGCGCACGTGGTAGCGCTCGAGGATATCGAGTATCTTGTCCGTCACGCCGGGAATCGGCCCATCGTCGAACGTGAGCGCGACCATAGGCGCGTCCGGGTCGATCCACATGCGGCCGATCGCCTGCTCGATCGCCTCGTCGCTCTCGAACGAACCGTTGCGCTTGAGCAGCATGCGCAGTTCCTCGTTACGCGCGCGATACCAGTCTGCGTCGATCGTCGGAACGGGCGAGGCGGTGGGTGTCGGCTCGGGCGAAGGCGTGGCGGTATCCGGCGTCACGGCCATAGGCGCGTTTGTCGGCGCAGCGACCGGCAGCGCGGCCGGCAGCGCGGTCTGCGGTGCCGGCGTACACCCCACCGAAAACAGCGCAAAACAGGCGAGCAATCCCGTCAAAATTCGCTTGGGCGTGCGGTTATGATACATTCTGTTATATTATACCATAACCGTTTTGCTCCGATCAATTTCCCTGCGCTCGTTCAATCAATAAAAAAACGAAGCCCGTCTCCCCGACCCGGCTTCGCTTTTCAACGAGAGGAAGGCTCTCTCGCTTATTTTTTCAAGATATGCAAACCGCCCCGCGGCAATCGAAGAGCGAACCCGCTTTGCCGCTCGGGCCTCGCTCTTCAACAAAGGAAAGCAACCAGGAAAAGGAGGTCAGCGATACACCTTGACGCGGCCCGCGAACACGCGCCTGAGCGCCTCGGTAAGCCCCTTGCCGCTGCCGCCCGAGAGGTCGTATATCGTCAGCCGCGCGGGCGCCATGCCTACGAGCATGCTCACGATGCCGTCCTCGGAGCAGTCGACGTACTCGATGCAGGCGTCGGAATCGTCGGTCAGCGTACAACTGCCGTCGGGATGGATGCAGATGGAAAGCTCCGAGATGCGCGGCGCCTGGAGCTGGACAAACGCGCTCAGCACGCCGAGCAGCTCGGTATACTCGCGCCGTATCACCGTCTCCGTAGCCGCGCGCTCCGCGCAGTCGCGCCAAAAGCGCACCGACTCCTGCATGCGAAAGCGCACGAATCCCTCGAGGTTGAGGTAGCGCTCGGTTTTGAGATACTCCATAAGCGCCTCGCGCACGGCAAACACGCGCTCCGACCCATGTGCCGCCTCGAGCGCGCCGGCGAGCGCCGTCTGCTTCTCGGACAGCGAGAGCGGCAAATCGTCGACCATGCGCGCAAGCTCGAAGTACTGCAAATCGCGGCAGAGCACGAGCATCATCGCGTCGGCAAAGCGCCCGAGCTGCTCGCCCTCGCTGACGCTCACGCTCACGACGCCCGCGTTTGCGCCCACGCCGCAGACGCAGCCGCATTGCGAAAGCCTGCGCGAAAGCAGCTTTTCGAGGTCGATGTCATATTTCTGCGTATCGATCAGGCAATTGATCATTGCGCGTTTACTCCCAAAGCGCCGAATCCGCTTCCTCTAGTATCCTATGCCGCGCAAATGGGATTTGAGCAAAGCGTTCGTCCCAATCCGCGCGTACTCTTCGAGACTTAGTTTTGCCGTTTGCCGCGCCGCTTCGTCGTGGAATGTTTATGAAAATCCGCCTGACACAATGTTGACGAGATTGAACACAGAAACATCAAAACCGCTCGCTTGCCCGGACACATTGCGGATTTATACTAACCGCAGACGAAAAAAGGAGCGTCTTTGTATGGATCAAAACAACGATTGGTACGACCGTTATCCGACCCGCCGCACCGACGGCGACGGCACGCGCGTTCTTCGCGATGAGCGGCGCGGCGTCCGCGCCTCGACGCTGATCATCTGCATGCTCGTCGCGGCCATGCTCGGCGGTCTGCTCGGCGGTGTTTATACGCGGCAATATGTCGGCGAAGAGATCGCGCGCCTCGAGAGCGCAAGATCGCAGCCCGCGCAGGCGGCCGCCGGCGCTTCCGTCGGTTCGCCGGCAGGCGAAGGCGGCGCCTCCCCCGTGCTGACCGAGTCAACCGGGCAGAGTTTTGCCGCAACCTACTCCAAGGCGCAGATCATCGAGCTCTGCGCGCCCGCCGTCGTCGGCATCGACGTCTACAACACCGCCTCCGGCTACGGCTTCGGCTTTGGCAGCGGCGGCTCCGAAAAGGTGCAGTCCGGAAGCGGCAGCGGCATCATCCTCACAAGCGACGGCTATATCGTCACCTGCCGCCATGTCGTGGAGACCGCCGAGGGCATCAAGGTCGTTCTTAACGACGATACGGAGTATGACGCGACGCTCGTCGGCTCCGACGCGCGCAGCGATCTTGCGGTGATCAAGATCGACGCGACCGGCCTGACGCCCGCGACGCTCGGCGACTCCGACATGCTTACCGTCGGCGAGGACGTTATCGCCATCGGCAACCCGCTCGGCGAGCTGCGCGGCACCGCCACAAGCGGCATCGTCAGCGCGCTGAGCCGCGAGGTGAGCGTAGAAAACGTCAAGATGACGCTGGTTCAAACCGACGCGGCCATCAGCCCCGGCAACTCGGGCGGCGGCCTGTTCAACTCGAGCGGCTCGCTCATCGGCATCGTCAACGCCAAGGCCGGCAGCGACAACGCCGAGGGACTCGGCTTTGCCATACCGGTCAGCAGCGTCAAGACCATCATCAGCGACCTCATCGACCACGGCTACGTGCAGGGCCGCGCCTACCTCGGCGTGTACACGCAGGACGTGACGCTCTCCTCCGGCACAAACGGCTGGGGCGGCAACAGCTTCTTCGGCAGCTATTTCGGCGGCATGGGTACAAGCTGCGTGCAGGTCGCGCAGGTGGTCGCCGACGGCGCCGCCGACCGGGCGGGCATCCGCTCGGGCGACCTCATCCTCGCGGTGGGCGAAACGCAGATTACCTCAAACGACGTACTCGCAAGCGTGATCGGTGAATACAACGCCGGCGATACGGCCACACTGACGATACAGCGCGACGGTACGGAGCAGACCGTTTCCGTTACCTTCGGCACCTATACGCCCGCGCAGTAACGCGCAGGCAGCCAGCCGGTCATGCCGCCCGAACGGGCGATGACATGGTCGGAGGAAATCCTCCGATCCCCACCATCCCTAATCGTGCAAAACCGCCCATCCCCCCCGGGCGGTTTTGCGCGTTTTGGCAAAGGAACGCGCACCGTATAACAAAAAGACGCCGCCTGGCCCAACCTGGCCTTTGCGGCGCCTTTTGCGGCGCGGACGGCGCGTTTCCCGCGCGCCGCGACGCGAAACGCTATCCTTCGTAGGCGGCGAGCACCTCGCCGAAGTAGAGCACATGGGGATCGCCGTCCGGCAGCGCCTGCTCCGCGCCGTAATAACGCGTGCGCAGCGCTTCGTCGAGCGTGCCGACATCGCCAAAGACCTTGTTGATAATGCGGCATTCAAAGTACGCGCCGCAGCCCGCGACGCCGTCGGCCCCGCCCGCCCGCGCGGCGAGCGGCATAAGCCCCGTCTGCTTTTGCTTATCGACGTCGCGCCCCGAGCGCGAGCCGCAGTAGGCGAGCGCCTTGCCCAGTTCGCCGGAGCGCGGCACGCTCACGGTAAACGCCTCCGCCTGTTCCATCAGGCCGTAGGTGCAGCGGCTTCTGCGCACGAGCACCATCAGCGTCGGCCGTGACCAGACGACGCCGAACTGCGCCCAGCCAATCGTCATCGGGTTCCACAGCGCGGCCTTCGCGGTCAAGAACGCGCCGCGCGGCAGCTGCTCCAACGCCTGCGGCACCAAATTAAAAAATTGCTTCGTATCCATGCTTTCCCCTCCGTCGCTGCGTCTCCCGCCGGCAGGAGCGCCGGCAGCCCCGCACCGCCGCGCGATTCCTTTTTCATTCAGTATAGAAAAGATTCCGCGCGGATGCAAGGAATCTGCGCCGCTCGCCGCAAGAAAAGCGGCAGACAACGATCCATCCGTTGCGGCCGGCGGCCCGCTCAGCCGAAAGGGCGCGGTGTGCGCCGGCTACGGCAATCGAGAGGGCGGCCGCAGCGGCCGCCCTCTCGATTGCCAAACAAGCCCCGGAATCGCTGAGAACCGCGGCCCTCAAACCCACGCGTTCCGGTTTTGACGGCGTCAGTCGTCCCTGTCTCTGTGGTCGGCGCCGCGGCGGAAGAGCATCGTCACGCCCCACACGCCCGCAAGCCCGACGATCGTATAGATGATGCGCGCAACAACGCTCGTCATCCCGCCGAATATACTCGCCACGAGGTCGAACTTGAAGAGACCCACGAGGCCCCAGTTGATCGCGCCGATGACCATGAGTACAAGTGCCAGTACATCCATAAAAAAGCCCTCCTTTTCGCATAGAATGCGCAGAAGAAGGAGGACGTATACGGCGGCGTGTCATTCCCGCGCGGCGCGCGCCCTAGAGCCAATCCGGCTCGTCTTTGCGGGAAGCGCCCTTTTTCTTTTCGGGGAATATCTCAAGCTCGAAGCGGTCGAATGAAACGCTCTCGATGAAGTCGCCCGGCACAAAGACCGTGCGCGCAAAGCGGGCAAGCTCCGAGGCGTGCTTCTGCAAAATCACCGGGCACGCGAGGTCGAGCGGCTTGCACAGCTCCACGATGATATGCTGCCAGCCTTCCGCATCGGAAGGCCGCGCAGAAGCAAACTCCTGCACGGCCTCGCGGACGGTCTTATGGGTTTTGATGACCTTCGCCCAGATCTTCACGGCGTTACTTGTTGAGGACGAACCAGACCCACAGGTACGGCGTCTTGCCATCCGTGTAGAGGCCCTTGAGCGTACCCATAACCTGCTTTTTCTCCTTGACGTCGGAGTTGTTGATCGTCGACTTCGCGCTGCGGTTGACGCAGACGATCTCCTTGCCGCCCGAAAGCTGCACCTTAAACACCGTATACGGCTCGCTGCTGATGATCTCCGTCACCTTGCCGGTGCCCTGGAAATCGCCGCTCACGATCGATCCCGCGACGATCTTGTCGTAGTTGTCGTCGAGCTTTTTGCAGCCCTTGAGGAAGGTCTTGTACGTATCCGACGGCGGACGCTCGACGATGGCGCTCGCGCTGCCGTCATAGTAGCCGTCAAGCTTGCCGGTGAGCGTGATGTCGTAGGCGCCGATCTTGGCGATCGAAACCGCCAGGGAGAACGTGCCGGTCTCGCTGACCGAGGCCTCGCCAAACGTCAGGTCGGTCGAAGCGGAGGTCGCCGTGATCTTGGCCCCGGGCGTGACCGTGCCGGAGAGCGTGAGCGAACCCTCCGCCGAGGAAAGGCCCTTAAGGTCGTTTGTGATCAGCAGCGGCATGGTCTGCATCGTGTAGGGTTCGACGACGATGACCCGGCGCGCGGTCACGCAGTTGCTCTTGCGCGCCTCGATGGTGATGGTCTCGGCGCCCTCGGAAACGGTGCCGACGTCGTTTACAACATCTTCTCCGTCGCCCGCGTCGTCTGCGGCGGCGTCGTCCGCGGCGTCCGCGGCGTCATCCGCGGCGTCGTCTGCGGCGGTGTCGTCTGCGGCGGGGTTCGCCGTTGCGACCGGCTGCGTAACGACGGTGGCCTTCGGCGTATAGGACGAGGTGAACATGCCCGTGCTGTCTACATACACCTGCTCGTCGTTGATGAATACCGCGATCTCATTGTCGTAGTTGCCGACCTGACCCACGATCGCAATCGGGGCGCTGTTGAAGCCGGCGCTGACCGTATCCGCCGCGGGCTCGGTGAGGCTCATCGTGAGCGTCGGCACCGTGACCGTAATCTCGGGCACGGTGATCTGCCTGACCTCGCCGTCCGGCGAGACGGCCTGCAGGTTCGGCGTGATGACCACAACCTCCGACTCCACGGGCTTATTCGGCATAAACACGTCGCGCGGGATGTTGAGCATCACGTGGTCGTTCGTGGGAACCGTCACGGTGTCCGACGTCAGCGCGGCTTCGGTGACGATGCGCACAACGCTGCCCGTCGGGGCGTGAATGTCGATGAGGAAGGATTCCTCACCCGTTTCGGGATTGGTCTCCTCGGTGATCGAGGCGGTATACATGGCGCTGTCGTCCGTCGTGTCGCCGGTGCCCGTGGCGGCCGGGTCGACGGCGTCGCCGCCGTCCTTATTGAAAATGCTGCCGATCGAGGCGAACATCTTGCCGACGTCGCCGCCGAAATTCTTCTTTGCGATATACATGCCGAACACCGCGATGAGCGCGAGCAGCAGAACGATCAGGCCCCAGAAGAGCGCCGTCGTTCCCTTGCCCTTCTTATGGGGCATGTCGTCGAATTCCTCGTCGTAGTCGTCGTCGTCCCCGTCGTCGTCATAGTCTTCGAACTCGTGCGGGGAGCGCTTGGCAAGCTGCTTTTTCGACGCGCGCTTCGGCGTGTCGTCCTCATCGTCGTCGTCGTAGTCGTCATCATCGTCGTCATAGTCGGCGGCGGGCCGCGCCTGCGGCGCGGGCTTGACGGCGGCGGACATCGGCCTCGCGGTTGCGCGCGTGCCGGGTACTGCGGCCGGCGCGGCGTCCGTCTCGGACTGCTTGGTGATGCGCGTGCCGCAATAGGGGCAGAACGGCGCGTCCGCAAGCGCGCTCTTGCCGCAGTTCGGGCAGGAAACCGTCTCCGGCGCGGCGGCGCGCGGCGGGATCGTCGGACGAATGGATCCGGTGGGCGCGGCGCTTGCCTGCGAGAGCGGCTGGTTCTCGGGCGCGCCTGTGAACGCGTGGGTCGGCCAGCTCGGGGGCTTGACGAAATCGCGGGAGGGTTTACCTTCCTCGCGGGCCGGTTCGGCGGCCGGTACGTCGTCTTCCCTGAGCTTCGCGGCGCAAACCCGACAATGTGTCAAATTTTCAGCGTTGTATGTGCCGCATTCCTTGCATACCATCTATCCACTTCCTCCAATCTGAAGCAACAACTTGTCCATGCCTGTGCAGCCATCCAAAGATAGCGCCTTCATTATACAACCCTTATGCAATACAGTGCAAAGAACAAATCGTGAACTTTTAGGCGTAAAAAAGTTCGCAGCGTTGCCGTTTTTTCCGAAATCTGGCGGCTTTTCCTGCAATCTTTATGCTTGACAAACGCGCGGCCGGCCGTTATACTCCTCTGTAATTTCATATACAAAGGCTATGACTGCGAAAGAGTAGCGGTGGGGCGAACGCCCCGTCCGTCCCATAAGAGAGCTGCCGGTCGGTGCGAGGCAGCAGGGGCGTCCCGCGAATACGCGCAACCAGCCGCCGCCTGAACGGGTGATCCCCAGTAGGGTGGGACGGAGTCCTTCCGTTATCCAAGGCAGGGTATCGACGCTTGCGTCCGTACCCGCGAAGGCCGCCCTCGCGAGGGTGCGGCAAACGGAGGTGGTACCGCGATAACATGGCAATTCGTCCTCCTGCAAGTTTTTTTGCAGGGGGACTTTTATTTTGCAAATCAGCGATAGAAGGAGATTCCTATGTGTGAGGTACGGTTCCATTCGCTCGGGCAGATCCCGCTTGAGATGCACAAGGTGCGCGTCGTGCAAAAGCTCAATCTGCCGCCCATCGAAGCGCGGCTTGGCGCCATCGCGGCCGCGGGCAACAACACGTTTCTGCTCAAAAACGAGGACGTCTTTCTCGACATGCTCACCGACAGCGGCGTCAACGCCATGAGCGACCAGCAGCTCGCGGCGATGATGGTCGCGGACGACAGCTACGCTGGCAGCGCCACCTTCTACCGCCTCGAAAGCCGCGTGCACGACCTCTTCGGCACGCAGTATTTTCTCCCCGCGCATCAGGGCCGCGCCTGCGAAAACATCATCGCCGAGACCTTTGTGCGCGCGGGCGACGTCGTACCGATGAACTTCCATTTTACAACGACAAAGGCGCATATCACACGCCGCGGCGGGCGCGTCGAGGAGCTTGTCATCGCCGAAGGGCTCAACCCCGAGAGCGACTTCCCGTTTAAAGGCAACATCGACCACGACAGGCTGCGCGCGTGCATCGCGCGCGCCGGCGCGGAGCACATTCCGTTTCTAAGGCTCGAGGCAGGCACAAACCTCATCGGCGGCCAGCCCTTCTCGCTTGAAAACGCGCTCGAAACCGCGCGCATCGCGCACGAGTCGGGCATACCCGTCGTGCTCGACGCAAGCCTGTTGCAGGACAACCTCCACTTCATCAAGACGCGCGAGGCCGCCTGCCATGACATGAGCATCCGCGCCATCTCCCACGCGCTCTGCGCCGCGATGGACATCATCTACTTCTCGGCGCGCAAGCTCGGCTTTGCCCGCGGCGGCGGCATCGCCACCCACACGCGCACCTACTGCGAGCGCATGAAGGAGCTTGTGCCGATGTACGAGGGCTTCCTCACCTACGGCGGCATGAGCGTGCGCGAGATGGAGGCCATCGCCGTCGGCTTTGAAGAGACCATGGATGAGAGCGTGATCTCGCAGGGGCCGCAGTTTATCCAATTTATGTGCGACGAGCTTACAAAGCGCGGCGTGCCCGTCGTACTGCCCGCGGGCGGACTTGGGTGCCACGTCAACGCGCGGAAATTCCTGCCCCATATCGACAGCCACGCCTACCCGGCGGCGGCGATGGCGGCGGCGGTCTACATCGCGGGCGGCATACGCGGCATGGAGCGCGGCACGCTCTCCGAGCAGCGCGAAGAGGACGGCACCGAACCCGTGGCCGAGATGGAACTGCTGCGCCTTGCGCTGCCAAGGCGGGTGTTTACGATGTCGCAGGTGCTCTATGCGGTCGATCGCATCGTCTGGCTGCACGAAAACCGCGATCTGGTCGGCGGGCTGCGCTTTGTTGAGGAACCCGTCTCGCTGCGCTTCTTCTTCGGGCGGCTCGAACCCATCGGCGACTGGCAGGAGCGGCTCGCGGCGAAATTCCGCGCCGACTTCGGCGAGAGCCTCTAGCGTCCGGCGGCACAACGCGTTGCGGCGCATGCGCGCGTTTGCCCACCATGCCGGCGCCCTGAACCTTGATGAATCCGACGCCGGGCGCGGCCGTGCCGGTTGCGTTTTCGTCGATGCAGTCCGCGCGGCAAAGGTTGATCGACCCGATCCGTCCAAACGGCGCCGTCTTCTGTGAAAAACATGGATGCGCGCGGCCGCAAACCGCCGGGCAACCCCGACGAAATGCGCCCGCGCGCTTATCGTCACAAACCGCGTCGATCGCCGATCCGCCGCGCGATCCCCGTTAGGCAAACCCGCGCGTTAATACGAGTCCCGGTTGCGCACGTAGAGCCAGATGCCGCCGATGATCAGGGCCACGGCAAAGAGTATGATCCCCGCCACGAACCAGCCGTCGGAAAACAGGCTGCCCGAGTCCGTCGGTACGTTCGCCCCCTCGGGCGAAGGGGAAGGCGACGGCGAAACGCTCGGCGAAGCCGAAGGGGTCGGCGTGCCGGCGGGCGCGTTCTCGCCCGAAAGGAAGACGTAATCCGAAGCGCTCTCCTGCACGACCGCCGCCCAGCCGGAGTTGTCGGCCACGGTGGTCTGGAGGAAGGTCAGGGTGTTGTTGTCCTCAAGGCGGTAGTAGGAAAGCGTCTTACCCGCGTGCGCCGCGCCGAGCGAGAAGCGCACGGTCGCCTTGCCCGGCAGCGTCCCTTCATAGTTGAAGTGTATCGTGGCGACGTAGCGGTCTCCCCCGAGCGCCTTGGCCGTCTGCTCGTGGATGCAGCCGTTGATCGCGATGCCGAAATCGTACCAGAGCTGCGAGTAGGTGCTCGCCATGCTCCCCTTGGCAAAGGTGATCTCCGCGCCGCTTTGCTTGATCGTGACATCCTGGGTCTTGTTGCCCTCGGCGAGGCTCTTCATCGTCGAGTAGAGCAGGCGCGTGTTGTCGCTTGTGAGCGTGTAGCTAAAGAGCGCGCTCGAGCCCGCCGGCGTGGGCGCCGCATCGTCGTCGTCATCCGGCTTCGGCGTAGGCGTGTTCGAGGACTCGGCGGCGGTGGTCGTCACGCGCAGCGCCTCGCTCTTTGGCGATGCCTCCACCGTGGAGGTCGCCTTATAGCGCTGGTAGAAGGAGTAGGTCGTCTCCGCCTTGAGACTCGAGAACGTCTGGCTGTCCTGCCATTTCGAGCCGTCGCGCGAATACTCCGCGCCGCTTACGCTGTTGAGCACGACCTTCGACGAACTGCGGCTGTAGCGCGTCGGCGCGGCGGGCGCGCTGCCGGTGTAATAAGCCTTTGCCACCATGCCGAACGCGCGCGTGATGCTCCCGCCCTGCGCGCTGCTCGTCACCTCAAGCGAAAGCTGGCCGCCGATATCGGCCGCGGTGACGGCGTATGCCGTGCCGCTGCCGACCGTGACGCCGTCGCGCTTCCAGGTATAGCCGAGCGTACCCGTGTTATTCGTGTTTGTAAGGTTTGCCGTGAGCGTCATGCCGTATCTTGCTTCGCCGGAGGTCGTGATGGTTCCGGTCAGCCCAGGCAGCGTCGAGAACGTCGCGGCCGGGCTCTTTTCGGACGCAAGCGCGCTTGACGTCTCCTTGACGCGCTGGTAGAAGCTATAGCCCGCCCCCGCGGCAAGGTTGTTGAAGACGGGCGCCTCCTGCCAGCTCGCGCCGCCGAGCGAATACTCATAGCCGCCGATCGACACGAGCGTGATCGAATTCGCGCTCGCGTAGGCGAGCGTCGGCGCGGCGGGCGCACCCTGCAGCGCCTTGCCGATCGCCGCGCTCGTGCCCGTCAAAACGCCCGCTAGGTCATCGCTTGTAACCTCGACGGTAAGCGCCGCTCCGATGTCCGCGCTTTGCGGCGTATATTCCGCGCCGGTGGCGACGATCGCGCCGCCGCGCTTCCAGGTGTAGTGCAGCGCGGCGCTGTTGCCGTCCACAAGCGAGGCGGTCAGCTTTTGACCAAAGCGCGCCTCGCCCGCGATCGCCACCGTGCCCGCCAGCGCGGAGGAAGCCGTGGTCGCCGTCCGCTTCGCGCTCGCGGGAGAGGCTTCCACCGTATCCGTCGCCTTGACGCGCTGATAGAAATCATACGAGGTTCCGCTTTCCAGGCCGGTAAATACGTTGCTCTCCTGCCACGCCTCGCCGCCGCGCGAATACTCGTATTCCGCCTCGTGGCCCGGTATCGTCTCAAGCGTCACGCTCGCGGCGTCGATTGCCTGCACCACCGGGGCCGGAACCGCCGCGCCGACATAGGCCTTCTTTTGCACGGCGCCCGTCGGCGGCGAGGAGAGCTCGCCCGCGCGGTCGGCGCTCGTGACCTTGAGCGTGATGGTCCGATCGAAATCGTCCGCCGTCAGGGTATACGTTTTATCGCTGCCGCCGCTTGCAACAAGCGTATCGCCGCGCATCCACGCAAACGTCCACGCGGCGCCGCCCGACTCGCTCACGCCCGTGATCGCGCCGCTCAGCGTCTCGCCGATTGTGGGCGACGCGCCGGACATGCCGGAGATCTCCACGGCCGCGCCCTCGGGCCAGGCGGACGGCTTGCGGCTGACATACACCTCGAGATCGCCCGCGAGCACATGCCCGCCGAGGCTGATATCGGCCGAGACGCCGTTAATCCGGACGCTGCGCTCGTAGGTATACGCGCCCGCGCTTGGCAGCGTGAAGCGCACCTCGGTGCCCTTTGCCACCGCCTGCCCGCTCGCGACCGAGGCGCTGCCTACGCCCGTATACACCACCGCGACGGGCTCGCTTACGGCGTCCGCCGCGACGGTTCGAAACGAGGCGCTCGCCGCCGCGCACGCGTTGCCGTTCGACGCGTCGGCGAAAGCGCCCGCCTCAAGCGAGACCGTGTAGGTCTTATCGTTTACAAGCGCAAGCGGCTCCCCGCCGTTTTTGAACGCGCCGAGATCAAACACGAGATACCATGGCCCCACGTCGCCGCCAAGTATCGTCGCCTGCGAGGCGCTCGCCGTGTAGGCGGTCGTCCCGTCGGAGACGGTCACCTTGCCTCCGGCCGCCTTCACGCTTTTGTTCGCGGAAAAGATGATCTTCTGGTTGGCCGAGATCGCCGCGTTTTCGCTGTTTGCCGCCGGCGAATAGAGCGTTACACTCGGAGCCCCATCCGCGAGCGTGCGCGTAAAACCGGTGCCGGCGAGAACCGCCAGCGTAAGGAGCAGCGCAAGCAGCATGCGCGTTCGAGATTGTTTCATATGCGACTCCTTTCTATGCGGCGCGCCCCGTTCGCGCACCACCGCTTCAGGCCGATGATGCGCACGCCGCCGGGTCTTTACCCGGTCGGCGCCGGCACGCGTCCAGGGCGCCGCGCCGTCTGTGCGCGGGCCCGGCCGCCGCTTCGGCCTTCCCTTTACACTAAACACCGCGAAAGAGGTCGAACGGTTGCACTCCCGCTGAGAAATATTATGCGAAAAAACTAAAATTCACGCCGCCCGTACAGGCGGGCGGCTTTGAAAAACCGCCACGTGCGCATCCGTAAGAAGCGCCTTAACGCGCGCCGTACCCGCGGCCGCGGCGTGCGCGGCTCAGCCTTTTTCGTTCTGCCCCGCGGGGTAGCGGATCGCGGCGTTGTCCTCGTCCCAAAGGCGCTCCATGTTGTAGTAGCCGCGCTCTTCCGGATGGAAGATATGCACGAGCACGTCGCCGTAGTCGAGCACGATCCACCGCCCTTCGGCGTAGCCTTCGGAGCGGCGCAGCGTCAACTTGAGGGAGGACGCCTTCTCCTCAAGCTCGTCCGCGAGCGCCTTGGTCTGCGTCACCGCACGCCCGCTGCAGATGACAAACCAGTCCGCGATGATGGTCTTGTCCGCCACATGGATCGCGAGGATATCGACGGCTTTCTTTTCGTAGAGAACGGCGCAGATGCCCTCGACCTGTTTACGGATGCCCTCGTGCATCGTTTCGTTTCCCGCTTCGTTCAATGGCTTCCCTCCAAATTCTGCTTGTCCTTTTGTTCCTGCTGTTCGCAATTTTGTTCATAGTATGCCATGGCGCGCCGCGTCGCCGGGTGAAAGGGCTTTCCCGCGCGAAGCAGCCGTTCCGCCCCGCAGGAAAGCGCCGCGCGCATAAACGCCCCGGGGCCAAGCGGCACGAGCGCGCGCAGCTCCTCAACGCCCGCAAACGAGCGGTTCGGCTCGATGAGGTCGGCCGCGTACACAAGCGCGTCGAAGTCGCTCATACCCGCGTCGCCCGTGGTGTGCAGGCGGATTGCGCGCAGGATCTCTTCGTCGTTTACGCCATATTCCCGCTCGGCGAGCGCCGCCCCGGCAAACGCGTGGGCGACGGCGTCGACGCCCGCATCCTCAGCGCATAGTTGGTGCTGCTGCGAAAGGTCAAGGCACTTGGCGCAGTCGTGCAAAAGCGCCGCGACGCGGGCCTTCTTCGCATCAAGCCCCCAAGCGAGCGCAAGCATGGCCGCCGCGCGCATGGTGCCCGCTGTGTGGGTATATCTCTTCGGCGTAAGCTGCCCGCGCAGCCGCCGCTGCATGCACCGCACCTCCTCGGGAAAGTAGAGGCCGCTTTCATAGCAGGCCTGCTCGACAGCCGCAGGCAGCATACCGCCGACGTCAAGCCCTTCGAAAAGCCGCGCGCGCACCGCTGTAGAGGAGATCGCGTCCGCCCGCGCGGAGAGGATCGTCACCCGCGTGTCGAAGCGCCGCTCGAGCGCCGCCGCGGCCGCCCGGTCGTTTGCGTCCTGACCCGCGCGCGGCACGCAGAGCACGTCCGCCATGCCCAGCACCTCGTCGGGCCGGTACCAGTTGACCAAATCGGAGAGCGTGTCGCTGCCGACGATGAGGCTCAGCGCCGCCTCGGGCAGTTCCTGCCTGAGCGCAAGCAGCGTATCGCGCGTATAGCTTCTGCCCGCGCGCCGAAGCTCGAGATCGCACGCCTCAAGTCCCGGCTCCGCCGCGACGGCAAGCCGCACAAAAGCAAGCCGCTCCGCCGCCGTAATATCCCCGTCCACGCGCTTATGCGGCGGGTCCGCCGCCACCATCAGAAGCACGCGCTCGAGCGCCGCTTCGTCGCGCGCGCCGCGCGCCATCTGCAGATGCGCGTTGTGGATCGGATTAAAGGTGCCGCCGAGTATGCCAATGCGCATGCGTTTCTTCTCTCTCCTTTGACTTTATTTTAGCATATCACGTTTTGCCGCGCCAGAGCGTTTGCCCGCACTTAGCGGCGGGTTATGAAACGCGTCGATTTAGGATACGCTTTTTGAGAATGATTCGGGAGGAAGTGTCTATGACACGCGACGTCACAGCGCATTACTATCGCACCCGCTACGGCGGCGGGCGCGGGGCGTTCGCGCGTACGCTCGACTACATCGCGCTGCGGCTCATCCTCTTTGGCGCGGCATGCCTTGCCTACCGCTCCCGCTTCGATAAGACCTGGCTCGTGCTTGCGCTGGCAAGCCTTACGCTGCTGCTTGCCATGATCCTCATGCGGCTCTACCGCGAGATGACCTTTCCGCGCTTTGTCAAGCGCGAGCGCGAGCGGCTGCGCCGCCTCGTGCTTCGGGACAAGCTCATGCTCGCGCCCGACAAGGATCTGCGCATTCTCTGCAAAACGCTGCTGCGGCCGCGCGAGCAGGCGGCGCTGATCGTCTCGGCCAGGCCCGTTGGCGCAAACGCACTGCTCGACGCCGCGCGCGGCGAGGCGGCAAGGCCGCTATGCGTGTTCTCCACGGGCGGGTTCGACCGCTCCGCCGAGGAATTGCTGCCGCTTCTGCCCAGCGTGCGCCTCTGTGCGCAGGAGGCGCTGCTTGGCGCGGCCGACCGCGTGGGCCTCACGGCAAGCGACGCGGACGTTACCATGCGCATTCAAGCCATCGAAGAGGCGAAGCGCACGCGCAAGCGCCGTTCGTTCTCCTTCGACTTTCCGCAAAGCGCCGTCAAGCGCTATCTCTTTGCGGCGCTCATGCTCTTTGGCTGCTCGTTTCTTACGAGATACACCCTCTACTACCGCGCGTTCGCAGGGCTTTGCCTCAGCGTCGCCGCGCTCAGCGCCATCTTCGCACGCGCTAAAAACATCGTCCCGGAAGCGTAACGCCGGCGCTCCGGCCTTCATACTATGACATATCCGCCGCCTGGGAAAAGGAGCGATTGTTTGCCGACGCTGTATATATACGATCCGGCCGCACGCGCGTTTTCTTCGCACGCCCTTGCTTTGGACGCGCAGATGCCGCATATCAACCGCTTTACCTTTAAGCTGCGCGACTTTCTCGGCCGCGCCGCCGCCGACGTGTGCTGGACGGATCTGCGCGCGCTCGCCGCGCTCGACGAACTGTGCCTGCTCTTCGGCAGGCCGCTCGTAATCGGGCGCGCGTTTTGCCGCGCCGGCACATCCGGCATGCCGACGCACGCGCAGCACGGCACGGGCACGGCCTTCGACCTCGGCGCGAACCTGCGCCCCGCCGAGCGGCAGCGCCTGCGCGTGCTCGCGCTCGAAAGCGGCCTGTTTGCCTACGCAGAGCCGGCGTTTCTCAGCGGCACCGTTGCGCACCTCTCGCTCTTTTCCGGCCTGCCGCAGCGATTAAGCGCGGGCGAGGCGAGCGTGTTCGCCTTCCTCGCGCAGGACGCGCTGCTCTTTGCGGGCGCGTTTCGCGGCACGCTTACCGGCGTCGTCTGTCAGGAAACGCTGCTTGCCGCGCGCCGGCTCGGACTCGCGGCGGTTGGGCAGAATTTCCTGAGCCGCGGCGCGCTTGCCGCCGCCCTTACGGCCACACGCGATTGACAAAGCCCCGCCCCGGTGAGACAATATCCATGTTCTCATCGATCTGGCACGGCCATACTTACCGAAAGCGGGGAGACGAACATGGACTATCGAAAACTGCAGAACGGCAGCGACATCCGCGGCGTCGCCATGGCGGGCGTTGAGGGACAGGCCGTCAACCTTACCGACGAAGCGGTCGCGAACATCGCGCGCGCGTTCGTCTATTTTTTGCAGGAGAAGCTCAATAAGAGCGAGCTCTCCATCGCCGTCGGGCGCGCCTCGCGCCTCTCCGGCGAAAAGCTGCTCGCCGCCACGGCCAAGGGTGTGCTCTCGATGGGCGTCGACCTTGCCGACTTCGGCCTCGCGAGCACCCCGTGCATGTTTATGAGCACCGTCACAAGCGGGTATCGTTTCGACGGCGCGATCATGATCACCGCGAGCCACCTGCCGTGGAACCGCAACGGGCTCAAGTTCTTTACCCGCGAAGGCGGGCTCGAAAAGAGCGAGATCGCCGAAATTCTTGCGCGCGCCGAGGAAAACGCCTTCATCCCCGCCGCCGTGCGCGGCAGCCTTGTTCAGCTCGACTTCCTCTCGGTCTACGCCAGTGGGCTCGTCAACCGCATCCGCGAGGACGTGGCCGCGCCCGACTACGACCGCCCGCTCAAGGGCTTTCGCGTGGCCGTCGACGCCGGCAACGGCGCGGGCGGCTTCTTTGTAGACAAGGTGCTCGTCCCGCTCGGGGCGGATACGGGCGCAAGCCAGTTTCTCGAGCCCGACGGCCGCTTTCCGAACCACGCCCCGAATCCCGAGGACGACGCGGCGATGGCGTCGCTGACCGCGCGCGTGCTCGAGCGCGGCGCGGACATCGGCATCCTCTTCGATACGGACGTCGACCGCGCGGGGGCCGTCTCGGGCGACGGCCGGCCGATCAACCGCAACCGCCTCATCGCGCTGCTATCGGCCATCCTGCTTGAAGAGCACCCCGGCACGGCGATCGTGACCGACTCGATCACCTCGAGCGGGCTCGCCGCGTTCATCGCGGCGCACGGCGGCGTGCACCACCGCTTCAAGCGCGGCTACAAGAACGTCATCGACGAGGCCGCGCGCCTCAACCGCGAGGGGCAGGACTGCCAGCTCGCCATCGAGACCTCCGGTCACGGCGCGCTCAAGGAGAACTACTTCCTCGACGACGGCGCGTACCTCATGACCAAGCTGCTCGTCAAGATGGCGAAGCTGCGCGCCGAGGGCAAGTCGCTCTTTACGCTCATCGACACGCTCGAGGAGCCCGCCGAGAGCGTCGAGGTGCGCATGAACCTGACCGCCCGCGATTTTGCCGCCTACGGCGGCGCCGTGCTCAACGGGCTTAAAGACCACGCGCACGAGCAGGGCTGGGCCGTGGAGGAACCGAACTACGAGGGCGTGCGCGTCTCGTTCGGCAAGGAGGAGGGCGACGGCTGGTTCCTTTTGCGCATGTCGCTGCACGACCCGCTCATGCCGCTCAACATCGAAAGCAACAGCCCGGGCGGCGTATGCCGGATCGCCGGCAAGCTTTGCGCCTACCTCTCGGGCTGCGATCAGCTCGACACCGGGCGGCTCAAAGAACTGTGCAACGCGTAACGCCGCGCGGCGACGCAAGCGGCGGAACGAGGCTTTAGCCCCGAAACCCGCCAGGCATATGCAAAACGAGGTTGGTCCAGCCGGGCCAGCCTCGTTTTTTAGTAAGAAGCAACACTCTTTCGCTCTTCTTTCAAAACGGCAAGGCTTCGCAGCCCGAACCCCCTATCCCAATGAATCCCAGGTTCTTTTTCTTACTTTTCTTTCAAAAAAAGCAAGACCCCGTCCAAGCGGACAAGCCCCGCCTTCCAAATAACCCTAAGTTCTTTTGCTTACTTTTCTTTCAAGAAAAGTAAGCCTTTCTTGACCACCGAGCGCGCCTGATTTGTACCCATGCGGTAGCAGATCAGTTCCATGCCGTCCGTGTCCCAGAGGGTCAGGTCGGCCTGCTTGCCGACCTCGACGGAGCCAAGCCGCGCGCCGCAGCCCAGCGCGCAGGCGGCGTTGAGGGTGACGGCCGTGAGCACCTCCTCGGGACTCATGCGGTACTTCAGGTACGCGAGGTTTGCCGCAAGCTGCAGATTCAGCGAGGGACAGGAGCCGGGGTTGAAGTCCGACGCCACGGCCACGGCCACGCCGCGCGCGATCATCTCACGCGCACGGGCAAAGGGTTTCCCAATATAGAGCGACGTCTGCGGCAGCAGGCAGGCGATAACCCCGCCCGCGGCGAGCGCGTCGATGCCCGCGTCGGTGGTGGCGATGAGGTGCTCGGCCGTGAGCGCGCGCAGTTCGCCGGCCAGCTCCGCGCCGCCGAGCGTGTCGATCTCGTCGGCATGAATGCGCAGCCCGAGGCCGAGAGAACGCGCCGTTTCGAGCACGCGGCGGCTCTGTGCGAGCGTAAACACGCCCGTTTCGCAGAACACATCGCAGTGTCTTGCAAGCTTTTCCCCGGCAACGCGCGGCAGCGCCTCGCGGCAGATGAAATCAACGTAGTCCTCCGCGCGCCCCGCGTACTCCGGCGGCACCGCGTGCGCGCCAAGAAACGTCGCCGAAACGTCGAGCGCGTGTTCGCGCGAAAGGCGATCGATCACGCGGAGCTGTTTCATCTCCGTTTCAAGGTCGAGCCCGTAGCCGCTCTTGATCTCCGTAGTCGTCACGCCGAGAGCAAGCTGCTCGTTTAAAAAGCCGTACGCGCGGGCAAAGAGCTCGTCTTCGCTTGCCGCGCGGGTCTGCCGCACGGTATCGAGTATACCGCCGCCCGCGGCAAGTATCTCAAGGTAGGAGGCGCCTTTGAGCTTGAGCGGCACCTCGTGCTGCCGCCAGGAGGCGAAGACAAGATGCGTGTGCGCGTCAATCCAGCCGGGGGTCACGAACGCGCCTTTGGCGTCGAACATCCGCGTATCCGCCGGGCAGGGCGGCAGCGCGCCGTTTTCCGTAATGGCGGCGATGATTTCGCCATCGATGAGCACACTCGCGCCGCGGTATTTGCGGTTCTCGCCCTGCGCGCGGCCGCGAAGGCTTTCGCTGCCCTCGGGCGTCTGCAAAAGGCCGATGTTGTGGATCAGCAGCATGGCTTATCCTCCGATTTGGCCGTTACGGCACGCAGGTTTCAAGCCTGCGTTCGAGCACCTGCCGTTCCGCGTCGAAACGCTCGATACCGAGGTAGTATTCCGCGCTTTCGACGAGCGCGCGCATCGGCACAAGGCCGACGATCTCCGTGCCGACGATGGAAACGCCGTATCGCGCGGCCTCGAAGCGCACGAACTCCACGACGCGATAGAGTGGCGTTTGGGCGGTGTCTGTCATGTTGATCGACACCTGCGCGACGTTGCGCTCGCCAAGCAGCACGCCGATGGCCTTGACGCAGGCAAGCCCGCCGCTCGAGCGGCGGATGATCCGCGCGATGCGCTCGGCCACGGCAAGATCGCCCGTGGAGAGGTTGATGTTGAAGGCCACGAGCGGCATGCGCGCGCCCACGGCGGCGACGCCCGCGCCCGGGTGGATTTCCCGGCCGCCGAAGTCCGGCGCCCACTCGGGCAGGAGCAGCTTTTCCGCCATGCCCTCGAACTGCCCGCGCCGCACATCCGCAAGGTTTATGCGATGCGGCGCGCTTGCCGAAGCCTCGTAGAGAAACACCGGTATGCCCGCCTCGGCGTAGATGCGCCCGCCCGCGCGCCTTGAAAGCGCCACGCACTCCTCGAGCGTCGTTTCGCGGATCGGGATAAACGGCACGACGTCGAGCGCGCCCATGCGCGGGTGCTCACCGCGGTGTTCCCTTAGGTCGATGCGCGCGGCGCAGAATTTTGCCAGCTGCACGGCCGCCTCCTCCGCGCCGGCGGGGCTGCCGGCAAACGTCAGCACCGAGCGGTTGTGGCTAAGGTCGCTCGAAACGTCGAGCAGCATAACGCCCGGCGTGTTTTCGATGAGGGCGCGGGCCTCCCCGACAAGCGCGGGCTCGGCGGCGCTGATGTTCGGTACGCATTCGACAATCTTCGTCATGTCCCTATTCCTCCCGTTCCGGCTCCGGCCCGACGAGCCGGTTGAGCAGCGTTTCGTCGGCCAAAAACGGCATCGTGATGCGCGCAAGCCCCGCCTGCCGCGCGTTATAGGCCGCCGCGGTCTCCACCGCGTGCGCGTTGCCCGCCCAGCTTCGCCGCGCCACGCCGCCGATCACGTCCCACTGCATGGCGCTGCGGATGATATCGTCGGTACGCTCGCCGCCGTCGAGCAGCAGGCCAAAGCCGCCGTTGATCGCCTTGCCGATGCCCACGCCCCCGCCGTTGTGCAGGGCGCAGAGCGTCATGCCGCGCGCGGCGTTGCCCGCAAAGCACTGCACGGCCATGTCGGCCATGACGTTGCTGCCGTCTTTGATGTTGGCCGTCTCGCGAAACGGCGAATCCGTGCCGGAAACGTCGTGGTGGTCGCGCCCGATCATCACGGGGCCGATCTCGCCGCGGCGCACCATGTCGTTGAACGCCAGCGCGATGCGCGTGCGGCCCTGCTCGTCCTGATAGAATATGCGCGCCTGCGTACCGACCACAAGGCGGTTTTTCTCGGCGTCGCGAATCCACACGTAGTTGTCGCGGTCCTGCCACGAGCGGTTCGGATCGATGCATGCCATCGCGGCGCGGTCGGTCTTTTGCAAGTCCTCAGGCCGCCCGGAGAGGCACACCCAGCGAAACGGGCCGTAGCCGTAGTCGAAGAGCAGCGGGCCCATCACGTCTTCGACGTAGGAGGGAAATACGAACCCGTCGCGCGTGTCGGCGCCGTTTCGCGCGATGCTTCTGTCCCCGGCGTCGAACACGGCTTTGAGGAAGGAGTTGCCGTAGTCGAAGAAGCGCGCGCCGCGCGCCGCGAGCGCGCGAATGGCGGCGATGTGCCGAAGCAGCGAATCGTCGACCCGCGCGCAGAACGCCGCGCGGTCGTCGTGCAAAAGGCGCGTGCGCTCCTCAAACGTCAGGCCGACGGGGCAGTAGCCGCCGCTGTAGGCGTTGTGGCACGAGGTCTGGTCGCTGAGCAGGTCGATGGCAAAATCCCGCGCAACCGCCGCTTCGAGCAGGTCGACGATGTTGCCGTGGTAGGCGATGGAAACGCTCTCGCGCCTTTGCCGGGATTTTTCCGCGCGCGCGAACACCGCGTCGAGATCGCCGCTTGCAAACTCCACCCAGCCCTGCTCGAGCCGCGTGCGGATGCGCGAATCGTCCACCTCGGCAAACAGCCCCACGGCGCGCGCGATGTTCGCGGCCTTGGGCTGCGCGC
>CAYMSL010000015.1:13084-21908 GCA_964393095.1 uncultured Oscillospiraceae bacterium | reverse complement strand
AGATCCCAGCCGGCGCAATACGGGCCGAAGAAGCCAAGGTCGTGGATGTGCGCATCGCCGCTTTCATGCGCGCGGCAAACGTCGATCGGGTAGATTTCGTAGAGCCAATACTTCTTTGTGAACGTCTCGCGCACATAGTTGTTGAGGCCGTTGACGCTGCGCTGCATGTTCGCGTTTTCCTTAACGCCCCAGTCACGGTCGTTGAGATAGTCGCCGAACATATCGATCGTGGCGCCGATGAGCGCGTTGATCTCGCGCGTGCCGCGCCGCTTCTCGCGATAGAGAATATAGGCCTTTGCGGTCTTGGCATGGCCCGCTTCGATGAGCACCTTTTCCACGAGGTCCTGAATACCCTCGACGTCCGGCGCGTTGTTGCCGTACTTGAGCTCGGCAAGGCGCACAACCTCATCGGCCAGCTTGCCGGAGAGCTCCTCGTTCGTGCCGTTAACGGCCTGCGCGGCCTTCCAGATCGCGTTTTTAATCTTGCTCTTATCAAACGGTTCCGCATGTCCGTCGCGCTTGATGATCTCACAAAACATGATGCCAGCCCCCAAAGAAATACTGTGTTTTTAGTTTAAGGCGCAGCATATTTAGTGTCAAGCGAGCATTCTGCATACCAGATATTGATATATTCGGTGGATAACCGATGGAGAACTGAAACGGAAAATTTGGCGAAATCAGGAAAAGCCGCAGCCGTGGACGTTTCGCGGATTCTTACAAAATACTCCCTACCGCGGCTCGCTGCATAGCGGTCGCATAACGTGGATATATATAAATTTAATTTAAAATGCGTTCATATTTAAAGCATTGTTCATATACAATATATTGTGATTCATTTCGAATTAAGTAACTATATATGGAACTTTCATACGGATGTGGTTCTGTTGCGCGCATGAAAATGCGCCGGCACGTTCCATGCATGCCGGCGCCGGTTTACGAAGAAGCTTCCTCGGGAATTGTAAGCGGCCGCGCGCAACGCGTCAACCGCAGCCCCAGCGGTCTGGCCGCCAGAGCGATCGCTCCTAGGCTAGAGCGAAAACTGCTGCACGATGAGCGCGACGACCTCCGCGCCGATGCGGCTCTGCGCCTCCTCGGTGGCGGCGCCGATGTGCGGCGTGCAGCTCACGCGCGGATGCGAATAGAGCGCCGCGTTTTTGGACGGCTCCTCGGCGTATACGTCGAGACCCGCGCCGTAAACCTTGCCGCTCTCGAGCGCCTCGAGCAGGGCGGCCTCGTCGATATTCGTGCCGCGCGAGGTGTTGATGATGATCACGCCGTCCTTCATCTTGCCGATTGTTTGGGCGTTGACGATCGGCTCGCCGGGCAGCGACGGAATATGCAGCGAGATGATGTCCGCCTGCGCGAGCAGTTCGTCCATCTCGACGTAGCGCATGGTGTCACATTCGAGCGACGGCACCTTGTAGATATCGTGGGCAAGCACCTTCATGCCGAGCGCCTGGCAGCGGCTGCCGAGCGCCTGTCCGATGCGGCCGTAACCCACGATGCCGACGGCCTTTCCGGAAAGCTCGATGCCCTCGTAGCGCTTCTTCTCCCACTTTCCCTCGCGCATCGTATGACCCGCGATGGAGACAAAGCGCGCCACGGAGAACATGTGCGCAAGCGCCAGCTCCGCCACCGCGTCCGAACTTGCACGCGGCGTGTTGCAAACGCTGATGCCATGCCCCTCGGCGCAGACCTTGTCGATGTTGTCGATGCCGACGCCCGCGCGGATGACAAGCTTGAGCCGCCCCGTCATGCAGGCGGCGTCGATCTGCGGCTCGCGAACCTTGGTTGCGCTGCGCACAACGAGCACGTCGTAATCCTGGACGGCCTTGCAGAGCGCATCCGGCTCATAGAAAGTGCAGTCCACCGCGCAGCCCTTGGCTTCCAGCGCGGCGATCGCGCTCTTGTCCATACCGTCCGTGGCAAGTATCTTCAGCATATTTGCTCTCCTCTTTCTATACGGCTTATTGGTGTTCCGCTTCAAACGCCCGCAGGAACGAGACCAGCGCTTCGACGCCCTCTTTGGGCATGGCGTTGTAGATCGAGGCGCGCAGGCCGCCGACGCTCTTGTGGCCCTTGAGGTTGTCAAAGCCGGCGGCTTTCGTCGCCGCGACGACGGCGGCGTCAAGCTCCGCGTTTGCGGTTACGAACGGTACGTTCATGCGGGAGCGGAAGGGCTTTTCAACCGTACCGCGGAACATACGGCTTTGATCGAGGTAGTCGTAGAGCAGCATCGCCTTCTCCTCGTTGCGCCGCGCCATCTCGCTTAAGCCGCCAATGCTCTTGAGGTACTTGAACACCTTGCCGCAGGCATAGATGCACCAGCAGTTGGGCGTGTTGTACATCGAGTCGTTCTCGGCGTGCGTGTCGTAGCGCAGGTAGACCGGCGTCGATGCGTGTACGTCGGCACGAATCAGATCCTCGCGGATGATCACAACCACCATGCCGGCCGGGCCGACGTTCTTCTGCACGCCCGCATAGATCAGGCCGTAGTCGCTGACGTTGCATGGACGTGAAAGAAACATCGAAGACTGGTCGGAGACGAGCACCTTGCCCTTCGTGTCGGGCAGCTCGAAGTAGGTCGTACCGTGGATCGTCTCGTTTTCGCAGATGTAGACATAGTCGGCGTCTTGATCGATCGGCAGGTCGGAAAGATCGGGAATGTAGGTGTAGTTGCGATCCTCGCTCGAAGCCACGACGTTGACCCTTCCGCACCGCTTCGCCTCGGGGACGGCTTTCTTTGACCAGGAGCCGGTTACAAGATAATCGGCCACGCCGTTTTTCATCAGATTGATCGGGATCATCGAGAACTGGAGCGTCGCGCCGCCCTGGATGAAGAGCACCTTGTAGTTGTTGGGAATGCCCATAAGCTCGCGCAGATCGGCCTCCGCCTCGTCTAAGATGGTCTGGAACACCTTCGAGCGGTGCGACATCTCCATAACGCACATGCCGCTGCCCTTGTAGTTGAGCATTTCGGCGGCCATCTCCTCGAGCACCTCGACGGGCATGGTCGCGGGACCTGCGGAAAAGTTGTAGATGCGGTCGTATTTCATACTCTGCTCCTCACTATTTTTCCTTTTTCAGTGGGTACCAATGCGCTTGCGCATTCATTATAACTTGATCATTTTACCAATTCAACCATTCATGCCAATATGGATAAATATTTTTTCGGATACATAACTTAAATTCTGATCCAACAGCCGGACCATGTGCAAAGCGTGTCGGCGCATCCTTTATTTTGCTCGGGTTACTCCGCCTTTCCCGCGTCACGGCAACGCTTTTCGACATGCGCGCAGAGCCCGAAAAAGCGTACCAGGGCAGCTTGTATCCCATCTTGCGGGTGCTCCCGCACGTCTCTTACGATAGACCAAAAGGGAGGCCCGTATCCGGCGGGCCTCCCAAGCGTATCGCAGCCAAACTAGCGCTCCTCGCGGAAATAGGACGCGCCCAGATTCGCGGGCGGCTGATCTTCACGCTTTCTGCGCAGCGCGACCGCCACGAGCACAAATACCGTTACAAGATACGGCAGCATTTTGAATATCTCCTGCGAGCTGCGCGTAAGCCCCGGTATATAGAAGAACAGCCAAAACAGCGCGCCGAAGAGGTATGCGCCCCAAATGCTGCGTCTTGGCTTCCATGTGGCGAAGATAACGAGCGCGACGGCAAGCCAGCCGAGCTTCTCGATGCTGCCGTCGGTCGACCAGGTGCCCTTGATGTAGTCCATCGTATAGTACAGCCCGCCAAAGCCAGATATGCCCGCGCCAAGGCAGGTAGCCAGATACTTATACTTGGTTACGTTGATGCCCGCCGCGTCCGCGGTGGCGGGGTTTTCGCCGACCGCGCGCAGGTTGAGGCCGACGCTCGTGCGGTTGAGCACCCAGTGGACGACGAACGCGAGCACGATGGCCAGATACGCAAGGAAACCGTAGGAGAAGAATATTTTGCCGACCGCGCCGAGGTTTGCAAGGAACGGAATGTTCGTGCGGAAGGCGCCGCTTGTAAGCGCCACGGAGATCTGTCCCACGCCGCCGGCCATCTTGTTGAGCGTACCGCCGAAGAGGTTGGCTACGCCGCCGCCGAATATCGTCAGCGTCAGACCCGTAACGTTCTGGTTTGCGCGCAGCGTGATCGTTAAGACCGCGTAGATCAGCCCGCCGAACATGGCGGCGGCAAACGTGCAGAGCAGCGTTAGGAGGACGGCCACGGCCGCGTTGGGATTTGCGGCGTTGTTCTCGTAGAGAAAGGCCGCGATGAGCCCCGCGATGCCGCCAAGGTACATGATGCCCGGCACGCCGAGGTTGAGGTTGCCGGACTTTTCCGTAAGAATCTCACCCACGGCGCCGAAGAGAATCACGGTGCCGAACACGACGGCCGCCTGGATTAAGGCGATGGCCTGCGTCATGAGCGGGCCTCCTTCCTGCCGCCGCGAAAGCGCAGCTTATAGTTGATGAAAAACTCGCTGCCCAGAATGAAGAAGAGTATGATACCCGTAATCATCTGGGAGACAAAGTCGTTGAGATCGAAACGGGAGGCGATCTCAATCGCGCCCTTTTCGAGAAATACAAGCAGCAGCGCGATGGCGATCATCACAAACGAATTGAACTTGGCCAGCCACGCGACGATGATCGCCGTAAAACCACGCCCTCCCGCCGTGCTCGTGGAGATCGAATGACCCGCGCCGGCCACCGATATAAAGCCCGCAAGCCCGCAGATCGCCCCCGAGAGCATCATGGTGCGGATGATCACGCGCCTGACGTTGATGGCCGCGTAGCGCGCCGTATTTTCGCTTTCGCCGACAACCGCGATTTCATAGCCTTGCTTGCTGTAGCGCAGGTAGAGGTACATGGCGACGGTCAGCACCATAACGATGATGACGTTCAGCGTATACATCTGCCCGAATACCGGCGGGAACCAGCCTGCCTTGGTCATCTGGTTGATGATGCCAACGGAGTTCGAACCGGGCGGGCTCTCCCACTTGGCGACGAAAAACGACGTCAGCTGTATGGCGATGTAGTTCATCATCAGCGTAAAGAGCGTCTCGTTGGCGTTCCATCGCGCCTTGAACACAGCGGGAATCAGGCCCCACAGCGCGCCTGAGAGCATGCTGCTGATAAACATCACAAGAAGCAGCGGCATTAGCGGCAGCGTCTTGCCAAGATAGATCATGCAGGCGGCGGTGGCGATGCCGCCGACGAGTACCTGCCCCTCCGCGCCGATGTTCCAAAACCGCATCTTGAAAGCGGGAGCCAAGCCAATGCCGACGCAAAGGAGCATCATCACGTCGCGTATCGTCACCCACGAGCGCTTTTCCGTACCGAACGCGCCGTTAAACATCGCGGCATAGACCTTGATCGGGTTGAGCTTTGTAAACCCATAGATGATGAAGGCGCAGACGACCAGGGCAAAAAACAGCCCGATCAGTCGAACCCCCCAAGACTTCCAAACGGGCATCCCATCCCGTTTGGACATGCGCACAAACGGCTCGTGGGCGTCGTGACTACGCGTTTTCCCCACAGCTCATCCCCCCTTCCCGATTGAGATAGGTCATCACATAACCAACCTGATCCTTCGTGGCCCGGCGCGCGTCGATGACATCGTTGAGATATCCGCCGCAGAGCACGAGAATGCGGTCGCACAGTTCAAGCAGCACATCGAGGTCCTCTCCGACATAGATGACGGAGGTTCCCTGCTTCTTCTGCTCGTTGAGCAGATGATAGATGTTGTAAGAGGTGTTGATATCCAGGCCCCGCACGGCATAGGCGGACATTAAAAGCTGCGGATGCTGGGCGATCTCCCTGCCGACGAGCACCTTCTGCACGTTGCCGCCGGAGAGGCGCCTTACCGGCGTGGAGAGGCCCGGCGTTACGACCTCGAGTTCCTTAACCACGGTTTCCGCAAGCTTTTTCGGCTGCCGGCGATCCGCAAAAATGCCGTGTCCTGCCGAATAGCTGCGCAGCATCATATTGTCGGTCAAATCCATGCTGCCAACAAGCCCCATGCCGAGCCGATCCTCCGGCACGAAGGCCAGCGCGACGCCGAGGCGCTTGATGTCGATGGGGTGCATGCCCAAAAGCTCGCGCTCCTCACCCCCGTCTGCGGAAATGAAGCGGATGCTGCCGCCCGGTACGCAGGTTTGCAGGCCGGCGATGGCCTCAAGCAGTTCCTTCTGGCCGCTGCCGGAGATGCCCGCCACGCCGAGAATCTCTCCGCCGTAGGCCGTAAAACTCACGTTCTTAAGCCGTTCGATGCCGTCCGCGTCGCAGACGGTGAGGTTCTTGACCACGAGCCGCGGCTGGGTGTCCTCGGGAATATCCCGCTCGATGTCGAGCGAAACGGCCCGGCCGACCATCATCTCGGTAAGTTTCATCGCGTCGGTTTGAATGGTTGGCACATCGCCAACGTTCAATCCCTTGCGCAGAACCGCTACGCGGTCGGATATCTCAAGCACCTCATGGAGCTTGTGCGTAATGATGACGATGGACTTCCCGTCCGCCTTCATGTTGCGCATGACGCGGAAAAGCTTTTGCGTCTCCTGCGGGGTGAGCACGGCGGTTGGTTCGTCGAGTATGAGAATGTCCGCCCCGCGATAAAGCACCTTGACGATTTCGAGCGTCTGCTTCTCGGAGACGGACATGTTATAGACCTTCTTATCGGGATCGACGACGAAACCATAGCGCTCGCAGATATCCTTGACGGCGGCGCGTACGCGTTTGAGGTCGACCGTGACGGACTCGTTTAACCCAAGAATGATATTCTCCGCGGCGGTGAGCACGTCCACAAGCTTGAAGTGCTGGTGAATCATGCCGATGTGCAGATCGAAGGCATCCTTCGGGGAAGCGATCGTCACTTCTTTGCCATGGACGAACATCTGTCCGCTATCCGGAAAGTAGATGCCGGCGAGCATGTTCATCAGCGTAGTTTTGCCGCTTCCGTTCTCCCCCAGAAGCGAGAGGATTTCTCCCTCCCGAATATCGAGGCAGATCTTGTCGTTGGCAACGACGTCACCAAAGGTTTTGGTGATGTCGACCATCCGAATCACGACCGAGTTTTCCACATCTTTGATCCCTTCTACGATAGATTCTTAGAACGGCTAAAAAGATTTTAGCATACGTTGAAAGTTGCTGTAAACATAAAGTTCCGCGGCGCGTGCGAACCTCCGGCGCTCTTGCGCCTTTTGCGCGCCCGCAACAAAGAGTTTCGTGCGTAAAGGCTCAAAAAATACCTGCACAGAAGAATGGGAACGGCGGAGCCGTTCCCATTCTCTGACAGGGTGGTTCGGTTAGTTGAGTTCCGTGATGCCGTCGATGCGCAGCTGGAAGTACGGCGCGCTGCGGAGCTTGGACTCGTAGAAGATGCCGTTCTCGATGGGATTGCCCGTGTCGCCGACGAAGTCGCCGTCTGTATCGATGGCGAGATATTCGGTTACAGGCTGACCGCCCACGGTGAAGTTCGCGGTGTCAAAGATGTTCAGCGTGCCGGCCTTGATGCCCGCTTCAATCTCGGCCACCTTCTCGGCGGTGCCGGCCGCGCAGCTGCTGCCGAGCGCGGAGATCATGTTGGCGCCGGCGGCATAGCCCTCGGACCAGTCGGTCGCGATCGTTTCGCCCTTAAGGATGCAGTTGAAGGCGTAGGTGTAGTAGGAGCTCCAGTTGTTCTGGGCGGAGGTCAGCGCGGAGGTGGGCGCCACCGCCAGCATGTCGATGTTGTAGCCCACGCAGTAGACGGTCGTGCCCGCTTTGAGCAGTTCCTCGCACTTGGACGGCGCGCCCGTGGAGTCTGCGTGCTGGCTGATGATAGAGCAGCCCTTGGAGATCAGGGAGCTCGCGGCCTCGGCCTCGGCGGTCGGGTCATACCAGGAGTTCGTATAGGTCACGTCCATGTACGCCGCGGGAACGATGCTGCGCACGCCAAGGAAGAACCCGGTGTAGCCCGAGACCACCTCGGCATACGGATACGCGCCGACGTAGCCGATATGGGGATCGGTCACGGTGCCCGCGTCCATGAGCTCCTTGAGCTTCATGCCGGCAACGACGCCGGAGACATAGCGCGACTCAAAGGTATGCGGGAACGCGTTCTTGAAGTTGGGCAGTTCGCTGAGCTTGGCGCTGTCGCCCGTCATGGAGACGAACACCACGTCCGGATTTTCGGAAGCGGCCTGCTGCATGTGGAACTGATGGCCGAAGCTGTCCGAGAAGATGTACGTGCAGCCCTGCTCGACAAGGTCGATGGCGGTATCGTAGCAGACCACGTCTTCAGCGATGTTGTACTTCCAGATGATGCTCTCGGCCTCGTTGATGCCGACGGCTGCGGCCGCAGCCTTGATGCCTTCGATGTGGGCCGCATCGTAGCCGGTGTTTTCGTCGTGCACGAGGATGACGCCGATCTTCAGCGCCTTGGTTCCGGCATCCCCCTTCTGTGTACATCCTATCAGGGCAAAGGCCATAACCGCAACCAGGATCAGAGCAAAGATCTTCTTCATGGGTTTCCTCCTGTCAAGATTTTGTTTATTGCAACGCCCTTTGGGGCGAAACAACCGAGAGAGTGCTGGCGGCTTCCTTTTTAATACGCCGCATCCCGGCAAAACAGGTGAACCTAGCCAATCCGCCCGCTCGCCTCGAGCGCGGCAAGATCGGGATCACACTTGAACGCTTCCCCAGCCGCGAGCATAGCGTTTTTAACGTCCTTAAGCCCGCTGCCGGTCGAGATCACCGTCACGCTCTCGTGCGGCTTGATGAGACCCGTTTCCACGGCTTTTTTTACGCCCGCCGTCGCGGTCACGCCCGCCGGTGCGCCAGACACGCCCTCCGTGCTGCCGAGCAGC
>CAYMSL010000015.1:0-13074 GCA_964393095.1 uncultured Oscillospiraceae bacterium | reverse complement strand
CTCGTCCGAAACGGCGATCCAGGCGCCGCCGCTGTCACGCACGGCGCGCTGCGCCTTCTTCGGGTTCCTCGGCACGCCCACGGCGATGCTGTCGGCAAGCGTGTTCTCCCCGGTTGGCCGGAGCGCGCCGCCGGATTTGTCCGCGTCCACAAACGGGCAGCAGCCCGTGGACTGCACGCCGAGGATGCGCGGGATACGCTCGATCATGCCGAGCTGCAGTAGGTCGTAGAAGCCGTTATACACGCCGCCGATCGTGCAGCCGTCGCCGACGGATACCGCGACCCAATCCGTCGGGCTCCAGTTGAGCTGCTCCGCGATCTCGAGCGAAACGGTCTTTTTGCCCTCTACCATGACGGGATTGATGCCGGCGTTTCGGTTATAGAAGCCCCACTTGTCTATGGCCGCGCGGCTTAGCTCAAACGTCTGCCGGTAATCGCCGCGTACGCTCACGACGTTCGCGCCGAAGATGAGAAGCTGCGCCACCTTGCCCACCGGCGCGCGCTCCGGCACGAAGATGACGGAGCGTATGCCCATACGGGCCGCGTTGCCCGCGCAGGAACTCGCGGCGTTGCCGGTCGACGAGCATGCGATCGTATCGTAGCCAAGTTCGATGGCCTTGGCCACGGCGACGCCCGAGGCGCGATCCTTGAGCGAACCGGTCGGGTTGAGCCCGTCGTCCTTGATGTAGAGCGTATCGAGTCCCAGTTCACAATTAAGGCGCTTCGCGCGATAGAGCGGCGTCCAGCCAATGCGCAGAAAGTCCGCGAATCCTTCCCCGGAAAGCGGCATCAGCGCGCGATAGCGCCACATGCTGTTGTCCGCATCCCTTCGAAGCGATTCGCGCGAAAGCACGCGTCCCACGGCGGTATAATCATAAACGATATCGAGGATACCCGTTTCGCCGCAGACCGGGCAGGTCGTAAGCTCCGGTTGAAACGGAAACTCACGGCCGCAGAGGGTGCAACGATATCCCGCGATACGATCCATGCAATTTATACTCCATCATTTGAATGATGATATAGTATAACATAATGCGTAAAAATGCAATTGCAGAGAATATTTTTCCCTAACCAAAATTATTGGGAACCGAATATTTTTGTATATTTTTGACGTGTCGTATTGCACCCCAAGAAAACGCTATAGTATAATAATAAAGGTCGGATATTCAACACCAGTCAAACTACATATTGCGCACTTGACGAAGGGAGAATCGGGTCTATGTTGTTGATCGGAAACGGGAGACTCATTACGCGGGACCACGGCTTGTATTTGGACAACGGCGCGGTTGCGGTAAACGGCGCTTTGATCGCCGATGTCGGAGACACCGATGAACTCAAGCGCAAATATCCCGATGCGGAATGGATCGACGCGCACGGCGGCGTCATCATGCCGGGGCTGATCAACACGCATAACCATATCTACAGCGCGTTTGCCCGGGGGCTTTCGATTAAGGGATACAACCCGCATGATTTTAACGACATTCTCGAGGGCATGTGGTGGAAGATCGACCGTCTGCTTACGAAGGAGAACGACCGTCTTTCGGCCTATGCGGTCTATGTAGACTGCATCAAAAACGGTGTGACGACCGTGTTCGATCACCATGCAAGCTACTTCGACATCCCCGGCAGCCTCGACCCGATCGCGGACGCGGCGGCGGCGCTCGGCTTGCGCACCTGCCTTTGCTACGAGGTATCCGACCGAGACGGCGAAACCAAAAAGATGGAAGCCGTGCTCGAGAACGAGCGCCTGATCCGGCGCACGGCGGCAGACGAAAGCGACATGCTCAAGGGCATGATGGGCCTGCACGCGGCGTTCACCCTATCGGACGAAACGCTCGCGCTCTGCCGCAGGCATACGCCCGACGAGACGGGCTTCCACATACACGTCGCCGAGGGCCCGGGCGATCAGATCGACTCGCTGAAAAAGTACAACAAACGCATCGTCGAGCGGCTGTTTGAAAACGGCATACTCGGCGAAAAAACGCTGGCGATCCACTGCGTGCACGTCAGTCCCGCCGAGATGGATCTTCTCGCCGGGACCGATACCATGGTCGTACACAACCCCGAGTCCAACATGGGCAACGCCGTCGGCTGCGGGCCGGTGATCCTGCTCTTTGGCAAGGGCATCCTGCTCGGCCTCGGCACGGACGGCTACACCAACGATATGCTCGAAAGCTACAAGGTCGGCAACATCATCCACAAGCACAACCTTTGCGACCCGACCGTCGCCTGGACTGAGATCCCGACGATGCTCTTTGAAAATAACCCCATCATCGCGGAGCGCTTCTTCAACCGCCCGCTCGGCGTGCTTGCGCGCGGCGCGTACGCGGATATCATCGTGACCGATTACGACCCGCTTACGCCGATGGACGGCTCGAACGTCAACGGGCACATCCTCTTTGGCATGAACGGGCGCAGCGTAGTCACCACCATTTGTAACGGCAAGGTGCTCATGCAGGATCGCAAGGTGCTCGTGTGCGACGAGGCCGCGCTGATGCAAGAGTGCCGCGCGAGCGCAAAAAAACTCTGGGATACGATCAACGCCTGACCATACGCCGTCCCCACCCCCGCCGCATAAAAACAACGGCATGCTTACGACGGCGCCGCACCGGTTACGATAGATAAAGGAGGGTTCCTTCCATGTCCGATCGCATGACCCCGATCCCCTTTGCAAATTTGATGAACTGGATCCTCGAGGAGCGCGCGCAGGGCAGCGTATTCGGCGTGCGGCGCCCATTCGCCGCTTTGGAGGGCAAGACGCTTGAACTTTTCGGCGGGCAGCTTGAAACGCCGTTCGGTCCCGCCGCCGGCCCCCATACGCAGCTGGCGCAGAATCTCATCGCCGCCTACTACGCCGGCTGCCGCTTCTTTGAGCTTAAGACCGTGCAGACGCTCGACGGCGAGGATCTGCCCGTTTCAAAGCCCTGCATTCTCGCCGCCGACGAGTGCTACAACGTCGAGTGGTCGACCGAGCTGACCGTTTCACAGGCTTACGACGAGTACGTCAAGGCCTGGTTTGCCATCAAGCTCATGAGCTGGGAGTACGACCTCGGCCGTCCCGACGGTTTTCTCTTCAACATGAGCGTGGGCTACAACTTCGAGGGTATCACGAGCGAAAAGATCGACCGCTTCATCATGGGCCTGAAGGACGCCTCCCGCTCCGCCATCTGGAAGGAATGCCGCAACTGGGCGCGCGAAAACCTCTCGCTCTTTACGAAGGTGGACGCCAAGTATGTTGAGAGCATCTCACCGCACGTGTGCTCGTCGATTACGCTTTCAACGCTGCATGGCTGCCCGCCGCAGGAGATTGAACGCATTGCAACCTATCTCATCGGTGTCAAGCGGCTCAATACGTTTGTCAAGTGCAACCCGACGCTGCTTGGCTACCGCTTTGCACGCAAAACCATGGACGAGATGGGCTACGACTACCTCGCGTTCGACGACTTTCACTTCAACGACGATTTGCAGTACCAGGACGCGATTCCGATGTTCCGGCGGCTGCTGGCGCTCGCGAAGCAAAAAGGCCTTTGCTTCGGCCTCAAGCTGACGAACACGTTCCCCGTGCGCATCGAGCAGGGAGAACTGCCCGGCGAGGAGATGTATATGAGCGGCCGCGCGCTGTACCCGCTCACCATCGAACTTGCCCACCGCATCAGCCGCGAGTTTGACGGGCAGATGCGCCTCTCCTTCTCGGGCGGCGCGGATTTCTTCAACGTCCGCGCGCTCTTCGACGCGGGCATCTGGCCCATCACGCTGGCAACCTCATTGCTAAAGCCCGGCGGTTATCAGCGCGCCGCGCAGCTCGCGGCAGAGCTTTCCGCCTGCCGGTATGGTTCCTTCGACGGGGTTTCGATCGGCAAGGTAGCGCGTCTTGCCGAAAGCGCGCGCACCGACGCGCTGTATCTTAAGCCCGTCAAGCCCATTCCCGTGCGGAAAATTGCCGAAAAGGTTCCTTTAACAAGCTGTTTTACCGCGCCATGCACGCACGGCTGCCCGATCGGGCAAGATATTCCCGAGTACGTCAAACTCGTGGGTGACGGCCGGTATGCCGACGCCCTGCGGCTGATCCTTGAAAAGAACCCCTTGCCGTTTATAACGGGAACAATCTGCCCGCACCGCTGCACCGATAAATGCACGCGCGGTTTCTACGAGGAGTTCATCCACATTCGCGACTGCAAACTGCTCGCCGCGCAAAACGGCTTCGACGGGGTGATCGGCTCGCTGAAACCCGCCGGCGGCTCCGCGGCGAATGTCGCCATCGTCGGCGGCGGCCCTGCCGGCATGGCGGCGGCCTTCTTCCTCGCCCGGCAGGGCGCGCGGGCAACGATCTTCGAACAGCGCGGGCAGCTTGGCGGCGTCGTACGCTACGTCATCCCCGCTTTCCGTATATCCGAAGAGCAAATCGATCACGACGCGGCGCTCTTGGGCGCCATGGGCGCGGAGATTCGCACGAACACGCCGGCGCCCCCGCTCGCCGAACTGCGCGGCGCAGGCTATACGCACATCGTCTACGCCATCGGCGCCTGGGAACACGGACAGCTCAAACTCGAAGCGGGAGAAAGCATGAACGTGCTCGACTTCCTCGCGCGCGCCAAGGCCGGAACCCTCGGCGAGGTCGGCGCGGACGTCGTGATTGTCGGCGGCGGCAACTCCGCCATGGACGCGGCGCGCGCCGCCAAACGCATGCCGGGCGTTTGCCACAGCCGCATCGTCTACCGCCGCACGAAGCGCTATATGCCCGCCGACGAAGAGGAGCTCGCGCTTGCCGTCGAGGAGGGCGTGGAGTTTAACGACCTGCTCGTACCGCTTTCCCTTGCGGAGGGCAAGCTCCTCTGCAGGAAGTGCGTGCTTGGCGAGCCGGACGCAAGCGGCCGCCGGATGCCCGTGGAGACCTGCGAGGTTGTACCGATCCCCTGCTCGCTGCTCGTTTCCGCAATCGGCGAGAAGGTCGATTGCAAGCTCTTTGCCGACAACGGCATCGCGCTGAACGAGCGCGGCGCGGTCAAGGCGGATCCCGCGACGCTTGAGACGAACGAAGAGAACGTATTTGTCATCGGCGATGCGAACCGCGGCCCCGCGACGGTCGTCGAGGCCATCGCGGACGCGCGCCGGGTTGCCGACGCGATCGTCGGGCCGTATCAAGCATCGGTACCAAACGGCGCAAAGGCCGACGAGGATTGCTGTTACGCCAAGCATGGCAAGCTCGCTTTGTTCGATAGCGCCGGCAAGGAGAAGACGCGCTGCCTCGCCTGCTCGACGGTGTGCGAATGCTGCGTGCAGGTCTGCCCGAACCGCGCGAACATCGCCATCCGTGTCGACGGCGTGCCGATGCCGCAGATACTGCACATCGATCGCATGTGCAACGAGTGCGGAAACTGCACGGAGTTCTGTCCCTACGACAGCTCGCCCTACAGGGAGAAATTCACACTCTTCTCGAGCGAAAAGGAGTTCGACGAGAGCGAAAACAAGGGATTCCTCGTGCTTGGCGGCGGCAAGGTCAAGCTGCGGCTCGACGGCGTTTCCACGATTCGCCTCGGCGCCGACGCGATCGATCCCGCGATTGAACGGCTCATCAACGCCGTGCTTTGGGATTACAGTTATCTATTTTAGCGCTGTTCTCCGATCAAGAGCAAACGCGTTATAAAAGCGCTCTGTGGGCGCGCCAAAGGAGAAACGTCCCAAGATGTCAACCTTTACGGTCAACGGCCGCGCGGTTACGGTCGGCGAAAATCAAAAGCTCCTGCGCTACCTAAGGGATACGCTGCGCCTGACGAGCGTTAAGAACGGCTGTTCGGAGGGCGCCTGCGGTACCTGCATGGTACTGCTCGACGGCAAGGCCGTCAAAGCCTGCGTTCAGCAGACCGACCGACTTGACGGTAAATCCGTCATCACGGCGGAAGGGCTCGGCGAGCGCGAGCGCGCCGTCTACGCCTACGCCTTCTCCAAGGCGGGCGCGGTGCAATGCGGTTTTTGCACGCCCGGCATGGTCATTAGCGCGAAAGCCCTGCTCGATGGCAACCCCGACCCGACGAAGCAGCAGGTGCGCGAGGCGCTCAAGGGCAACATCTGCCGCTGTACGGGCTATAAGAAGATCGTCGAAGCCGTGCTGCTTGCGGCAAGGCTCTTTCGCGAAAACGCCGAAGTGCCCGCGGGCGAACTTCCCGGGCTGCTGGGGGACAGCATCCTCCGCGTCGACGCCGCGGACAAGACGCTTGGCCGCGCGCTTTATACCGACGATCTTTATCTCGACGGCATGCTCTTTGCCTCCGCCGTGCGCAGCGCGTTCCCGCGCGCGCGTGTGCTTGGGATCGACGTTTCGCAGGCGCTTGGGATCGAAAGCGTCGTCGCCGTCTATACCGCGCCCGATATCCCGGGCGAACAGCGCATCGGCCACATCGTGCAGGACTACGACGTGCTGATCCCGGTCGGCGGCGTTACGCACTTTCTTGGCGACGCGATCGCGCTTGTCGTGGCTCAAGACGAGGCCGCGCTTGAACAGGGCAAGGCCGCCGTGCGCGTGGATTACGAGCCGCTTGCCCCCATCCTCTCGCCGCAGGAATCCATGCGCGAAGGGGCGGCGCGCGTGCATGAGACGCTTGACAACCTGCTCTCCTATCAGTTCGTCAAGCGCGGCGACGCCGAGGCCGCGATTTCCCATAGCGCCCACGTCGTCACAAATCACTACAGCCTGCCCTTTACCGAACACGCCTTCCTCGAGCCGGAGTGCGCGCTTGCCGAGCCGGAGGGGGATGGCGTGCGCATCTACAGCGCCGATCAGGGCGTGTACCAAACGCGCCGCGAGTGCGCGGCGATGCTCAAACTGCCGCAGGAACAGGTGCGCGTATCCGCGATGATGGTCGGCGGCGGCTTCGGCGGCAAGGAGGACATGAGCGTGCAGCACCATGCGGCGCTTGCGTGCTGTCTCACCGGCCGGCCCGTCAAGGTGCGCCTGACCCGCGCGGAGAGCATACTCATCCACCCCAAACGCCACGCGATGGAACTTGAGGTCACGACCGCCTGCGACGAGGAGGGCCGCCTCACCGGCATGCGCGCGCGCATCATAGCCGACAGCGGAGCCTATGCCTCGCTCGGCGGGCCGGTGCTGCAGCGCGCCTGCACGCACGCGGCGGGTCCGTACAACTATCAAAACGTCGACATCGAGGGCCGCGCCTATTACACAAACAACCCGCCCGGCGGCGCGTTTCGCGGCTTCGGCGTGCCGCAGAGCTGCTTTGCCACCGAGTGCAACATCAATCAGCTTGCGGAGCGGGTCGGATTGACCCCGTTTGAATTCCGCTATCTTAACGCCATCCGGCCGGGCCAGCAATTGCCGAACGGCCAGATTGCGGACGAGACGACCGCGCTTGTCGAAACGCTCGACGCCGTGCGGCCAATCCTCGAGCGCAATCCGAAGGCGGGCCTCGCCTGCGCCCTTAAAAACAGCGGCCTCGGCGTCGGCGTGCCGGACGTTGGCCGCTGCCGCATCGAGGTAAGCGGCGGCAAGCTGCACGTGCACTCCTCCGCCGCCTGCATCGGCCAGGGCATGGGCACGGTGCAGACGCAGTTTGTGCGCGAGATCACCAATCTGCCGCTCGAACAAATCGTATACCACGCGCCGGACACCGCCGACTCCCCCAACGCCGGCAATACCACCGCCTCGCGGCAGACGCTCTTTACCGGCGAGGCCGCCGTACGGGCCGCAAAGCTTGTAAGCGCCGCGCTTGAGGAGGCCGGTTCGCTCGAAGCGCTTGATGGAAAAAGCTTCTTTGGCGAATATGCGGGTGTGACCGACCCCATGGGTTCGGATAAGCCCGCCCCCGTTTCGCATATCGCCTACGGGTACGCCACGCAGGTCGTCGAGTTGGACGATGAGGGGTGCGTCTGCCGTGTCACGGCCGCGCACGACGTCGGGCGGGCGGTCAATCCCGTCGCGCTCGAGGGGCAGATCGAAGGGGGCGTCGTGATGAGCCTCGGCTACGCGCTGACCGAGGATTTCCCGCTCGATAACGGCCGGCCGACGCGCAAGTTCGGTACGCTGGGATTGTTCCAGTCCGTCAACACGCCGGAGGTGTGTTCGCTGATTATCGAGAAAGCGGACAGGGATCGCCTCGCGCTCGGCGCAAAGGGCATCGGCGAAATTTGCTCGATTCCGACCGCGCCCGCAGTACAGCTTGCCTATTATAACCGCGACGGCAAATTCCGCACCAGGCTTCCGCTCGAGGACACGCCGTACAGCAAGAAAAAGTCCTGATGGGCGGCGCGGTGCGCGGGGGCGCGAACGAGCCTTATCAGCCGGGCGGCGACGCACCGGCTTTTTGCACGGCGTTTTGCGCCGGAATCTTGGCGCGCTTTCGGCGTTTGATCAGGCCGGCCGAACACCCAACAAAGCGTACGGCGCCTCTCCTGATAACCGCTCCGGTCTTTTACTGCGCCGCCCGATATGCTATACTGTAAAAAACGTCAAAGGAGCAACCTATGTTTCGTGACAAAGCGGGCAATCCGTCCGTAGGCAAAATTATCGGCGTCATCGCGGCGCTTGTGTTTCTTGTTTTGCTGCTTGGCGGCAGCATCGTCGTCGTCAACGCGGGCCAGACCGGCGTGGTGCTGACCTTCGGCCGCGTTGGCGATACCGTTTTGCAGGAGGGCATCCATCTCAAGATTCCCTTTGCCCAGCAGGTTGTCATGATCAACAACCGCATCGTCAAGCTCGAGGTCAACACGGAGGCGTTCAGCAAGGATTTGCAGACGATCTCCTCCGTCATCGCGGTCAACTACCACATCGGCAAGGATGCGGGCGGCGCGCTCTATAAGGGTATCGGTCTTGGCTATGAGGACGTGCTCGTAACCCCGGCGATCCACGAGACGCTGAAGGCTGTTACGGCCAACTACACCGCCCAACAGCTTGTGGTCAGCCGCGGCGACGTCAGCATCCTGCTCGACGAGGAACTCAATACAAAGCTCAACGAGTATGGCGTATACGTTGACGAACTCAACATCATCAACTGGGATTTTTCGGAGGAGTACGTCAATGCCATCGAGGCCAAGCAGGTCGCCGAGCAGAATCTCATCAAGACCCGCACCGAGCAGGAGCAGGCACTCGTGATCGCCAACACCGAGGCGGAAAAGCGCGTGATCGCCGCGGAAGCACAGGCTACCGAGATCAAAACCATTGCCGAGGCGACCGCCGAAAGCAACCGCATTATCACCGAGTCGCTCAGCGACATTTATCTGCGCTACGAAACCATTCAAAAGTGGAACGGACAGCTGCCGAAGGTAACGAGCGGATCCGAAACGCTCATCGACATCGGCCTCGCCGAATAACAGGTCAATCACGCGGCAACGGGCGGCGGGTATTCCCGCCGCCTTTTTGTTTCTCTGCCCGTTAAACTAAATATTCATCAGAACGGCTGCTCCATAAGCCAGCCCGCCAGCTCGCTTGCCGGCGGTTCGTTCAGCGTAAGCAAACGAGCATGCAACGCGTCGCTTTGATAGGCCGCGCCGCACAGCGCGCCCTCGAGCCGTCCGGCCAGCGTCGCGTCCATCGCGTCCGTATAGCAGCTTGCGCTCGAGACAAAGCCTCCTTGCACGTCGAGCAGCAGCTCGATACAGCCCCAGTCAAAGCGGTGTTCGAAGGAAACGTTGAAGGCCGGCGTTTCGCCAAAGCGCCACATCCAGGAAGCGTAGCGTTCCCGCACGCGCGCAAGCGCCTCCGGGTCGAATTCCTGTTCCGCCCGCGTTTGCGCCGGGCCGTAGATCTCGGTAAACGCCTCGAGCAGCGCCTGCTTCATGCGCTCAATTGTCAAAGCCGGCGCAAGTTCACAGAGGTTTACTACGCGGCTTGCCACGCTTTTGACGCCTTTCGCCTCCAGCTTGCGCTCCGAAGGCGCAAGATAGCGCGCAAGGCGCGTAAAGTCGGCGTTGACGAGTATGGTGCCGTGGTGCAGCGCGGTTTCGCCCGAAAAGCGGAACGCGTTGCCGGAAAACTTTGCCTGCGAGGCCGTAATGACAAGATCGTTTCGGCCCGTAAACTCGGTTTCAACACCAAACATCGCCGCCGCGCGCCGCACGACGGAAAGCTGCCGCGCAAGGTCATAATCCTCGCGCGGCAGAAGAAACGTGAAGTTGAGATTACCAAGATCGTGGAAAACGGCGCCGCCGCCGGAGGAGCGGCGGGCAAGCCGCCCGCTCTCGTTTTCAAGCAGTTCAACGCGGCACTCGCGCCAGGCGTTTTGATTGCGCCCGATCACGACCGTGCGCTCGTTTTGCCAGAGGTAGAGCGTAACGTCCCTCCCCTGCGACTCGAAGAGCAGTTCCTCAAGCGCAAGGTTGCGGTAAGGGTCGACGCTGCCGGTTACGAGCACGCGGTTCATACGCTGCCGTTAACGCTTTGTGCGCCGGATGGACTGCTTGGCAGCCTCGGCGACATGCTCCGCAGTGATGCCAAACTCGCTAAAGAGCCGCTCGGCCGGTGCGGACGCGCCGAAGTGATCGATCGCGACACACGCGCCGTCGAGCCCGACGTAGCGCTCCCAGCCAAGGGAGGCCGCCGCCTCGACCGCCACGCGTGCGCGCACGCCGTCCGGCAGCACGGAGGCGCGGTAGGCCGCGTCCTGCTTTTCAAAGAGATCCAGGCAGGGCATCGATACGAGCCGGCAGGAAATCCCCTCCGGCTCAAGCCGCTCGGCGGCCTTGTAGATGAGCTGCACCTCGCTGCCGCTCGCCATCAGGATCACATCCGGCTTGCCGTTTGCCGCGTCGCGCAGGACGTAGCCGCCCTTCTGCGCGCCGAGTCCGCTTTCGGCAAGCTGCGGCAGGTTTTGGCGCGTTAACGCCATGACGGCGGGGCCGTCCCCCTCAAGCGCCGCAAGGTAGCAGGCGGCCGTCTCCTTTGCGTCCGCCGGACGGTAGAGATAGGCGTTCGGGGTCGCGCGCAGGGAAGCAAACTGCTCGATCGGCTGATGCGTCGGGCCATCCTCACCTACGCCGATGCTATCGTGCGTGAGCACATACAGCACGGGCAGCTTCATGAGGGCCGAGAGCCGCAGCGCGGGCTTGAGATAATCGAGGAATACGAGGAACGTCGCGCAATACGCGCGCAGGCCGCCGTAGAGCTGAACGCCGTTACACATGCAGGCCATCGCAAACTCGCGTATGCCGAAGTGCACGTTCGAACCGCTGCGATCCTCGGCGCCAAAGTAGCCGCGGCCCTTCATCTCGCTCTTGTTCGAGGGCGCGAGGTCGGCGCTGCCGCCAAAGAGGTTCGGCATGTATTCGGCAAAAATGTTGAGCACCTCGCCGCCGGACGCGCGGGTGGCTTTTGCGCCGGACGCGTTCCAGAGACGCTCGTCATTCTTCAACGCCTCGGGCAGGCTTGTTTCGTGCCAGTCAAGCCACTTTTGGTACAGCTCGGGGTGCGCTTCGCGATAGGCCGCAACCAGCGCGTCATATGCGCGGTGCTCCGCGCTGTAACCCTTGCGCAGCTCGGCAAAGTAATCGTACAGCTCGGCGGGTACGCAAAAGGGCTCCTGCGCCGTGCAGCCGTAGAATTCCTTCATCGCGCATATGTTGTCCTCGCCAAGCGGTTCGCCGTGCGCGCTGGCCTTGCCCGCCTTGGGCGTGCCGTGGGCGATTTCGGTATGGACAATGATCAGCGAAGGCCGCGCCGTCTCACCCTTGGCGGCCTGAATCGCCTGCTCGATCGCCGCGGTATCCTCGCCATCCGGCAGTTCCTGCACGTGCCAGCCGTAGGCTTCAAAACGCTTGCCGACATCTTCGGTGAACGCGAGTTCGGTGCCGCCCTCGATCGTAATCTCGTTGCGATCGTAAAGCGTAATGAGTTTGCCAAGCTTGAGGTGCCCCGCAAGCGAGGCGGCTTCGGACGCGACGCCCTCCATCAGGCAACCGTCGCCCGTGAGCACATAGGTATAGTTATCAACAATCGGGAATCCTTCGCGGTTGAATTCGGCGGCGAGCCGCGCCTCGGCGGCCGCCATGCCGACCGCGGCGGCGAAACCCTGGCCCAGCGGACCGGTCGTGGTCTCGACCCCGGCGGTGTGGCCGTATTCCGGGTGTCCCGGGGTCAGGCTGCCCCATTGACGAAACTGCTTGAGGTCGTCGAGCGTCAGACCATAACCAAACAGGTGCAAAAGCGCATACTCGAGCGCGGACGCGTGGCCGGCCGAAAGTACAAAGCGGTCGCGCCCGGCCCATTTCGGATCCGTCGGATCGTGCTTCATTTGCCGCCAGAGCGTAAACGCCATCGGCGCGGCGCCGATCGGCAGGCCCGGATGGCCGCTGTTGGCTTTTTGTACGGTCTCCGCAGCCAAAACGCGGATGGTTGTGATCGCCTTCGTCTCGATCGATTTCATAGGGCAGGTTTCCTTTCGAATCATTCTATTGGGGTAACGATACGATAGCCGTTCCGATAAACAGGATACCATAATCCCGCCGGGATTATGGTATCGCTGCCATCGTCTTCATTTGCCGTCTCGGGGCGGGAAAACGGGCGGCAATCGTCCGCTTTGCAACGGTACCCAGGTCAGCATTATACCACATCCGCCGCCGAAAACATACGTTCGCGCTAGATGCCGCGCTTATTCTCGCGAATCTGCTCGAGCGTGGTTATGTTATGCGTGCAGTGGTGGCCGGGCAGCGGCAGGATGCGCTCGTGAATCGCGTCCACAATCCACTCGGGCTGCGGGAAGAACGCGTCCTCAAGCTCATGCGCCGGGGTGATCCAGTTCTTCGCGCCAACGACCACGGGCGGCGCGTCAAGGTAATCAAACGCGAGTTCCGCGATGTTGCTTGCGAGGTTGCGCATGAAGCTGTTGCGCTCGCACGCATCGCCGGTGACCACGATGCGCCCGGTCTTTTTGACGGAGTTGATGACCGGCTCGTAGTTGAACGGCACGAGCGAGCGCGCGTCGATGATCTCCGCCGAAATGCCGTAGCGCTCGGCGAGGATATCGGCCGCCTCCGTGACGCGGTAGAGCGTCGCGCCGACGGTAAGGATGGTCACGTCGCTGCCGACGCGCTTGACGTCCGGCTCGCCGAAGGGAATCTCGTACTCGGCCGC
>CAYMSL010000014.1:3613-22225 GCA_964393095.1 uncultured Oscillospiraceae bacterium | reverse complement strand
AAAAGAACTTTACCTTTGTTGGAAAGCGGAGCGGAGTCGGATAAGTCCGGCTCCGCCCTTACTTTTCTTGAAAGAAAAGAAGGCAAAAGAACTTTACTCTTATTGGAAAGCGGAACTAGATCGGAAAAGTCGGTTTCACGTTTCGGGGAGCGGTGGGGTTCCAGGGGGCTTGCCCCTTGGCGCTTGCTTTTTGGGGACTGCGTTATTATGATGGGTGGGAAGACTCTATGCGACGGAGGAATTTCCATGCTTAACGAGATCATCGATCAAACGTTTTCCGACCAGCTTCGTTCCCTCGGCGGGCTCATCGCCATCCCGAGCGTATCGCGCGGAACGCCCGAGCCCGGCATGCCGCTCGGCCGCGCGGTTAACGACGCGCTCGAATATACGCTTTCCCTCGCGCGAACGCTCGGCTTTGCCGAGGCGCGCTCGCTCGACGGCTATTGCGGCGTCGTCGATTACGGCGAAGGCGACGAGATGCTCATGATCATGACCCATCTCGACATCGTGCCCGTCGGCCCGGCCTGGACGAGCGACCCCTTTACGCTCACCGAACGCGACGGCCGCCTGCTCGGGCGCGGCGCGATCGACGACAAGGGGCCGGCCGTCTCGTCGCTTTACGCGCTGCACGCGATTAAGGAAGCGGGGCTGCCGCTCAAGCGCCGGGTGCGCCTTTTCTTCGGCTGCGACGAGGAGCGGGGCTGGGCCTGCATCGACCGCTATAAGCAGACCGAGCCGCTGCCGGCGCTCGCGTTCACGCCCGACGGTTCGTACCCCGTGATCAACGCCGAGATGGGCATATTCCAGGCTACGTATCAAAAGAAACTCACCGCGAGCCGGGTGCGCATCCGCTGCGGTATCGCCGCAAACGTCATCCCCGGCGAGGCGGAGGCCGAACTGCCGTTTACGCCGGAGCCGGTCTCGGCAAAAGGCGGTTTCGTACTCTCCGGCGCGGGCAGCACGCTGCGCGCCGTCGGCCGCGGCGGGCACGCCTCGCGCCCCGATGATGCGAAGAACGCCCTTTTACAGCTGCTTGACGCGCTCAAAGACCAGCCGCTCGAAACCGACGACCTCGCCACGGCCTCGGCGCTTGCGGCCCTACTTGGTTTCGATCGCCACGGCGAGGGCCTCGGCCTCGACTTTACCGACGAATCCGGGCGGCTCACGCTTTCGCCGGACATCCTTGTCTGGGACGAAAACGAAGTCTCCCTCACGCTCGATTGCCGCCACCCCTTCGGCATAAGCGTCGAGCGGCTCGGCGAAACGCTCGATCGCGCCTTTGGTGCGGTCGGCTTTGAACGCACCTACACAAACGCCAAGCCCGGCCACTTCATCAGCGCCGAGAGCGAACTTGTGCGCACGCTGCTCTCGGTTTACGAGTCGGCGACGCTAAGCAAGGCAAAGCCGCTTTCGATCGGCGGCGGCACCTACGCGCGCGCGTTTGACAACGCCGTGGCCTTTGGCGCCGAGCGTGAAGACGAGGTGGCCGAGTGCCACATGCCGGACGAGTCGATCGCCATCGAGAGCATGCGCTTTAACACGCGCCTCATGGCCGAGGCGATCCGGCGGCTCGCCGGGGCGTAAGCCGCTGCCGCGCGGGAAGCGGCGGCGCGCGCTTTCCGCTTGTTTGTTCGCCTCTCGCGGGGGACGCGGCGCGGGATTCGCTTTTACGGGGGATGGAGATGGCTCGTGATACTGGAAGGGCCGCGCGCGCGGCGGATGTTCTCGGCGGCGTGATCGTCGCGCTGCCGCTGCCCGTATTCGCGGTGTTATCGGTGTGCGGCATGCTTGGCACCTGCACGATTGACGCGCAGTATTACAGTCGCGAGCACATCCTCTTTCAACGGGATTCCGCCTGGCCAAACCTCGGCATGCTGCTGCTGATGGTCTGTCTGTGCGCCGCGGCGCTGATCTTCTTTGGCGATCGCATCGGCGACAGGCACATCCGCGTTGCCAAGGCCGCGCTGCTGGTATGGACGTTCGGCCTGAGCATGCTCTGGATGGTCTCCACGCAGACGCTGCCCACCTCGGATTCCTATGAGATCATCAAGGCGGCCAAGGGCCTCGCCGCCGGGGATTTCTCCATTTTCCACTCGGAGCTGCAATACTTTCAAATGTTCCCCTTCCAGCTCGGGCTCGTGGCGGCATATGAGCTGATCTTCCGCGTGGCGGGCGGCCTTGCCTATCCCGCCATGTTCGCGCTCAACGCCGTATCGCTTACGCTAGCCTATTGGGCGCTCGTGGTCTTGACGGAACGGCTCTTTGCCGAGCGGCGCGTAACGTTTTTGACCATCGTGTTCCTCGCCCTCTGCCTGCAGCCCATGCTCTATACGAGCTTCCTCTACGGCAGCCTGCCGGGCCTTGCCGCCATGCTCTGGGCGTTTGTGCTGCTGCTTGGTTTTCTGCAAAACGGCCGGCGGATCAACATCGTCTTGCTTGCGCTGCTCTGCGCGCTGGCCGCTACCCTCAAGCGCAACTACTGGATTCCCGTGCTCGCCTTATGCATCGTGCTGCTGATCAGCCTGCTGCGGCGCTTTCACGCCGCAACGCTCGCCTGCCTGCTCGCGGCCGTCGCCGCGCCGCTGCTTCTCTCCTATGGCGTGCAAACGTTCTACGAACAGCGCGCAGACGTAACGCTCGGCGCCGGCACGCCGCAGACGGCCTGGCTCGTGATGGGCCTCTCCGACTCCCCGCGCGCGCCGGGCTGGTACAACGGCTACACCTACGACGTCTTAAAGGATGCGGATATGGACGAGCGGCAGGCAAACGCCGCGATTTTGCAGGCCCTTGCCGGGCGGCGCGCGGCGTTTGCCGAAGACGGCGCCTACGCGCGGGAGTTCTTCCTCAAAAAGACGCTGAGCCAGTGGAACGAACCGTCGTTTGAGAGCGTGTGGGTCAGCAAGGCCCGCGAGCACGAAAGCCCGCCGCCATCGTACGTGCAAAGCGTCTACGAAGGTGCGCTCGGGGATATCCTCTCCTTCGGCTTCGAGCACGGCGTTACCTACGCCTACGCCATGTTCGCGCTCGGTCTCTTTGCCGTATTAAGGCGGCGCTTTGCGGAACGCGCCGCGGGCGGCCTCTCCGCGCAGACGCCGCGCGAGTTTGCCGCGCTGCTGCCCTTGACCGTGTTCGGCGCGTTTGTCTACCACCTGCTGTTTGAAGCAAAGTCGCAGTACGTGCTCGTCTATCTGCCCATGCTGCTGCCATACGCCGCGTTCGGGGCGGTCTATGCGGCAGATATCGCAGCGCGCCGCCGGGCCGGGCGCGGCAATTCCGCCGTTTAAGCGCAGGCCCGGCCCCCGCAGCGCGGCGTTTTATGCGCGTTTCTTCGAGAAAAGGCCTTGCAAGGCGCGTTTTCTTGTGATATACTTCGCTGCGCTAACGTCCTTCTTGCTCGGCCGCGAGGGCCGGGCCATACGACCATAAGGAGGTGAAAGAATGAATCTGTACGAAGCGCTCTACATCATCGTCCCCGAACAGGACGAGCAGGCCGTCGAAGCCACCATCGAAAAGTTCAAGGGTATCGTCGAAAACAACGGCGGCGAGGTGACAGCCGTCGACAAGTGGGGCAAGAAGCGTCTTGCCTACCCGATCAATTACAAGACGGACGGCCACTACGTGCTGATGTCGTTCTCCTGCGCGCCCGAGTTCCCGAAGGAGATCGAGCGCAATTTCAGGAACGACGAAGCAATTTTGCGCTATCTTGTCACGCGAAAGGAAGCGTAACGAGCGCGCCGCTCTGAAAGGATGGATGAAGCATGAATAAGATCACCTTGATCGGCAACCTGACCCACGATCCCGAGGTGCGCTCCACGCCGAACGGCGTTACCGTCTGCTCCTTCACCATCGCCGTCAACCGCCGCTTTGCCGCAAGCAACGGCGAACGTCCGACCGACTTCTTCCGCATCAACGCCTGGCGGCAGCTCGGGGAGACCTGCGCGCGCTACCTTTCGAAGGGCCGCAAGGTTGCGGTCATCGGCGAATTGCAGGCGCGCACCTACGAGGCCAAAGACGGGACGACGCGCATGTCGCTCGACGTGCAGGCCGACGAGGTCGAGTTCCTCACCCCGCGCCAGCAGGGCGAGAGCGAAGCCCCGTCCGCGCCGCGCGGAGGCGACAACGCGCAGGACATGGCCGGTTTTACGGACATCCAGTCCGACGATATCCCCTTCTAGGGAAACCAGAATAAACGGGAACGTTCCCGTTCTATGAACGATTACGATTAGGAGGCTTGCACCATGGAAGACCATAAGATGCGTCCCCGGCCGAGACGGGGCCGCCGCAAGGTTTGCAAGTTCTGCGCTGATAAAGCCACGAGCATCGACTACAAGGATATCCGTACCCTTGAGAAATTCGTGACCGAGCGCGGCAAGATCATGCCCCGCCGCATGTCGGGCGTGTGCGCCAGGCATCAGCGCGACCTTGCCATCGCCGTCAAGCGCGCGCGCATCATCGCCCTCTTGCCCTACGTGGCGGACTGAGGCGGCAAACCGAACAACACGCAAAGTACCTCATGGGAAGTTAGCATGCGAGGCGGATCAAACGATCCGCCTCGTTTTTTTCGCTATATCGCCAAGTACGCAGCGATTTACTCGTCTTCCTCCGCGCCGCAGGCCGCCCCCGCTTCCCCGCCCCAGCCCGGCGGCAGGCGCATGCGGTCCCACAGGCCGTAGGTCTCGGTGGTCGAAAGCGCGTGCATGAACTTCTCCTCGAAATCCGGCGTGAGCGTACAGAGGTGCTCCACAAGCCGCTTGGCCTCCTCGCGCTTCGTGTGGCCCGCCACGTCGCAGTTTGGCGGCAGCACCGGCAGATTCCTTGCCCGCGCAACCGAGAGCGCATACTTCTCCGGCAGGAACACGAGCGGACGGATGACGGTCACGTCCCGCCGCGAAAGGTACGTCACCGGCGCGAACGTATTGATGCGCCCCTCGTAGAGCAGGCTCATAAAGAACGTCTCGATCACATCCTCGCGGTTGTGGCCGAGGGCGACCTTGTTGCAGCCGTGGCTGACCGCAAACGTGTTAAGCGCGCCGCGCCGGAGCTTGGCACACAGCGCGCAGGGGCTGCGCTCGTTTCGGTACTCGAACACAACCTTGCCGATGTCGGTTTTTTCCACGGTAAAGTCGATGCCGATGCGCTCGGCCATCGCCTCTATGCCCGAGGTGTCCTGCTCTTTTAAGCCAAGATCGAGCATCACGGCGACGACGTCAAATCTCTTGTACGAAAACCGCTGATACAGCTTCATGGCCTCCATCAGGAGCAGCGAGTCCTTGCCGCCCGATACCCCGATGCAGACCTTGTCCCCGTCCTCAAGCATGTGGTAGCGCTCGCTTGCGCGGCGGATACATCCCAATACGCGTTTCATATGCGCCAGTATAGCGCGCGGGCCCACGTTTGACAAGCCAGGGCAGGGGCAAAGCCCCTGCACCCCCCTTTTAAGGGGCGCCGCCCCTGACCCCGGCAGGGGCAATGCCCCTGCACCCCGCAGTCAGTTGGAAAGCGAAGCCGGTCTTATCTGGCCGTCTTCGCTTTTTACAAACCCGAAGTTCTTTTGCTCCTTTTCTTTCAAGAAAAGGAGGGGCGCCGCCCCTGCACCCCCCCCAAGGGGTAAAACCCCTTGGATCCCCATAGTCAGCAAAAAGCGAAGCTCGACTTTCCAATCAAGCTTCACTTTTCAACTAACTTAAGTTCTTTTGCTTACTTTTCTTTCAAGAAAAGTAAGGCTATTGCAGGTTCAGGTTTCTGCGCAGAATCGAGCGCGACGTCAGGAAGAAGAGCACGCTAAGCCCCGCAAGCAGCAGCGCCATCCAGCCGACCGCCGAAAGCACGAACGCCCCGGCCGCCCGCGCGGTATCGAACACGAGATTCTGCACGCCGGTGCCGAGCATCACGGTGCCGGAGAACACAGAACTGATCGTGCTGACGCCCATGTTGATGAGCAGATACATGCCGATGGCAGCGAGGACGCGGTGCTTTTTGGCGATCTGTCCGCCAACGAGGATGGCAAAGTAGATTTCGAGCATCTGCGCCGCAAGCGCAAGCACGGAGGTGACGAGCACCAGGATGAACGCAAGCGGCAGGTTGACGTACTTTGCGGCCTTTGGCAGCAGCTCGGTAAAGAGGTACTTGATCGCCTCCAGCGTGCTGTGATTGATCATGCCCCCGCCTAAGCCGGTGGCGCCGAACACCGCGAAGATCAGGATCGTCACGCAGATCACGGCTAGGTTGATCGCCATCCAGACCATGCCCGTGATGAGCTTGGACCAGAGCAGCTTCCCCGTGGAGACGGGCAGGGTAAAGGTCAGATACCCTTCGTCGCCAAGAAAGTTTTTGTAAAAGTGCGCGCAGATGAGCAGCAGCGTGATGAACGCCGAAGCCGCGATGGCCACCGCGATGAGCACCGATATCGTGACCGCGATCGCAACAAGCATCGTCTGCAGCGCCACCGCGCCGTCCGCCGGCGCGGCGGACGCGTTGCGCGTCATGTGGAACACAAGCGCGGTCAGCAGCGTGGCGAGCAGGCCGCCCGCGAGCACGCCGATCTGCAGAGGAAAGAGCGTGCGCGACAACGCGCGGAAATCATGCTTGATCAATTTGCCTAGCATCTGAATACCTCCCGGAAGAGTTCGTCAACGGATCTGCCCTGCGTTTCGCGCACGTTATCCGTCGTGTCGTGCATCGTCACCACGCCCTCCTTGAGGAAGACAAACTCGTCGAGCACCTTCTCGACGTCCGAGATCAGGTGCGTCGAGATCACGATCGTCGCCTCGGGGTCGTAGTTGCCGATGATCGTATCGAGTATATAGTCGCGCGTGGCGGGATCGACGCCGCCGATCGGCTCGTCAAGCAGGTAGAGCTTGGCGCGGCGCGACATCACAAGTACGAGCTGCATCTTCTCGCGCGTGCCTTTCGAAAGCGTGCGCATCTTCTTGTCCGCCGGCACCGCAAGGCGGTTCAGCATCTCGACGGCGCGCGCGCGCTCGAAGTCTGCGTAGAAGTCCTCGAAGTAGTCGAGGCAGTCGCTCACGCGCATCCAGTCGGCAAGATACGTGCGCTCCGGCAGAAATGAGATCATGCTCTTCGTCGCCGGCCCTACGATCTTGCCGCCGGCAAGCGCCACGCCGTCGGTGGCCGTGAGCAGCCCCGCGACGATCTTGAGCAATGTCGTTTTGCCGCTGCCGTTCGGGCCGAGCAGTCCGACGATCTTGCCCTGCGGCAGCGTTAAATTCACGTTGTTCAGCGCGAGCGTCGCGCCGTAGCGCTTGGTCAGCCCCCGCGTTTCAAGAATTGCTTCCATGTTGTTCCTCCTTCGCTTCCTCCCGCTTGAGCAGGTCGAGCACCTCCGCTTTTGTCAGCCCCAGCGCGCTGATCTGCGCAAGAAACGTCCCGATGAGCGCCTGCGCCTTTTTCTCACGCGCTCGCTCGAGGATCGCCTCCTCGGTCGTCACGCTGCGGCCGCTCGTGCGCTGCGTCGAAACGAGGCCCATGCCCTCAAGCTCCGAGAGCGCGCGCTGCATCGTGTTTGGATTGACCGCCGCGAGCATGGCCAGCTCGCGCACGCTCGGCAGACGCATGCCCTTTTCATAGGTGCCGTTGAGGATGCGAGCTTCGATCTCGTCTACAAGCTGCAGATAGATCGGGCGGTTCGGTGTAAACTTCCAAGCCAATGCATTCCCTCCTCTCTTGTACTACTGTATTACTGTTCTGATACAGTTATACGGCTGATGCGCGCGATTGTCAAGGGGTTTTTTCAAATATTTCTTCCCGCGCGTATAAACGCCAGGCAAGGCGGCTGAAATATATCTTGTGCCGTACGGCGATCAGTTATATAATAACTTGTTTTTCACAGGAAAGAAGGAATGGAAATGAACATCCGCAACATCGCCATCATCGCGCACGTCGACCACGGCAAGACCACGCTCGTCGACCAGCTTCTGCGCGATGCGGGCGTGCTCCGCCGCGGCGAGCAGGACGTCGAGCGCATCATGGATTCGAACGAGCTCGAGCGCGAACGCGGCATCACGATCCTCTCAAAGAACACCGCCGTTACCTACGGCGATACGCGCATCAACATCGTCGATACGCCGGGCCACGCGGACTTCGGCGGCGAGGTTGAGCGCATTTTGCAGATGGTCGACGGCGTGCTGCTGCTCGTCGACGCGTTCGAGGGCTGCATGCCGCAGACGCGCTTTGTTCTGCGCAAGGCGCTCGAACTCAACAAGGTGCCCATCGTCGTCGTCAACAAGATCGACCGATCCGACGCGCGCCCGGCCGAGGTCGTAGACGAGGCGCTCGAGCTCTTCATCGAGCTTGGCGCCTTGGCCGAGCAACTCGATTTCCCCGTCGTCTATACCTCCGCGCGCGACGGCAAGTCCGGCCTTTCGCCTGAGCGGCTTGAAAACGATATGCGCCCGCTCTTCGATACGATACTCAGCGCGATCCCCGCGCCGGATTTTCTGCCGGACGCGCCGCTGCAGATTCTGTTCTCCACAATCGACTACGACGAGTATGTCGGCCGCATCGGCGTCGGCCGCGTCGAGCGCGGCACGGCGAAAAAGGGCATGCCCATCGTGCTCTGCGGCGGCGAGAAGGACGAGCGGCGCGAGGCGAAGATCACGCGGCTCTACCGCTTCGAAGGCCTCAAGCGCGTCGAGGTCGAGGAGGCGCCCTGCGGCGATATCATCTGCGTCGCGGGCGTCGAGGGGCTCAATGTCGGCGAGACGGCCTGCGATCCGCTTTGCGTCGAGCCGCTGCCGTTCGTGCACATCGACGAGCCGACCGTGGCGATGCTCTTCCTGCTCAACGACAGCCCGTTTGCCGGGCGCGAGGGCAAGTATGTCACGGGCCGCAACCTGCGCGATCGGCTCTTTAACGAGGTTAAGACCAACATCTCGATGCGCGTCGAGGAGACCGGCACCACCGACGCCTTTCGCGTCAGCGGCCGCGGGGAACTGCACCTTTCGATCCTCATCGAGACCATGCGCCGCCAGGGCTACGAGTTCGCCGTCTCCCGTCCGCGCGTGATCCTGCGGGAAAACGAGCTGGGCGAAACCACCGAACCCATCGAGGAGCTTACCGTCGACGTACCGACCGAATACGTCGGCGCGGTCATGGAGAAGCTCGGCGCGCGCCGCGCGGAGCTTGTGGACATGGTCAATCAGGGTGAAAACAGCGTGCGGCTGCGCTTTCTCGTGCCCGCGCGGGGCCTGATGGGCTATCGCTCGGAGTTGTTGACCGACACGCGCGGCAACGGCGTGATGAGCCACGGATGCCATGGCTACGAGCCCTTCAAAGGGGCCATCGAGGGGCGCAAGCCCGGCTCTCTCGTGGCGCACGAGACGGGCGATACCACAAGCTACGGGCTTTTTAACACGCAGGAGCGCGGGCGGCTGTTCGTCGGCCCCGGCGTGCCCGTGTACGAGGGGCAGGTCGTCGGCGAAAACGCGCGCGCCGAGGACATCGTGGTCAACGTCTGCAAGAAAAAGCACGTCACCAACATGCGCGCCTCCGGCTCCGACGAGGCGCTGCGCCTGACGCCCCCGGTGCTTCTGACCCTCGAGCAATGCCTCGAGTTCATCACCGACGACGAGCTTGTCGAGGTCACGCCCAAGAGTATCCGCATGCGCAAAAAGGTGCTTTCAAAAGAGCAGCGCCTCAAGCGCGCCGCCAAATATTAGGGAGAGCCGCCGATGCTGCGCCTTGCCGCCGTAGACCGCTACGATTTCCTGCCGCTGATCCAGCTCTCCGTCGCCGAGGAGCAGACGGCTTTTGTCGCAAGCAACGTCTACTCCCTTGCGCAGGCGTACGTTCAGCCGGAGTGCATCCCGCTCGCGCTCTACGACGGCGATACGCCCGTGGGCTTTGCCATGTACGGCGTCGAAACGGACGATCACGAATACTGGATCTACCGGCTCATGATCGACAGGCGCTTTCAGCGCCGCGGCTACGGCCGCGCGGCCATGCTGCTTTTGCTTGAGCGCATCCGCTCCGACCCCGACCACAACCGCGTCTACATCAGCTTCGAGCCGCAAAACGACGCCGCCCGCCTCCTCTCCGAGAGCCTCGGCTCAGTATCGGACGGCCGCGTCGAATACAGCGAGATCGTCTACCGGCTCGACTATTAAGCTCCTTACTTTTCTTGAAAGAAAAGTAAGCAAAAGAACTTTACTTTTGTTGAAAAACGAAGTCCGCCGGAGAAGGCGGGCTTCGCTCTCCTTTTCTTGAAAGAAAAGGAGTAAAAGAACTTTACTTTTCCTGAAAAAAGCAAGAAAATTTTCTTTTCGTCCAAAAACGAAGTCCGCCAAAAAAGGCGGACTTTGTTTTTGGGCAAACGGTTGGTTCGAAAATCTTTGGCGGGGTTCGCGGCGAAGCGGCGCTAGCCGATGTAGTGGAGCGGGTTATAGGGTACGCCGTCGATGAGCAGTTCGTAGTGCAGGTTCGGCCGGCCGCCGCCATCGGCCTCGGCGAGTACGCCGAGAGCGTCGCCCGCGAACACGCGCTGGTTGAGTTCAACCGCTACGTCGGTTACGTGCGTGATGCGCGAAACAAACCCGTTGCCGTGGTCGATATCCACAACAAAGCCGTAGGCGCCGCGCTCGCCGCAGTAGACGATGAGCCCCTCGCCGGGCGCGGTCACGTTCGCGCCGGCTTTGGCGGTGATCTCGACGCCGTTGGCCATCTTGCCGTCGTGAAAGCCAAAGTAGGAGGTCAGCTGCCCGCGCAGCGGCGCGCTCAGCTTCAGTTCGCCCGCGTCCTTGCCCTTGGGGCCGTCCAGGCGGCCCGGATCGCCGGTTGCGCTCTTGGCTTGAAAGCTTCCGACGCGCACAATCGTATCGCGCGCCTCGCGGGTTGTGCGCGAAAGCGGCGCGCCCGTCTCCACAACCTCGCCCGCGCGGTAGACGACCTGCATACGCGTTTCGGTGCGCGCGGATGCGCCGATCTGGGTAAAGATGCGGCAGCCCTTGGCCAGCGCCTCCTCGGTCGACTCGCTGACGCTGATCGCGCCGCTTGCGTAGTCAACGCGTTCGCTGACCACGCGAACCGGCACGATGTCCGGCGCGTTTTGCAGAATGACCAGCGCGTCCGCCGCCTCGACGGGCTCGATATAGGGGTCGGCGGGCGCGACGATCAGCTCGCAGTCGAACTGTACGGAGAGGAAGCGTTCGCCCTCCGGCGCGATTGCACAGCGTTCGAGATACTCCCACAGCATGGCCTTGGCCTCGTATTCGGAGCGCAGCGTAAGCACCGGCACGCGCTCTACGAGCAGCGTCACCGTATCCTCGTAGGTTTGCAGCGCCGGGGTTGGCGCGGGCGAGGCGGCGGCCGCCTGTACGTCGACGACCTCCGTCTGCGCCCCGGCGATTGCAACGATCTGCCCGGACGGGTTTGGGCCGGACGCGCCGCGCGCGAGCGCGACGATGCCAAGCAGCAGGAACATGCCCGCCGCGACATAGAGAAAGATGCGATTGAGCAGTTTCGAATTCATCTATGCCTCGATTCCGCGGGCTTCATCAGCCGATCTTGACATACGAGGCGACGCAGTAGCCGAGCGTGCCGTCGTAATTGACGTAGCACCAGCCGCTGGCCGTCGAGTAGACGGTCACGACCGCGCCTTTGTCCATCGTCAGCAGCACCCGCGCGGAAGCGCCCGTGGTCGGCTGCGTGCGCAGGTTGAGCCTTGCCGTGATCACGCCCGTGCGCGTGGCGTTCTTGACGGTGCCGCTGAGGGTGATGTATTTGGCAAACACGTAGCCCGTGATGCCGGCGGAGGGGATCTCCACGCGATACCAGCTGCCCGAGGAGCCGAGCACGTTGACGCTTGTGTTGCGCCGAAGCTGGCCAAGGCTGTTGTAACGCGTGCTCGCGCCGGTGCGGATGTTGACGCCGGAGGCGTTGACAAAGCCCGCGCTTGTACCCGTACCCGAGGAGCCGCCCGAGGCGGCCTGCGTGATTGTGACATACTTGGCGTATACATAGCCGCTAAGCCCCGTGGACAACACGCGCACGCGATACCACGAACCGATCTTTTCATATAGCCCGAGCGCGGTACTCTTTGCGAGCTTGCCGTAGCTCTTCGTGCTCGTGCTCGCGCCCGCGCGGATGTTGACCCCGGAGGCGTTGATCGCGCCCAATGCCGCGTATTCCGGCGGAAGCGCCGCACTCGGCGAAGGCGTCGGCGTGGGCGCGGGCGTTGGGGTCTGCTGCCCGATGGCAATCGGGGTCGGCGTCGCGCCCACCGCGGTCGGCGAAGGCGTCGGCGTGACCGTGACCGGGGTTGCCGTGGGCACGGCGCCCGCCCCGCCCGCGGCAAGCGGTTCGGTGATCTTGACATAGCTCTTGCTGATAAAGCCGACGCCGCCCGTGCTCATGGCCCGAATCTTATACCAGCCGCCCACCATGCCGTAGATGCCAAGCTGCGTATCGAGCGAAAGCCGGTTGATGGCCGCGTAATCCGTGCCCGGCCCCGTGCGGTAGTTGACCGCGCTGCCGCTGACCACGCCGCGCGCGATCATATTCTCGCCCGTAAGCAGCACGTAATCGTATCGCACATAGCCCGTGTTGCCGCTCGGCGCCAGGACATAGTACCATTCCCCCGTCATGCCGAGCAGCGTCAGCTGCGTGCCGACCGCGAGCTTTTCAAGCGAGGCTGCCGACGTCGAGGCGCTGGCGCGCAGGTTGACCGTGCCGCCCTGCACCTTGCCGTACGAGGCGGCGGTTTCGGCCGTCTCCGTGTGCGCGCTGCCAATCGACTCCGGGAAGGTATAGGCCATGGTGCCCATCGTCGCGCCGGGGTAGTAGAAGCCGAGGATCTCGCGATGGCCCTTGCCGAGATTGGCCATCTGCTGCGCGCCGCGCTGGCTCATGCCGACGCCGTGGCCGTACCTTGCGTGCCGCAGCGCCCAGCCGCCTTCACAGGACTCGGCGTAGAAGATGCGCAGCGACGTCTGGGTAAACAGCCCCGCCGCCTGCAGGTCGGAAAAGAGGAAGCTCAGCGACACCTGCACGTCCCGCGTCGTCTCGATCTCGGGCGTAGGCGAGGGGGTGGGCGCGAACGTCGGCGTCGGCGACGGAGTCGGCGCAAACGTCGGTGTCGGCGTCGGCGTATCGCCCGGCGAAGGCGCCTCGGATTCCTCCGGCGCACCCTCCGGTGTATTTGCGGGCGCGAACGTTGGCGTAGGCGAGGGGGTGGGCGCGAACGTCGGCGTTGGCGACGGGGTCGGCGCAAACGTCGGCGTCGGCGTAGGGATCAGGATCGGGTCGAGGTCGGCGCGCACGGTGGCGGTGACGGTCACGGCCGTGTGGTTCTTATCGAGCGCGCTGCCCGCGTCGCCCGAGGAGGCGACCATGTCGATCGAACGCACGCCGCCGAAGCGGAAATTCTTCGGCAGAACGCCGCTCTGCGCCACAAGCGCCATCAGCCGCGCGTCGAGAAAGGCAAACGCCGACGTGCCCATATCCTTGTCGCTGTAGCTTGCGGGGATGAAGATCGTCTCGACGGGCGTCGAAGGGTTCGCAAGATCGTAGGCGTCCGCGCCCGCGGCGTACGCGCCGTCGTAGAGCGCCGCGCCCCAGCGCACGGAGGGCAGTATCATCCAGCCGCCGTTGCTCGCGGCATAATAGCAGACAAGCGGCGTGCCGTTATAGTAGAGCACGTCGTTGATCGTCGCGTCCACGGCGGCGATGACGTTGGCGTTGCCCGCGTCGTAGCCGCGGTAGACCTGATCGCTCGCGGTATCGCCGATGTCGTAGGATTTCTTGGAATTGATCTGCAAAAGCACGTAACCCTTGGCCGCGACGGCCTGGGCCTTGAGCGATTCAAGCGGAAAGGCGTTGCTCATCTCGTAGGATACGACGCCGTAAAGATAGTGGGAAAGCGGCACGCGGTTGACCACCGAGAGCACGCCGCCGGACGCCGTGACGTTCAGGTGGCCGAGATACTTGCGGTTGCCCGCCGCCGTGCGCACGGTCAAACCGCCCGCATCGCGCGAGAGCGCCGTACGCATAATCGTCGCCTCGCCGCCGCTGTAGAGCAAGCCCTCGCTCGAGTGCGTCACCGACACCGTCGAGCCGGAGGCGGATATCGTGAGCGTGCCGTTCTCAAACGCGCGGCTGGACTGTGCGAGCAGGTACCTGCCCTGCACGGGAACGGTCAGGGACTTGGCCGATTCGGTCGAGAGCAGCACGCGCACATACTGCACATTCTCCTCCGCCGGCGCGGCGGAGGACGGCAGCGTCAACACGAGCGTCAATATGGCCGTCACAACTGCAAGTGCCCTGCCGGCGCGGCGAAATCGTCTCATCTCTTCCCCCTCGTATCGATCCTTCGTGGGCGGAACGGGCGTTCCCGTGCTGTGATTGTATCGAATACACGGATGGATTTGTAGCCGTTTTGCGGAATATTCGCGGAATATTCGCGGATTGTTCACAGCGGCTTACACGCCGCTTTTTTCGCCGCCGCGTTGTTACGGCGACACGCTTTTACAAACGCGCACAAACGCAAATTCGCCTTCCGCCTCGATCGCCCTGCATGCCGCTTCCGCCTCCTCGATCGCTGCAAAGAGGCCGAACACCGCGCTGCCGCTGCCCGTCATGCAGGCCGCGCGCGCCCCGTGCGCTTGCAGCGCCGCCTTGGCCCGGCCGATCTCCGGCACGAGTTCGACGGCCGGCTCCTCGAGCGCGTTGTAGAGCAGCGCGGCAAGCGTCTCGAGATCGCCCGCCGCAAGCGCCGCGATACAGGCGGGGTTGTCCGGCATGCGCCGCGGCAGCCGGAGCAGGGAAAAGAGGCGCTTGGTCGACACGCCCCGCGCGGGCTTGACCACAAGGAACGTCAATTGCATATGCGGCAGCGGCGTAAGGTGCTCGCCGATGCCCTCCGCGCGCTGTGTGCCGCCGCGCATGCAGAAAGGCACGTCCGCGCCGACCGAGGCCCCGATTTCAAAGAGCGTACGCTCGTCCGCCTCGCCGTAAAGCCTTTGCAGGCCGATAAGCGCCGCCGCCGCGTCCGCGCTGCCGCCGCCCATGCCGGCCTCGGCGGGGATGCGCTTCTCCACGCGGATGTGCGCGCCCCGGCCGGTCAGCGCCCGGTAGCGCTCCGCCGCGCGGCGCACGGTGTTGTCGTAGGGCAGCAGCATGCCGGTCGCGGTGACGAGCACGTCGTCGGCCTTCTCAAGCGTAAGCGTATCGCACAGGTCGACGCGCTGCATGATCGAATCGAGCGCGTGGTAGCCGTCGCAGCGCTTGTAGAGCACGCCGAGGGTGAGGTTGAGTTTCGCGTACGCGCGCAGGGTTGTCCTATCCATATGCATCAGTATAACAAAATAGTATTCCCCGCGCCATACACCGGACGCGTTGCCGCCGGGCGGCAATTTGTGCTATACTCACATCGTTCGTACAAAATGCGGATTTGTCATGTTTCATCGCGAATCCGCATCCCGGCGCGCGGGCGGCGCGCCCGAATACGGCGCTGCCGCGCGGATTTTACCGCGCCTGCGCGATCTTGTCAAACGCCGCGCTCCGATTGGAGATTGGTATAAGGAGTTTCCCCTCATGTTGTTTGCCCCTTTGTGCAGCGGCTCCTCCGGCAACGTCTCCTACCTGGAGGCGGGCGGCATGCGCCTGCTCGTCGACGCGGGCGTGAGCGCAAAGCGCATCGAGACGATGCTTGCGGAGATCGGCGTTCTTGCGCGCACCCTTGACGCCATACTCATCACCCACGAGCACTCCGACCACATCGCGGGCGTAGACGTCCTCTCGCGGCGCTACGACCTGCCCGTCTATGCCGACGCGGCGTGCTGGACGCGCATGCGGCCGCTTCTTGCCGGCGTCGCGCAAAAGAACGTGCGCGTGTTCGAGCCGGATCGCGATTTCTATCTCAAACTCCTCTGCGTACACCCCTTCGCCACCCCGCACGACAGCGCGCGCGCCGTGGGCTACGCCTTCCGCTGCGAGGGCAAGAAGATATCGGTCATGACCGACATCGGCCACGTTTCGCCGCGCATGCTCGACGCCGTCGCCGACTCCGATCTGCTCTTACTCGAGGCCAATCACGACGTGGACATGCTCAAGGCCGGCAGCTACCCCTATTCGCTCAAAATGCGCATCCTCTCCGCCGAGGGGCATCTGTGCAACGAGGACGCGGGCCGCGCCGTCTGCGCGCTCTGCTCGCGCGGCGTGCACAACGTCATACTCGGCCATCTCTCCAAGGAGAACAACACGCCCGAACTCGCGCTTGTGACCGTGCGCTCCGTGCTCGAGGACGCGGGCCTGCTCGAAAAGGTGTTCGTCACCGTCGCCGAGCGCGACTGCCCGAGCGGCGTGTTCGAACTCTAACCCCTCTTCTTTCTTTTGAAAAAGAAAGAAGCAAAGAAAACCTCGCGTATGTGGGAAGCGAAACATACATCACAAACGGAGGATGGCGCTTCTCCTTTCTGCGGGAAAGAAGCAAACAAAACCTCCCTTCTTTCTTTTGCAAAAGAAAGAAGCAAAGAAAACCTCGCGCATGCGGGAAGCGAAACACAGATCACAAACGGAGGATGGCGCTCCGCATTTTTAGAAAACCGTGGGATACTGATACGGGATGAAGATCAAGATCGCCTGCGTGGGCAAGCTTAAGGACGCGTTCTACCGCGAGGCGGCGGCCGAGTACGGCAAGCGGCTTTCGCGCTTCTGCGCGCTTGAAATCTCGGAAGTCGCGGACGAGAACGCGCCCGAAACACTCTCCGAGGCCGAGGCGCGCCTCGTGCTCGAGCGTGAGGGCAAGCGGCTGCTTGCCCGCATACGGGATGAGGAGTACGTCGTGTGCCTCTGTATCGACGGCGTACGCGCCGACTCAATGCGCTTTGCCGCGCTTTTACAGGGAGCGCTCGAGACGCATCCGGCAGGGGTTACGTTCGTCATCGGCGGTTCGCTCGGGCTGTCCGAAGCGGTGCGAAAGCGCGGGAATCTGCTGCTCTCGCTCTCGGAGCTGACGCTGCCGCACCGCCTCTGTCGCGTGGTGCTGCTCGAGCAGATCTACCGCGCGTTTAAGATCAACGCGCGCGAACCGTACCACAAATAGCGCTTGCGTATAAAGAAAGCGATGCTCCCGCCCCTTTGTTTTGCCCCATCCTCCCCATCCCCAAGTTCCTTTGCCAAGCTTTCTTTGTATATAGAAAGCGTGACCCGCCGCTCTGTTTTGCCCCGCCCTCCACATCCCCAAGTTTCTTTGCCAAGCTTTCTTTGTATAAAGAAAGCGGGTTGACAGGGGGCGGGCCTGCGGACTATACTATAGAAGGTAGATTTTCGGGAAGACCCGGGAAGCAGTAGCGCCAAAAAGGAACGTTCGTCCCAAGAGAGCCGCGTCCAGGCTGGAAGCGCGGCGGCGGACATCGGCGCGAAGACCGCCCGGCGACCGAGAACGGGCCCGCCCGATACAGCGGTTGAGAGCGCGCGCAGCGTATCGTATGCGCGAATGCGGGTGGAACCACGGTAGGATTCGCTATCGCCCCGAGGCAACGGCTTCGGGGCGTTTTGGGTGCGCCGGGGCGCGGCCGGCAGCGGCCGGAACAGACGACACCCATCGACACAGGAGGAACGGCATATGATCATCACATTTCCCGACGGGGGCAAGCGCGAATTCCCCGACGGCCTGACCGGGCTCGAGATCGCGGGCGCAATCAGCCCGCGGCTGGCCAAGGCGACGCTCTCCTGCGCGCTCGACGGCGCGCATACGGACGCGTTCCGCCCGATTTACGGCGACCACGCGATCCAGTTTTACACCTTTGAGGACGAGAACGGCCGCTGGGCCTATCGCCATACCGGCTCGCACGTGCTCGCGCACGCGGTCAAGCGCCTGTATCCCGAGATCAAGCTCGCGATCGGGCCGGCGATCGAAAACGGCTACTACTACGACTTCGACGTGTCGGAGCCGTTTACGCCCGAGGACCTCGCTAAGCTCGAGGCCGAGATGGAGCGCATCGTCAAGGAAGACCTGCCGCTCGAGCGCTTCGAGCTGCCGCGCGGCGAAGCCATCGCGTTTATGGAGCAGCGGAACGAACCGTACAAGGTCGAGCTGATTCGCGACCTGCCCGAGGACGCGGTGATCAGCTTCTACCGCGAGGGCGATTTCGTCGACCTTTGCGCCGGCCCGCATGTAAAGTCCACGGGCGTGGCAAGGAACAACAAGCTGCTCAGCGTCGCGGGCGCGTACTGGCGCGGCAGCGAGAAAAACAAGATGCTCCAGCGCATCTACGGCACCACGTTCGAAAAGAAGTCGGAACTCGACGCCTACCTTCTGCGGCTCGAGGAGGCCAAAAAGCGCGATCACCGCAAGCTCGGACGCGACCTGGGCCTGTTCATGGTCGCGGACGAAGGGCCGGGCTTCCCGTTCTTCCTGCCCAAGGGCATGGCGCTCAAAAACGCGCTGATCGAATGCTGGCGCGAGATGCATACGCGCTACGGTTACGTCGAGATCGCGACGCCCATCATACTCAGCCGCCAGCTTTGGGAGCAGAGCGGCCACTGGGATCACTATAAAAACAACATGTACACGACCGTCATCGACGAGATGGACTATTCCATCAAGCCCATGAACTGTCCGGGCGGCATGCTGGTGTATAAGGCGGAGCCGCACTC
>CAYMSL010000014.1:3287-3571 GCA_964393095.1 uncultured Oscillospiraceae bacterium | reverse complement strand
TGCGTATGGCGGAGCTTGGACTTGTGCATCGGCACGAGCTTTCCGGCGCGCTGCACGGGCTGTTCCGCGTACGCTGCTTTACGCAGGACGACGCGCACATCTTCATGACCTGGGATCAGATGAAGGACGAGATCGTCAACGTCGTCAAGCTCTTCGACGAGATGTATTCGCTCTTCGGCCTGACCTACAAGATCGAGCTTTCCACCATGCCCGAAGATCACCTCGGCGAAAAGGAAGTGTGGGATTTTGCCACCGAAACGCTCAAGGAGGCCATCACGGAGACG
>CAYMSL010000014.1:0-3277 GCA_964393095.1 uncultured Oscillospiraceae bacterium | reverse complement strand
GCATGCTCGTGTATAAGGCGGAGCCGCATTCCTATCGGGATCTGCCGCTGCGCATGGCCGAGCTTGGCCTGGTGCATCGCCATGAGCTTTCCGGCGCGCTGCACGGCTTGTTCCGCGTGCGCTGCTTCACGCAGGACGATGCGCACATCTTCATGACATGGGAGCAAATGAAGGATGAGATCGTGAGCACCGTGAGGCTGTTCGACGAGATGTATTCCCTCTTCGGCCTCAAGTATAAGATCGAGCTTTCCACCATGCCCGAGAATCACATGGGCGAAAAGGAAACGTGGGACTTTGCCACGGAAACGCTCAAGCAAGCTATTTGCGAAACGGGAAAGCCCTTTGAGATCAACGAGGGCGACGGCGCGTTTTACGGGCCCAAGCTCGACTTCCATCTCGAGGATTCCATCGGCCGCACCTGGCAGTGCGGCACCATCCAGCTCGATATGCAGATGCCCGAGCGCTTCGAGCTCGAATACACCGGCGCCGACGGCGCAAAGCACCGTCCCGTGATGATCCACCGCGCGCTCTTCGGCTCGCTCGAGCGCTTCATCGGCGTAATCACCGAGCATTTCGCGGGCGCTTTCCCCGCATGGCTCGCGCCCGTGCAGGTTAAGGTTCTGCCCATCACCGACCGCGCCGCGGAGGCCTCGCTTGCCGTGGCCAAGGCGCTTGCGGCGCGCGGCGTGCGCGTCGAAACCGACCTGCGCAACGAGAAGATCGGCTTCAAGATCCGCGAGGCGCAAGGTGCCCTACATGCTTGTGCTCGGCGACAAGGAGGTTGAGCAAGACCTCGTCTCCGTGCGCTCGCGCAAGGAGGGCGACCTCGGCGCTATGACGTTCGACACCTTCTCGGCCAGGCTGCTCGACGAGATCGCCACGCGTGCGCTGTAACTCCTTCTTTCTTTGAAAAGAAAGAAGCAAAGAAACTCCACTTTGATACCAGGCAAACAAAAGGGAGAAACGCAGGCTCTATGCCGCGCTTCTTCCTTCTTTCTTTGGAAAGAAAGAAGCAAAGAAACCTCACTTTGGCATAAGGCAAACAAAAGGGAGAAACGCAGGCTTTGCGCCGTACTTCTCCCTCTTCTTTCTTTGAAAAGAAAGAAGCAAAGAAACTTGGCTTTGCTTCGCTGATCCCCGGTGAAGCCGCAAGGCGGACATGACGCTTGACAGACTCCGCCTAGGATTCAAGCAGCGACAGCTGGCCCTCCCTCGTCTCAAACGCATGCAGGTATGCGAACACCTCGTCGGTTCGGTACAGTATCCCAAGCCGCGCGCACTCGTCCTCGAAGATGCGCGTGAGACGGTCGTTGTTCGGGCTGTTGCAGACGTATGCGTTGCCGTACGCGCGCACGTAGCGCTGCTTCATGCCCGGGAAGTGGCGATCGAGCGCGGCATAGAAATACTCCCGGTCGCCCTCGCGCAATGTCACGCCGAAGCCGAAGCTCAGGATGCCGCGCACGTTTGCCCCGGCGCAGCAGCCGAGCAGGCCGCGCAGGTTTTCCTCCGTATCGTTGATGAACGGCAGGATCGGGCAGAGCCATACGACGGTCGGTATCCCCGCGTCGCGCATGACTTCGAGCACCTGCACGCGCTCTTGCGTCGTCGAAACGTGCGGCTCGAGGATGCGGCAAAGCGCCTCGTCGAACGTCGTCAGCGTCATCTGTACCACGCACTTGGTTCTCCGGTTGATCGCGGCAAGCAGGTCGAGGTCGCGCAGGATGCGCGCGGATTTCGTCTGAATCGCCAGCCCGAAGCCGTAGCGCTCGACGACCTCGAGGCAGCGGCGCGTGACCCGCAGTTCCTCCTCGAGCGGAATATACGGGTCGCACATCGCGCCCGTGGCGATCATGCACGGCGTCCTGCGCCTGCGAAGCTGCTCCTCGAGGATGCGCGGCGCGTCTCGTTTGACCTCGATGTCCTCAAACGCGTGCGTGAACTGATAGCACACGCTCCGGCTGTCGCAGTAAACGCAGCCGTGCGTGCAGCCGCGGTAGAGGTTCATGCCGTTCTGCGGCGAGAGGATGGTCTTGTAGTCGGCGTAGTGCATGGCGCTTTCTCCGTCCTCCGATGGGTTCAGTATAGCAGGCGGCGCATGGCGGCGCTACGCCGGGTTTGGCACGCACTCACATGCGCGAAGCGCGATTCGCCCGTAGTTTACAAATTGTTCCGTTTTCCTTTATATCGGTTTCACAAGCGGCTGATATCATACGGCCCATGAACCATGCTGCAAAAGAGCCGCCCCGCAAAAGGCGGCGCGTCCTCGTCCGCATCGTGATCGTGCTGCTGCTGTGCTGCGCCACGCCGTTTTTGATCAGCGGGGCGATGTGCCTGTCCGTTCAGCATCGCATCCTCACGCCCGACGAGGCCGCCGCGCTCGACGCGGACTGCATACTCGTGCTTGGCGCGCTTGTCAGAGAAGGCGGGGAGCTCAGCGGCATTCTCGAGGATCGTTTGGTCACGGGTATTGCCGCCTACGAAAGCGGTGCTTCCGGCCGTTTGCTCGTAAGCGGCGACCACGGGCGCGCCGATTACGACGAGGTTAACGCCATGAAGAACTACGCCGTGGCAAACGGTGTTGCGGCGGAAGACGTCTTTATGGATCACGCGGGCTTTTCCACATATGAAAGTCTCTATCGCGCGCGGGATATCTTCCTTGCCGAGAAGGTGATCGTCGTGACCCAGCGGTATCATCTCTACCGCGCGCTGTATGTCGCCCGCAGCATGGGCATCGAGGCCTACGGCATCGCCTCGGATCTGCATACCTATTCCGGTATGCCCTATTTTACCGCGCGGGAGATCCTCGCGCGCAACAAGGACTTCTTCTACGCGCTCTTTATGCCAAAGCCGACCTACCTCGGCCCGGCGATCCCCATCTGGAGCGACGCGGCGCTCACGAACGGATAGACAAACACCGGGGGGCGGAAGGCGCGCTTGAGGGCTCCGCTCCGGAGGGTACCCTTGAGGGCTCCGCTCCGGAGAACGCGCTTGAGGGCTCCGCCCTCAAACTCCCGCTCAGGGGTAAACCCCTGAGCGCCCCCCTCTTTCGGGGCTCCGCCCCGAACCCCGGCAGAGGCAAAGCCCCTTGGAACCCCAATGTTATACAAAAAGCGAAGCTTGATCGGGAAATCAAACTTCGCTTTTTAACATAAGTTAAGTTCTTTTGCTCCTTTTCTTTCAAGAAAAGGAGAGCGAAGCTTGACTTCTCAATCAAGCTTCGTTTTTCAACAAAAGTAAAGTTCTTTTGCCTTCTTTTCTTTCAAGAAAAGAAGGAGAA
>CAYMSL010000013.1:0-22812 GCA_964393095.1 uncultured Oscillospiraceae bacterium | reverse complement strand
ACCGGGAAGTCTTCGCGAACGGCAATCTCCGTCGTTCCGCATAGCGGAAACATAGAACCGCCTTTCGGAACGATCGTTTTATGGCTTCGCGCCGGCGCTACGCGCAGCGGTTTCCGCTCGCCCCGCGGCCCGCCACGAGGATCACGGCGGTCAAAGCCGCCGCGCAGAGCATCGCGGCATTCCAGGAGCCCGTCGCGTCAAACAGCGCGCCCGCAGCGAAGGGGCCGATCGCGCCAAATGCGTAACCGATCGACTGCATCATGCCGGAAAGGCGCGTGGCGCGCTCGGCCGAGCTTGTGCGCAGCCCAATCAGCAGCATGCAGAGACTGAAGCAAGAGCCGTTAAACAGTCCACAAAGCATGGAAGCAAGCGTCAGCAGCGCCATGGAGCGCGCAAAGTACATAAGCGCGATGGCGCAGGCGTAGAGCACAGCGATAACCGTGGTAAGCCCCTTTTGGTTACGCAGGCGCGCCGCAAGCATGGGTACGATCAGCGAGGCGGGAATCGTCATAAGCTGAAAGGCAAACGAGACATAGCCCGCGTCGGGCACGGAAATACCCTTGGCCTGCAGCATCGTGGGCAGCCATGCCGTAAAGAAATAGAAGAGATACGACTGCGCGCCCATCAAAAGCGTCAGATACCACGCCACGCCGGAGCGGAAGACCGAGCGCTCCCGGTCGGCCGCAACCAAAGCGCCGCCTACCGGACACGCGCCAATCGTGAGGCTGCGCTGCGGCCACCAGACGACGGCCGCGGCCGCGACAAGCAGCAGCCACACGGCCAGCGAAAGCCGCCAGTTGAAAAAGGCAAACCGTGAGAGCGGATAGCTCACCGCAGAGGAGAGCGCCGCAAAGCTCGCCATCGCAATCGTAAACACGCTGGTAAGCGGGCCGACGCGCTCCGGGAATCGCTCCTTGATCACGCCCGGCACAAGCACGTTGCCGAACGCGATGCCAAGCCCCACGAACACGGTGCCGATAAACAATCCGGCCACGCCTGCAAACGAACGCAGCAAAATGCCGCCGCATATAGCCAAAAGGCTTGCCAGGATGACCCTTCCCGCCCCGAAGCGGCTGCTGATTTGGCAGACAAACAGAGACACCGCGCCGAACATGACCAGCGGTATGGTCGTGAGCAGCCCGAGCACGCTGCTTGGCAGGGAAACGCTTGCGCGAATTTCGCCCATGAGCGGCCCTACCGCCGTGATGGGCGCGCGCAAACTCGCGGCCACGAAGATAATCGCCGCAACGAGGAGACGCCGGCTTTGGCTTTGTTTCATAATCCGCTTTGCTGCTTCCTTTCAGAGAAGGCCGCGCGTACTAATAGGAAGAATTGCGCAGTCTATCTACAGAATAGCGGGAAATGTCTCGAACGGCAAGCGGTTGCGTTCCGCATCTCGGAATTTGAGTTTCAAAATTCTAAATAGACCGCGAAGTAAATGCATCAATAATTTCATCATATTAAATTGTAAAAGAAACATACATTAATATATTGCTATATGAATCATAAGGAATTGTTCCTTCATTTTTGCGTTACAATTAGCGTTACAAGGTAAAATATACAAAGCTGTCTCCTGCCGCGGAAAATTGACAGGGCAAGCTGCAAATCCTATAATGAATTGAACAAAAGACTTCTCAAACGTTGGTATCCCTCTCCGGAAACGACTCTCTTCGCCCGCTGGGCAAACCATGCACAATCCACTAAAAGCACCCGACCCGATGGATCTATCCTGCCCGGAAGTGTTTGTGTCCCAAACCTTTTGGAATATGAAACGGAGGAACGTCCAAATGAAAAAAGCTCTAGCCTGGCTGCTCATCCTGGTTCTCGCCCTATCCGCTTTCGCATGCGGCAAAACACCAGCGTCTGACACTGAAGGCCCTGTCGAAGATCAGAGCAAGCTGCGCATCGTCGCGCTCCTGCCCGGCACGATTACGGACAACGGCTGGAACTACATCTGCTACAACGCCGTCAAGGAAATCGGCGAAAAGTATGGCTGCACCGCCGAGTACATTGAGAACATCGCCGTCTCCGATATGGGCGAATATCTCAATATGTACGGCGAAGACAAGTACGACATGGTCATCGTGCACGGCGCGCAGTTCGAGGCCACGACCCTCGAGATCGCCCCGAACTATCCCGACACGAAGTTCTGCCTGTCCTATGGCTTTAAGATCGACGGTTCGACCGACGCCAACCTGAAGGATATCGCAAACCTCGCCTACGTCGGCCCCGTGGGCATGGGCGTGGCGATCGGCGGCATCATGGGCATCCTGACCGAGACGGACAAGGTCGTATTCCTCGGCGGCATCGAGACTCCCGCCATCGCGGACATCGTCAGCGGCATTGCCGCGGGCGTTAAGCTCACGAACCCCGACGCACTTGCCACCACCGAATACATCGGCACCCTGACCGACCAGGATATGGCCCGCGAAGCGGCCAACGCCTTCATCGCCCAGGATTACGACGTGGTCTGCGCCTCCGCCAACAGCGCGCAGCTCGGCTGCCTCTGGGCGGCGGAAGAAGCTGGTGTCTACGCGCTCGGCTTCAACAGCGATCAGTATGATATCGCGCCGAACGCCGTGGTGCTCAGCGTCATGCGTAACTTCAGCTACATCTATATGAACGTGTTTGAGCAGTTCATCGCCGGCAACTGGAAGAGCGGCAAGGTTGCCTACGACCTCGACCAGCAAGGCACGCTCGTCTCCGATTGGCACGGCTGGGATACAAAGCTGCCGGCCGAAAAGGTGGAAGAGATCAACGAGTTTATCGAAAAGCTGTTCTCTGGCGGATATGCCGGTCAATACTAAGGGTATTCGGGCCATTCACGAAGTCTGGGCGCATGGTTGGTTCCATGCGCCCAGACTGATACCTTAGAATGATACAGATACGACGATAGGATGCGTCCTGTCGCTTCCCTGTTTTAAAATACGGACGGAATTGTGAGTAATCATGAAGAAGATCGACTCGGTAAAACTCAAAGCCGCCTCGTCGAACGTCGCGCGGCAAACCTTTGTTTCGGTGTCCGCAATCGTGGTGGCGCTCCTGCTCGGTATGGGGCTTATCAAGTTTATGGACATCAGCCCGCTCAAGGCGTTTTCGGCGCTGCTTGAAGGCGCGTTCGGCAGCAAAAACTCCATCGGCGAGACGCTCGTGAAGATGACGCCGCTGCTGTTTACCGGCATGAGCTATGCGCTGGCCAACCGCTGCGGCCTGACCAACCTCGGCATGGAAGGGCAGATGTATATCGGCGCGCTGTTTGCCGCGGCTGTCGGCATCAGCTTTACCGGCCTGCCGCCGGCGCTGCATATCGTGCTGTGCATCCTGGCGGGCTTTGTCGGCGGCGGGCTCTGGTGCCTGATTGCGGGCGCGCTCAAGGTTTGGTCCGGCGCGAGCGAGATCATCGTGACCGTTATGCTCAACACCGTTGCGATCTACCTCATTGAATTCATGGTCACGGGCGGCCCCATGCTTGAACCGCCGGGCACGGTGACCGGCCAGTCCCGGCCGGTGCTCGAGAGCGCGGCGTTCGGCAAGCTGATTCCCGGCACGCGCGCGCATTGGGGATTCCTGCTCGCGCTGCTGTTCGTGTTTCTCTTCTGGCTGTTTCTTTGGAAGAGCAAGAAGGGCTACGAGGTACGCGTATCGGGCTACAATCTGCAGGCGGCCGCATATTCCGGCATCAATACCCGGCAAAACATCCTGCTTGTGACATTCCTTGCCGGCGGCATTGCGGGACTTGCGGGCGTAAGCGAGGTGCTCGGCGTACAGGGGCGTCTCTACGCTTCCTTTTCCCCGGGGTACGGCTACGACGGCATCGCCGTGGCGCTCATCGGCATGAACTCGCCCGTCGGCATCATCGTAGGCGCGCTGCTCTTCGGCGCGTTTCGCGCGGGGGGCAACCGTATGCAGATGCGCGCGCAGGTGCCCGACGCGATCGTAAGCGTGATTCAGGCTTTCGTGATCATCGCCGTGGTCGCAAGCCACATGCTGCTCGAAATCTGGAACGAGTACCGTCTCAAGAAGCAGCAGAAAAGCAAGGAGGCTTAAGCGATGAATTTCCTTACAACACTCTCCGGCTGGATTGCCACGGATATCCGCCTTTCCACGCCGATTCTACTGGCCGGCCTCGGCCTTGTGCTCATGAACCGCGCGGGCATTATGAACATCGGCGCGGAGGGCACGATGCTCATCGCAACCTTGATGGCGGTCGTCGGCTCCTACAAAAGCGGCAGCGTTTGGGTGGGGCTGCTCTTTGCCATGGGCTCCGGCCTGCTCGTAGGGCTGCTGTTTGCGCTGCTGACGGTCACGCTGCGCGCCAACCAGGTCGTCGTCGGCGCGGCTGTCAACGTACTTGGCTCGGGGCTTTCCGCCACGCTGTTTCGCATCATGTTTGGTGTCAGCTCATCGGTGCCGCTCATCGACGTCTACCAAAACTGGAGGGTACCGCTTCTTTCGAAGATCCCCTTTCTTGGAGACGCGCTGTTTAAGCAGATGCCGCTGGTCTATATCGCGTTTCTCATGGTTCCGCTGATGTCGCACTATCTCTTCCGCACGCAGTCCGGGCTGAATCTGCGCGCGGTCGGCGAGAACCCCAAGGCCGCGGATACGCTCGGCATCAACGTATACCGTTCGCAGTACGCGGCAATCGTCATCGGCAGCATGATCATCGCGATGGGCGGCGCGTTTATGTCCACGGGGCTGACCAAGTTTTTCTCCGAGGAAATGGTCTCCGGCCGCGGCTTTATCGCGCTTGCCGCGGTGGTGTTCGGACGTTACAAGCCTTCCGGCGTTATGCTGGCCGCCATGGTGTTTATGGCAGGCACCGTCGCGGGCAACGCGCTGCTTGCGTCGACGGCGCACATCCCCTATCAGTTTCTCACGATGCTGCCGTACATCCTGACCGTTATCGTGCTTGCGGTATTTGCCAAGAGCGCAATCGCGCCCGCCGGGCTCGGCAAGCCCTACAAGAGAGGCTAAGGAGGGAGCGATATGGCAACCATTCTGGAAATGAAGCACATCTACAAGATCTTTCCCGGCGTCGTAGCGAATGCCGACGTCTGCTTCGAGGTGCGTCAGGGCGAGGTGCACACGCTGCTCGGCGAGAACGGCGCGGGCAAGTCCACGCTGATGAACTGCCTCTGCGGGCTGTATCGCCCGAGTTCGGGCGATATCTCCATCGAGGGCCGCTGCGTCGAATTCTCCTCCGCCAAGGACGCCATGGCCGTCGGCATCGGCATGGTGCACCAGCACTTCATGCTCATACCGACCATGACCGTGGCAGAGAACTGCCTCATTGGCATGGGCGCGGGCGGCGTGATTAAACTCGAGCGCAAGACCGCCTGCGAACAGATACGAAAGCTTGCCGCACAGTATCACATGAACATCGATCCCAACGCGCGCGTCGCCGATCTTTCGGTGGGCGAACGGCAGCGTGTGGAGATCGTCAAAGCGCTCTATCGCGGCGCGCGCATCCTTATCCTTGACGAGCCGACCGCCGTGCTGACCCCGCAGGAGACCGGCGAGCTCTTCAACATGATACGCGGCCTGACAGCCGGCGGCTATACGGTGATCTTCATCAGCCACAAGCTCAACGAGGTGAAGGAGATTTCCGACCGCGTAACGGTGCTGCGCCTTGGCCGAACCTGCGGCACCTACAACATCGAGGATTGCAAGCTCAGCGACCTTGCGCGGCTTATGGTCGGACGCGACGTGGATTTTACCATCAGCCGCACGACGCAGCCGCAGAGCCGTGTCGTGCTCTCCACGCACGGCCTTTCGCTCGAGCGCGAGAACGGCAAGACGAAACTGCTCGACGACGTTGCCTTCGAAGTCCATGCGGGCGAAATTTTCGGTATCGCGGGCGTCGACGGAAACGGCCAGAGCGAGCTTGTCGAGTGTCTCACCGGACTGCGCAAGGGCGCTAAAGGCGAGGCGCACTTCCGCGAGATGGATCTTCTCAAGAGCAGCACGCGAAAGATCATGGCTGCCGGCGTTTCGCATATTCCGCAGGATCGGCAGCGCACGGGCCTCATTATGCCGATGACGCTGAACGAGAACTTCATCCTGCAGGACTATTACAAGCCCATGTTCGGACGCCGCGGCATGATCTCCCAGAGCGCGGTAGACAGCTACAGCAACCGCCTCATCAGGGAGTTCGGCGTAAAGACCCCGAGCCGCTTCGAGCTTGCGCAAAACCTCTCGGGCGGAAACCAGCAGAAGGTGATCGTCGCGCGCGAGATCAGCCGCGCCCCGGAACTGCTCATCGCCATGCACCCCACGCGCGGCCTTGACGTCGGCGCAATTGAATATATCCACAAGAAGATCATGGAGCAGCGTGACTCCGGCATCGGCGTACTGCTGGTTTCCACAGAGATCGAAGAGGTGCTTAAGCTCTCGGACCGCGTCGCGGTCATGTATGAAGGGCGCATCATGGGCGTTGTGCGACCGGACGAGACCACCATCGAGGAGCTTGGCCTCATGATGGGCGGCATGCCTTTGACGCAAATCCGCAGCGCAAGCGCATAGACGAGAAAGCTCCCGCCCCTGCAAACAGACGGCCGTCTTGCCTTGATCCGACAGCATAGGCGAGACGGCCGCCCGTTTTACAGATCCTTTTCGAGGCTTAGCGTTCTTTTCTGCGGCAGGCAACAGCAATTTAAAAGGCCATCCTAAAGAATGGCTTTTTCATCTGTCGAATGCGACGCTGGTTAAGCATTTTGCCTTGAGTAGATTCGGATGCAACGTCACGCAACGGTCGTTTGTGACGCATTCCATGGCGGTACATGCGCTATGATCGCTGATGAGAAAATGCCTCAGGATGGTCGTTGGCATATTGCAGCATGACGTTATTGAACTCCAATTCCCCCCATAAGTCCATGTAAGCACCGTCAAAATCGCCAAAGGGATAGCGTTCGTATTGCGCGGCGAAAGTCTCCTCAGTAGCGCTTTGAAAGGAATCCAGGTCGGTTGGGTCGATCTGATGATTCGACAGAAATGATTCATACAGAATGCTGATTGGCTCCAATCCGATCGTGTGCAGACTGTCTGCTGTCCGCGCAGCATATGCAGAGCCGCAGTTCACGAAAAACTGGCATAGCCCGCCGTTCTGCACTTCCATATCGAGAATGGCCGCAATATACATAGCTTGCGCGGATTCCGGAAGCGTCGCAAACCGTACGTCATCTTCCGGCCCGGCTGTTAAATCCAGTATCGAAAAATATAGATCTTCGTAATCCATAAAGGGCACATCGCTCACCTTTTCTTTCGCCGATTGTTTGGCAAGCGTTGTAGCGAGCGCAAGAATGCCAACCGCAAAGATCATGAAAAAGCAGAAGAATCTCCATGTTGACATGCGATGGCAAGTGCCATGTGCCTTTGCTGTCTTTCGCAATCCAAGCGCCTCCTGCGGTGCTCACCCATATTTTGCTTCCATCATAGCATATTTTCTCAACACGGGCAAAAAGCGCGGAACCTTGCGATTCTGGGGGAGGCATGGTATCTGTATTACCTCTAATGTCGGTACTCATGATAGGGGCAGAACGGCTCTTCGCTCAAACCTCTTGCCGCTTGCGCTCCGCGCCGCACGGCGGCGGGCTTTCGCTCCCCCGCGTGCAAAAACCGCCGCGCAGCGGCGTTTTCTTTACGCGGCTTCGAGCCCTTTTGAACCAAAGGCAATATAAAAAGCCATCCTGAAGGATGGCCTTTTCAATTGGCAGGGGCAGAAGGGCTCGAACCCTCAAGAACGGTTTTGGAGACCGCTATGTTACCATTACATCATGCCCCTAGACGTCCAACGCGTATTATAGCAAACGCACCGCCGTCTGTCAAACAAATTGCACGATATAATCATGCAGGTTTTGATACGCGATACGCCGCACCTCCCGCTCCGTAAAGCCGACGCGCAAAAGCGCCTCGAGCAGCCTCGGCATGTCGCGGCTCGTGCATAGGTCGCGCGGGTACTGCGTCATGCCGTCGAGATCCGAGCCGATCGCGCAGCAGCCGATGCCGCCCACCTCGGCGATACGTGCCGCGTGCCGCGCGACGTCGTCCGCAGAGGCGGCGCTGCCCGAGCAGAGCTGTTGATAGAAAAAGTTTACACCGACCGTGCCGCCCTGGCGCGCAATCTCGCGTATCAGCGTGTCGCTCAGCGAGCGCGGATGGTCGAATACGCCGCGCGCGTTGGAATGCGACGCAAAGATTGGCCGCGTGGCGCGGCAAAGCACCTGTTCGATGCCGCGATCGCTCAGGTGCGACACGTCGATGGCCATGCCAAGACGGCACATCTCGTCGATCACCTCGCGCCCGGCCGCGCTCAGGCCCTTGTTGCCCTTGCCCATGGCAGCTCCCGCAAGCTCGTTGTTTTCGTTCCATGTCAGCGTCATCGCGCGCACGCCGAGGAGATAGAGCATGCGCAGCACCGCGAGACTGCCGTCTATGGCCTCTCCGCCTTCCACCGCGAGCACGGTGGCGATCCGGCCGGACTCCGGCGCAAAATCGCGCGTGAGCCGCGTAAGCCTCGCATTGCTTGCAAGTATGCGCTCGTAGGCGTCAATCATGGCGAGGCACTGGTGCAGCGGAGGCATGCGCAGCGTCGTATCGATCCAGCACGCGAAAAACTGCAGCGCGACGCCGCCGGCGACGAGATCGTCGAGGATCACGGTCTGGTTGCGCTTTGGCGCGGTCAGATCAAAACCGGACTCCACCATCCCGTAGAGAAAATCACAGTGACCGTCAGCGATCGGCAGCATGAACATCCCCCCTCCCTGCACGATATGCGCGCGCCATGGCAAACAAGTCCGCCGCTATTCTGAACAAAGGAGGCATGAAACCACTCATGCCTCCCGGTGTCTTAGATGTTTACACCGCTCACTTGGCGTAGTCGACGGTGCGCGTCTCGCGGATTACGCTGACCTTGATCTGGCCCGGATACTCGAGCTCGGTCTCGATGCGCTTCGCAATCTCGCGCGCGAGGATCACCGCGTCGCTGTCGTTGACCCGGTCGGGCTTGACAATGATGCGAATCTCGCGGCCCGCCTGAATCGCGTAGGAGGTCTCGACGCCCTCGAAGAGGTTGGCGATCTCCTCCAGCTTTTCGAGACGCTTGATGTAGGTCTCGAGCGTCTCGCGGCGCGCGCCGGGACGCGCGGCCGAGATGGCATCCGCCGCCTGCACGAGCACCGCTTCGACCGTCTGCGGCTCAACGTCGCAGTGGTGCGCGAGAATCGCGTGCACGATGGCGTTGTTCTCGCGGAATTTCTTCGCAAGATCCGCGCCGATCTGCGCGTGCGACCCCTCGACCTCATGATCGATGGATTTGCCGACGTCGTGCAGCAAGCCCGCGCGCTTGGCAAGCGCCACGTTCGCGCCGAGTTCCGCCGCCATGATGCCGGCAAGGTGCGCAACCTCAATCGAGTGCTTGAGCACGTTCTGGCCGTAGCTCGTGCGGTAGCGCATGCGGCCGAGATAGCGCACAAGCTCATGATGCAGGCCGTTGACCCCAACCTCGAGCACGGCGGCCTCGCCGGCCTCGCGGATCGCGGTATCGACCTCTTTTTTGGCCTTTTCGACCATTTCTTCAATGCGCGCCGGATGGATGCGCCCGTCGAGTATCAGCTTTTCAAGCGCGATGCGCGCGATCTCCCGCCGCACCGGATCGAAACCCGAAAGGATGACCGCCTCGGGTGTGTCGTCGATGATCAGGTCTACGCCGGTCGCGGTCTCGAGCGCCCGAATGTTCCTGCCCTCGCGCCCGATAATCCGCCCTTTCATCTCGTCGTTCGGCAGGGGCACGACGGAAACCGTCACCTCGGCAACGTGGTCGGCCGCACAGCGCTGAATCGCAAGCGAGATGATGTTGCGCGCGCGCTTGTCGGCCTCCTCCTTGGTCTTGGCCTCGATGTCGCGCAGGAGGATCGCCGCGTCGTGCCGCGCGTCCCGCTCGACGTTAGCAAGCAGAATCTCGCGCGCCGCCTCCATGGAGAGCCCGGAAATCTTCTCAAGCTCGCGCAGCTGCTGGTCGTAGAGCGAACGCACGGAAGCTTCGGTCTGCTCAATCTCCGCCTCGCGGCCGGCGATCGCCGTCTCGCGCTGCTCGAGCGTGTCGCTCTTTTTATCGAGCATCTCTTCGCGCTGGAAGATGCGCCGCTCGTTGCGCTGAACCTCCGCCCTGCGCTCGCGGTTCTCCCGCTCCGCTTCGGAGCGAACCTTGAACACCTCTTCCTTGGCCTCGAGAACCCGTTCCTTCTTGATTTCTTCCGCCCTGCGCTGGGCGTCGTCGTAAAGGCGTTTGACAGTCTCCTCGGCATTGGCGATCTTAGACTCCGCGACATTCCTGCGATAAACGTATCCGATCAGCACACCTATCGCCAGCGCGCCGCCGCCTATGGCGAAATATAGCCACCACATGATTTCTTCTCCGATCTATAAAAAATGTAACCGCACAATCTCTGCACGGTCACATCATAGACTCTATTCGAGACAGCCATCTATTCTGAACACCCAAAGAGTGCAGGATTACTCCAAAAAAGTATATATCAAGGGGCGCACCGCGTCAAGTCAAAACAGTGAAATCTGGTCGCTTTCCAGCATTCCTTCGAAGCAGCCGCACTTCTCCATCGCTGCAATAATGCCGCTGTTGGCCTTGGTCTGCCGGCGGAAATCCTCGATCGTATGGAACTTGCGCTCCCTGCGGCTCTCGGCAAGCGCCTTTGCCGCGCCCGAACCGATACCCGGCACCGCGCTAAACGGCGGGCGTATCGCGCCGTCCTCAATGCGAAACGCCGTCGCGTCCGAGCGGTAAAGGTCTACGCCGAGCAGCTCGATGCCGCGCAGGTTCATTTCGTACACCACCTCGAGGATCGTGATGACATCCTTCGTGCGCTTGCGCTCCGAATCCTGCATGCCGGAGGCCGCGCGCTCAAGCTCGCGGATCGTCTCAAGCACACGCTCCGCCCCGCCGCACGCGAGAGAAACGTCGAAGAGGTCGGCGCGCACGGTAAAGTAGACCGAGTAGAACTCGCGCGGCCAGTGCACCTTATAGTACGCTACGCGAAAGGACATCATCGTATACGCCACGGCGTGTCCGCGCGGGAACATGTATTTAATCTTCTTGCAGGAGTCGACAAACCAGTCGGGTATCGCGTTGTCGAGGAGCTTCTGCTCCATATCGGGCTTAAGGCCCCTGCCCTTCCGCACGGACTCCATGATCTTAAACGCGCTCGAAGCATCCACGCCGTGCATGATCAGATAATTCATGATGTCGTCGCGCGTACAGATGACCTCGGAGAGCGTTGCGACGCCCTCGCGCACAAGCGGCTCCGCGTTGCCGAGCCACACGTCCGTGCCGTGGGTCAGGCCCGAGATGCGCACAAGTTCTTCAATCGTCGTCGGGCGCGTGGCCTCGAGCACGCCGCGCACAAAGCCCGTGCCGAACTCCGGCGTACCGAGCGTACCGACGTCGCACTTGAGTGCGGAAAGGTCCACGCCGAGCGGCTCGCTCGAGCAGTAGATGCGCCTTGTCTCGGGATCGTCGAGCGGGATATCGACGGGGTTGACGCCGGTCAACTCCTGCAGCATACGCAGCGCGGTGGGATCGTCGTGGCCGAGGATGTCGAGCTTGACAAGCCGGTCGTCCATCGCGTGGAAGTCGAAGTGCGTGGTGATCGTGCTGCGCGCGGACTTGTCGGCCGGGTGCTGGATCGGCGTATAGTCGAGGATATCGTCCTCGCTGGGCACGATGACGATGCCGCCGGGGTGCTGGCCGGTGGTCACCTTCACGTCCTGGCAGCCGAGCGAAATGCGCTCGCGCTCCGCCTTTCGCAGCACGCGGCCGCTCTTTTCCTCGAAGTTACGCACGTATTCGTAGGCGGTCTTGGCCGCGATGCCCGTGATCGTGCCGGCGCGAAACGCGTGTCCCCGCCCGAACATCTCTTCAACATACTGGTGGGCGATCGGCTGGTAGTCGCCCGAGAAGGTGAGGTCGATGTCCGGCGTCTGGTCGCCTTCGAAACCGAGAAATACCTCAAAGGGGATATCGAAGCCAAGCTTTTGGTACGGCGCGCCGCAGACGGGGCAGTCAAGACCCGGCATATCCACGCCGCAGGCATAGCGCGTGCGATCGACCTCAAACTCCGCGTGCTTGCAGTTCGGGCAGACGTAGTGCGGCTGGAGCGGGTTGACCTCGGTAATGCCCGCCATCGTCGCCACAAGCGAGGAGCCCACCGAACCGCGCGAACCTACAAGGTAGCCGTCCGTGTTGGATTTCTGCACAAGCCGCTGCGCCATAAGATAGAGGGAGGAAAATTCATGCTTGGTAATCGAGCGCAGTTCGCGATCGAGCCGTTTCTGCACAACGGGCGGCAGCGACTCCCCGTAGACTTCCCGCGCGCGGGTAAGCACCATGTCCGTCAAAATTTTGTCTGCGTTCTCAATCTTCGGCGCGTGGGTACCCTCCGGAAACGGCACGAGCGTTTCGCAGCGGTCGGCGATGGCGTTCGGCGTATCGATCACCACGCGCCGCGCCGTCTCATCCCCAAGATAGGCAAACTCCGCGAGCATCTCGTCGGTCGTGCGAAAATAGAGCGCCGGCTGCTCGGACGCGTCGTCGTGGCCGAGCTTTGTTTGAATCACCTCGCGATAGATCGCGTCCTCCGGTTCGAGAAAGTGCACGTCGCACGTGGCCGCCACGGGAAGACCGAGCCGCTCGCCGAGCGACACAATTTCGCGGTTGATTTCAAGCAGCCGTTCCTCACTCGCCGTTCCATTGCGCACGAGAAACGCGTTGTTGCAGCGCGGTTGAATCTCGAGGTAGTCATAGTCGCGCGCGAGGCGCTCCACCTCCTCCGACTTGCCCGCAAGCAGCGCGGTATACAGCTCGCCCTGCTCGCAGGCCGTGCCGAGCAGGAGGCCCGCGCGGTAGATCGACAGCAGGCTAAACGGTATGACCGGATGATAGTGGAAATGGTCGAGGTGCGCGTAGCTCACCAGGCGGTAGAGATTTTTCATACCTGCCTGCGTTTGCGCAAGGATGATGATATGGTGGGTGTTCCCGCGTTTTTGGTCGCCCGTGGTACGCAGCGCCTCCGTACGCACGGGGAGGGTATGCACGCCCATTGCCCGCAAACGCGCAAGCAGCTTCAAAAACACATAGGCGGTTGCCTCGGCGTCGTCCGAGGCGCGGTGATGGGCCTTGAGCGCTACGTCGAGCGCTTGGCAGACCGTGTCGAGCTTGTGGTTGATCAAATCGTGCAAAAGATAGCGCGAGAGCATCAGCGTGTCGGCGTACGGCTGCTCGAAACGCAGGCTGAAGCGCTCGCCGTGCACGCGCAGAAAGCCCATGTCGAACTCCGCGTTGTGCGCAACGAGGCAGCATCCCTCCGCAAACGCGGCAAACGTCCCGAGCACCTCGCGCGAGGTCGGCGCGCCCGCGAGCATGTCGGTCGATATGCCGGTCAGCCGCGTAATCTCCGGCGGTACCACGCCGCCGTCGTGGACGAACGTCTGAAAGCGCTCGACGACCTTGCCCGCGACGATCTTGACCGCGCCGATCTCGATGATCTCGCACTGCTCGGGCTTTAGCCCCGTCGTCTCAAGGTCGAACACCACGAAATCGCGCGCCATGTCCACGTTTTCCGCATCGCGCCTCAGGTACCCCTCCACGCCGAAGATCGGCTTGACGCCCGTCTTCTCGGCGGCCTTTGCCGCGGCGGGAAACGCCTGCACGACGCCGTGGTCGGTCACGGCAAGCGCCGTATGCCCGAAGCGCTTGGCCGTTTCGAACGCTTTCCCCACATCCGTTACGGCGTCCTGCGTCGACATACGCGTGTGCAAGTGCAGCTCTACGCGCTTTGTTTCGCAGGTGTCCGCGCGCCCGGCAAACGGCACGGTGCAGAGTCCGTTGACGTACACCACAGGCTCTTCGAGCAGCTTCGAAATCCGGCAGGCACCCGAGACAAGCACGTGATCGCCCTTCTTCTGCACGCCCTCAAGGTCGCGCATGAGCTTAGCGCGCTGCTCCTCGGTTTCGAGCAGCACCGAGCAGTAGACGGAGTCCGTACCGTCGGAGACGGTTATATCCAGCGGGTAATTCATCGCGCCGGGCGCGCGTTTGTTGCGCTTGTTCGAAAAAGCGCCGCGCTCCGCCATCGTCACAACCGCGCCGCCGATGATGCAGCGCTTCTCTTCGCCCGAAAGATCATGAATGCGCGTGCGCCCGTTTGAAACGACGTAGTCGCCAAAGAGCACGCGCTTGCCCTTGGCCGCGGGTTTTGCCGCGGGTGCGGGCGCGGACACGGGCGCAGCGGCCGGCGCCTCCATAGGCTGCGCTTCCTCGGCGCGCTCGACAAGCCAGGAAATGCCGACGCGCGTGTTGCCAAGCAGTTCCTCGAGCGCGGCGCGCAGCCGCTCGGACTCGGCAGCCGCAGGCTCCCGCAAAGCGCAAAAATAGACCGTCAGCAGATTCTGCTCACGGTTGAGCGTCACATGATCGAGCCGGACGGATTCATCCATAATGCCGACGCTTCGCAGCGTCGCCGCTATCTCTTCTTGCAAACCCCCGCTTCCCTTTCCCCCAGCATGCCCTCCGCGCGCCGAATCAGTTCGTCGACAACCGATTCCGCCGGGCCGTGATAGACCTGCTCGCCCCCGACAAAGAGTATACCGTTGCCGTTGCCAAACGCCACGCCGATGTCCGCATCCGAGGCTTCGCCCGGCCCGTTGACCGCGCAGCCCATCACAGCCACCCGAAGATGGCCGCGGTTCCTCGGCAGACGGCGTGAGACAAGCTCTACCATTTCCTTTACGTCCACGCGCGTGCGCCCGCAGGTCGGGCAGCTTACGAGTTCGGTATCGTCGTTACGCAGGTGCAGCGCGCGCAGGATGCGCAGCCCCGTCTCCACCTCGCGCACAGGATCGTCGGTGAGGGAAACGCGGATCGTGTCCCCGATCCCTTCGAGCAGGAGCGCTCCGATGCCGATGGCGGATTTGACCACGCCGCTTGCCGCGTCTCCGGTTTCGGTCACGCCCACGTGCAGCGGGTAGTCGACGCGCTTTGCGATCTCGCGGTACGCCTCGAATGTATCGCTTACGTTCGAGGCCTTGAGGGAAAGCACGATGTCAAAAAAGGCGGCCTGTTCGAGTATGCGCACATGCTTAAGTGCGCTTTCGGCCATCGCCTGCGGCGTGGACGCGCCGTACTTATGGCGCAACTCGGGCTCAAGCGAACCGCCGTTGACGCCGATGCGAATGGGCGTATGGTGCGCCTTCCCGCAGTCGGCAAGCAGTCGCACGCGCTCCTCGCTGCCAATATTTCCCGGGTTAAAGCGCAGCTTGTCCGCGCCGTGCTCGATGGCGGCAATCGCGAGGCGGTAATCGAAGTGGATATCCGCCACAAGCGGAATGTTGATGCGCGCGCGAATATCGGCAAGCGCCTTTGCGCAGGCCATATCGTAGACCGAGACGCGTACGATGTCGCAGCCGGCGTTTTCCAGCGCGGCAATCTGCGCGCACGTGGCCTCGACGTTTCGCGTATCGGTATTCGTCATGGACTGTACGGAAACCGGCGCATCGCCGCCAATGGGCACCGCGCCAACCGCAACCTGTCTTGTTACCCTTCGCACCGCGCTATCCTCGAATCAGATTCGTGATGTCGTTGTAGGTCAAAAAGATGATAAGCCCAAAGAGCAGAATCAGGCCGACAAAGTGGATGATGCCCTCTTTTTCGGCCGGTATCGCCTTGCCGCGCACGGCTTCGATGAGCATAAAGAGCAGCCGCCCGCCGTCGAGTGCCGGCAGCGGCAGCAGGTTCATAATGCCGAGGCTTGCGCTGATGAGTACGGCAAAGCGCAGCACGGTCTCCGCGCTCGAACGCACGGCCTCGCTGATATAGGCGATGATGCCGACCGGCCCCGCCACCTCGCCGCTCGAAATGTTGCCCTGAAAGAGCCTGCCGAAAAAGGAAAGCGAGTCCTTGAATGTCGCGGTGATGTAGGAGAAGGAATGCGTCAGCGTCCCCGCCGCGTCAAAGCGGACGCGCTCGGGGCTGATCGTAACGCCGAGCAGGTTCTTGCCCGCCTCGGCGTTGTAGAGATTGTGCACGGCAAGCTCCACCTCGCCCGCGTTGCGGATGACGGTGAGCGTCGTATCGCTGCCCTTGACCGCCTGGATCATATCGACCGTCTGGGAATAGAACGTCACACGCTTGCCGTCGATCTTCGTAATCACGTCGCCGACCCGCAGACCGGCCGCGTACGCCGGCGTATCCGTTCCGGAAACCTCGTAGACGGCGGGCATATAGTCGCCAAAGAGCGAAAGGGTAAAGAGCGCGCAGAGCAGTGCGAAAAGCAGGTTCATCACCGGGCCGGAGAGCACCACGACGACGCGCTTCCAGACGGCCTGCGCGTTGAAGCTGCGGTTATCCGCCGCCGCCTCGTCCTCGCCATAGAAGCGGCACATGCCGCCGATGGGCAGCGCGCGCAGCGAATACCGGATGCCGTCCCTGGTTTTTTTGAGCAGCACCGGGCCCATGCCGATCGAAAACTCGACGATCTTAAAGCCGAGCAGCCGCCCCGCCGTATAGTGACCAAGCTCGTGAATCGTCACGAGCAACGAAAGCAGCAGGAGCGCCGCCAGAATCGATAATGCTGTGGTCAATTCGTATTCCGCCTTTCACGGGCGATGCGCCCGACGCACTGTAACGCCAGCGCGCGCGCGCGCCGGTCGGCGTCGATCACATCCTCGAGACTTTTTACGCTGCCGGAGGAATGCCCGCTAAGAGTATAATCCACCGTCCGCTCGATGTCTAGAAAGCCGATGCGTCCGTCGCAAAATGCTTCCACCGCCGCCTCATTTGCGCCATTATATGCGGTTGGGTATGTGCCGCCCTGCCGCAGCGCCTCGTAGGCCAGCCGCAGCGCGCCGAAGCGGGCAAAGTCCGGCCGGTGGAACGAAAGCGGCTCCTCAAGCTCCAGCTGAAGCGGCGCGCAGACGGAGCTTTGCCGCTCCGGGTAGGTGAGCGCGTACTGTATGGGCAGGCGCATGTCGGGACGGCTCATATTGGCCATCACGGTGCCGTCGCGGTAGGCGACCATCGAGTGCACGATCGACTGCGGGTGGATCAGCACGTCGATGTGTTCGGCGTCAAAGTCGAAGAGATACGCCGCCTCAAGCACCTCAAGTCCCTTGTTAAAGAGCGTCGCGGAATCGATCGTGATCTTCCTGCCCATGCGCCAGGTTGGGTGCGAGCCCGCCTGATTGGGCGTAACTTGCTCCAGTTCGCTTTTTTCCATGCGCCAGAACGGCCCGCCGGAGGCGGTAAGTATCAGCTTCGTCACCTCGTCGCGCCGTCCGCCTTGCAGGCACTGGAAGATGGCCGAATGCTCGCTGTCCACCGGGATGATCTCGCCGCCGCATTGCGCGAGCGCGTCGCCGATGAGCGCCTTGCCGCAGACGATGCTCTCCTTGTTGGCAAGCGCCACGCGTTTTCCCTGCCGCAGTGCCTTTAGCAGCGGCCCGAGCGCGGCAAAGCCGCTGATGCCGAGCACGACGGTGTCCGCCTCGTTTGCCTCCGCCAGCCGCTCGCTTGCGTCCGCGCCCACGATGGCTTCCGTGCCGGCCGGCAGCAGCGCGTCATCGAGCGGCGTTTCGCAGGCGACATAGCGCGGCCGGAAGCGGTGCGCCTGCTCGAGCAGCTGCTCCGCGCTTGCGCGCGCGGAAATGCCAAACAGCGTCATCTCCTCCGGGTGGGAAGCGATGACCTCGAGCGCCTGTCTTCCGATGGAGCCGGTGCTGCCGAGCACCGTGATTCGCTTCGACATCCTATGCGCCCTTCCGCCTAGATTATGCTCAACTCGCCGAGCACGACGAACACGCACAGCACGAGCGGCGCACAAAAGAGGATGCTGTCGATGCGGTCAACCACGCCGCCGTGGCCCGGGAATATGCTTGAAAAATCCTTGATGTTCGCCCAGCGCTTGAGCGCGGATGCGAACAGGTCGCCAAACTCGGAGAGTACGCCGCAGCCAAACCCAAGCAGCATCAGCACGGCGGGATGCACGCTCTCGCCCCAGACGCGCTGAAGGTAGGACATGCCAAGTCCGCAGAGCACGCCGCCGATCAGCGCAAACACAGCGCCCTCGACGGTCTTCTTGGGGCTGATGCCGGGGCAGAGCTTATGGCGGCCAAGCAGCGTGCCGCCGAAGTAGGCGAACGTGTCCGCACAGGAAGGCGCGGCGTACGCCATGCCCGCGGCGATGAGCGCGATCGAGCGGTCGAAGCTGAAGTAGACGAGCAGCATGCATACAAGAAACAGCGTCGGGTAGCAAAAGATGAACAGCGACGGCACGGCGTCGCTCATCGAGCGGGCCTTGTTCAGGAGCGCCGCCATCATCGTCGTCATGACCGCCGCCATGTAGAGAACGATCATCGGAAGCAGGCCGAAGAAGCGGTAGACAAAGCAGAATGTCAGCGCAAACAGGTACGCCGGGCCCATAATCGGATAAAATCCCTTACGGCGAAACAGCAGCCCGATCTCGTAGACGGCGGCAAACGAAAACAGCGACAGCGTAACAAGCAGCGTGTACCCTCCAAAATAGAGCGCCACGATCATCAGCAGCACCAGCGGTATGCCGACGAGTATTCTCGTCTTCAAGCCTCATCCTCCAATCCGCCATATCTTCGGGAGCGCCGGGCGTATTCCGCCAGCGTTTCGACATAGCGCTCGTTTGTAAAATCCGGCCAAAGCGCGTCGGTAAAGATCAGCTCGGCATAGGAAATCTGATAGAGCAGAAAGTTCGATATGCGCTGTTCGCCGCTCGTGCGAATCAGCAAATCAACCTCCGGCAAACCGTTCGTGTAGAGAAACGACTCGAACAGCGCGGGCGTGATCTCTGCTTGCCCCGCCGCGGCCGCCGCGCGGGCGGCTTCGTTTGCCGCGCGCAGAATCTCCGCCCGGCCTCCGTAGCTGAGCGCGATGTTCAGCCGCAGGCCGCCGTTACCGCACGTGCGCTCACAGGCGCGCTGCACCGCCGAACGCACTTGCGCAGGCAGGCTCTCCAGCTCGCCGATGGCGCGGATGCAAACGGCGTTGGCATGCAACTCGTCGATCTCCTTCTCGAAATACTCGATCAACAGACCCATCAGCGTGCCGACTTCGTCGGAAGGCCGCCGCCAGTTCTCCGTGGAGAAGGCGTAGAGCGTAAGCGCGCGAATCCCAAGATCCGAGGAGAGGCGGATGATGCCGCGCAGCCGATCCACACCCGCGCGGTGTCCGAGCGAGCGCGGCAGCAGCCGGCGCTTGGCCCAGCGGCCGTTGCCATCCATAATGATCGCCACATGCGCGGGCAGCGTTTCGCGCTTTAGACCCAGCGCATGTATCTCTTCGCCCGTATAAGCAGCCATGTTCCGTCCCAATACGCAAGGCGCAAAGCGAAAACACCCTGCGCCTTACGCGTTTGTTTCACTTAATTCGGTCTTAAACACCGAAAACAGCAGGAGCACCCCGCGCTCCGTGCGCGTCTGTCGCACAACGCGCGCGTCCGTCCCCTCCGGCGCGCCCGTCTTCGAGCGCGTCTCGAAACTCTCCACCGCAAAGCCTTCGCGCTCGAGCAGCGCCGTCGCCGCCGCGAGCGGATAGCCGAGTACGTTCGTCAAACCGCGAGAATCTCCTTCTCCTTCGCGGCGATGATCATGTCGATCTCCTTGATGAGCTCGTCGGTGAGCTTCTGCGCCCGCTCCTCAAGATCCTTCTGATCGTCCTCGGTGATTTCGCAGTTCTTGCGATCCTTCTTGATCTGCTCGTTTGCGTCGCGCCGAATCGCGCGGATGGCGATCTTACTCTCCTCGCCCTTCTTGCGGATGACCTTGACAAGCTCCCTGCGGCGCTCCTCGTTGAGCTCCGGGAAAAGCAGGCGAATCACCTTGCCGTCGTTGGCGGGGTTGATGCCGAGATCGGACTTTTGGATGGCCTTCTCGATCGCCGGGATGGCCTTCTGGTCCCAAACGGAGATCACAAGCATGCGCGCCTCAGGCGTCGAGACATTGCCAAGCTGGGGAATGGGCGTTGGCGTTCCGTAATAATCAACCAGAATGCGATCCAAAAGCTGCGGGTTTGCGCGCCCGGCGCGGAGGCCGCCCAGCTCGGATTTCAGCACTTCGATGGTTTTGTTCATGCGTTGTTTCGTGCAATCAATCAAATCTGCTGCCATATTCCTGCCCTCCTGTTCCACTTATTCTACTATAAAGCGCGCAGGCCTTACAAGCCTGAAATTCCCAGAGGGATTTATCCGCCGTAGCGACAACGCCTACTCCGCCTCGCCGATGCAGGTGCCGACCGAATCATCCTCGAAGATCGACTCGATCTTCTCGAGCGCAAACACGCGGATTGGAATATGCTGTTCGCGGCAGAGCGTAATGGCGGTTAGATCGGTCGCGCGCAAGCCTTCTTGCACGACGCGCTCGTAGGAAAGGCGCGTATAGCGCACGGCGTCCGGGTTGCGCTTTGGGTCATCCGAGTAGACCGCGTCGACGTTTTTTGCCAGCAGCAGCGCGTCCGCGCCGATCTCCGCGGCCCGCAGCGCCGCCGCCGTATCCGTCGAAAAGATCGGGCAGCCGCTGCCGCAGGCGAAGAGCACGACCTTGCCCGCGTCAAGCGCCCCCTTGGCTAAGCGCGCGGAATAGGTGTCGCAGAAGCGCTGCATCTCCACCGCGGAAAGTACGACGCACGGCACGCCGAGGCGTTCGAGCGCATCTTCAAGGGCAAGCGCGTTGATTGCGGTGCCGAGCATGCCCATGTGGTCGGCGCGGTTACGCTCCATACCCTCAGCGCTGCGGCCGCGCATGATGTTGCCGCCGCCGACGACCACGCCGATCTGCACGCCCTTTTCGTGTACGCGCCGGAGCATCTGCGCCGTGCGCGCCACGGTCTCGGCGCACACCGGGCCGCGTTCGGACGAGAGCGCCTCGCCGCTGATCTTGAGCAATACGCGTTGATACATCTTACCCATCCTTTCTCAAACGAATCCGCCCCGCGGCGGATCGTCTTCCTCGCGGTGACCCGCTCCCGTGCGGCGAATCCGCGCGCGGCGCGCCTGTTCAAAAAACAAGCATTAACCGCCCGCAGCCTCCGCGGCACAGCTCCATCCGAAAAAGGGAACACGCTTCTTCAACGTGTTCCCTTATTTTCTTTCGATCAGACACCCTTGGTCTGGCTCATGACCTCCTGCGCGAAGTCATCCTCGCGTTTTTGGAGTCCCTCGCCCATCTCGTATCGCACGAAGCGCTTGATGCCGACCGGAGCGCCGACCTCCTTGGAAACGCCTTCGAGGAGCTTCGTAATCGTCAGCGTCGAATCTTTGACGAAGAGCTGCTCGAGCAGGCAGTTTTCCTTATAGAACTTGTCGATGCGGCCAAGAAGCATCTTTTCGATCACAGCCGCGGGCTTTGGCTTCTCCTCGTTGAGCGCCATCGCGCGGTTGATCTCCTTCTCGTGCTCGATCTCCTCGGCGGGCACCTCGGAGCGGTCGAGGTATGCGGGACGCGCGGCGGCGATGTGCATGGCGATATCGTGCGCCACCGCCTTGAGCGCCGCGTTGTCCTTTGCGGACGCCGGGGCATCCAGCTCAACAAGCACGCCGATCTTACCGCCAAGGTGAATGTAGATGTCCACCACACCCTCGTAGCGGGCAAAGCGGCGAATGCTGACCTTCTCGCCGATCTTTGCGGCGGTCGTGTTGAACACGTCCGAAATCGAGGTGCCGGGCGTGCGGATGGCGTCCTGCAGAAGCAGCGCGTCGACGTCCGCGGGATTCTGCTTGCCGATCTGCTCGGCGAGCAGCGAAAGCAGGCCCTTGAAGTCGTCGGTATTCGCGACAAAGTCCGTCTCGCAGTTAACCTCCACGATCACGCCCGTACCGCAAGCGCAAAGGTAACCGCCCACCGCGCCCTCGGCGGCGATACGGCCGGCCTTCTTCGCGTTCGCGGCGAGACCCTTCTCACGCAGATAGTCCTTGGCCTTTTCAAAGTCCCCTTCGCACTCGGTGAGCGCCTTCTTGCAATCCATCATGCCGGCCTGCGTCGCTTCACGCAGCGCCATTACGTCTTTGGCCGTAAACATATGTATCCCTCCTGATCGGTTCAGTTACGCCTCGGCGGCTTCCTGCGCGGCGGCCGCCGGCGCGGAATCCGTCATCTGCTCGCCCTGCTTGCCTTCGATCACGGCGTCGGCCATCCTGGATGTGATGAGCTTGACCGCACGGATCGCGTCGTCGTTGCCCGGAATGGGGTAGCTGACCTCGTCCGGGTCGCAGTTCGTATCGATGATGGCGATGATCGGAATCTTCAGCGTGCGCGCTTCGGCCACGGCGATGTGCTCCTTGCGCGGGTCGACGACGAACAGCGCGCCGGGGAGTTTTTTCATATCCTTGATGCCGCCGAGGTTGCGCTCGAGCTTTTCCTTCTCAAGACGAAGCTTGCCGACCTCTTTCTTGGGCAGCAGGTCGAAGTCGCCGTTGACCTCCATCTGGTCGATCTGGCGCAGGCGCGCGATGCGGCCCTGGATGGTCTTGAAGTTGGTGAGCATGCCGCCGAGCCAGCGCTGGTTGACGAAGTACATCTCGCAGCGCTTTGCTTCCTGCTCGATGGATTCCTGCGCCTGCTTCTTGGTGCCCACGAACAGGATGTTGCCGCCGTCCATGGCGATGTCGCGCACGAAATAGTACGCCTCGTCGATCTTCTTGACGGTTTTCTGCAAATCAATGATGTAGATGCCGTTGCGCTCGGTGAAGATGTATTCCTTCATCTTCGGGTTCCAGCGGCGGGTCT
>CAYMSL010000012.1:0-23423 GCA_964393095.1 uncultured Oscillospiraceae bacterium | reverse complement strand
CCAACCGTCGGGCAGCGGATAGCGCGGGCCCGCCGGCAGCCCTTCGACGATCGCGCCGAAGAGGTCGCAAAGCTCGCGCTCAAAGAGCACAAAAGAGGGATAGAGCGCCGTCATCGAGCGGATGTGCGGCGCGGCTTTCGGCGCGAACGTGCGCAGCGCGACGATGATATTGTCCGCCCCCGAGACGAGGTAGAGAAAGCCGAGGTTCTGGCCCTCGTCGGTGCCGACGACGTTGTGCCCGCGCGTAAGCCCCAATTCGTCGTGCAGAAAGGCGATCACCTTGTAGAAGCGCTCGCGTTCGAGCGGCTCGAGAAACACGCGCATCGGCCGCGCCACGCGCACCTTGCCTTCCAGGTCGGGAAAGCGTGCGATCAACGCCTTAACGAGCTGTTGTTCCATGGTTTTCCCCTTCCTCCTTCACATCCTGCGCGGTTCCGTCCGGCTCGCCCGCCGGCACGGCAGGGCGCTTAACGCGCCGCTTTTTCGCGCGCTGTTCTTTCTTCTCGGCCGCTTCTTTTTGTTCAAGCGTCTCAAGCAGCTTCGTTACAGCCGCGGTAAGCACCTCGGGCCGCACCGCGCAGCCCGGCACGTAGATATCCACGGGCAGAACCGTGTCGACCCCGCCCGTGACGCAGTAGCTGTCGCGGAAAATGCCGCCCGTGCAGGCGCAGGCCCCGACGGCGACGACAAACTTCGGCGACGGCATCTGGTTGTAGATCTGCAGCAGCCGGTCGCGCACCTGCAAGGTCACGGCGCCCGTGACAAGGAGCACATCCGCATGGCGCGGGCTGCCCTGTTTGAGCACACCCGCGCGCTCGAGATCGAAGCGGGGCGTGAGCGCGTCGACGACCTCGATGTCGCAGCCGTTGCAGGCGCCGGCGTTGAAGTGGATCACCCAGGGCGATTTTCTCGTCCCCCAGGCGACGGCCTTTTCGATGAGCTTCATAAGCTTCCTCCCTATTTGCGGAAGATGGTCACGAGCGCGAGCACGCCGGCGGCGACGTAGGCCAGCGGCAGCGCGAGCGCGTCCGGCGGCGCGCTCGCCACGACGAGCGCAAGCACGTGCATCACCGTAAAGGCGAACGCATAGCGGAAAAACTGCATGTAGTTCGGGTTGACGTAGTGCTCAAAGTCCCTCTGCCCGCAGGCGTAGGGGTCGAGCGCACGCTCGTTCTGCTCGCCGCGCGCCGCCTGCGCGCTTAAAACCCGCAGGGCGATGAAGCACACGATGAGAAACGCCGCGAACGTCACCGGCGGGGAAAAAAGGAGTTCCTTCATACTTGTTTACCCCCTCAGACGGTTGAGGTTGCGCACGTCCATGTTGCCGTATTTGCGAAACAGCCCCACCGCCGTGCCTGTGCCGACCACCGCCACGATGATCTCGACGACCATCACGGTGATCACGAACGACTGCGCGAGCGCCACCTGTCCGCTTACGTCGCCCGCGAGGATCAAAAACATCGTAACGCCCTTGATCGCGACCTCGATGCCGATCGTGATCTTGAGCATATGATAGGTGCGCACGAGGCACCAGCACCCCGCGGCGATCATCAGCGCGCCCGCAATGAGCAGTGCCGTTACAAGTCCCATGCTACCTCTCCTCCCGAAACAGCACCGCCACCGCGACGCCGCCGCACAAGATCACCGCGATCTGCCCCCACACATCCGTCTGCCGCGCGTCCCAAAAGACCTCGCGCACGTTTGCGCCCGTGTTCGCCGCGAGCGCCGGCTCCTCAAAGCCGAGCAGCAGCGCCGTAGTAACAAGCGCCCCGCCGATGCCGACGAGCACAAGCGGCAGGTAGCGGTTGCGCTCGCGGTCGCGGTACGCGCGGCGCACCTCGACCTTGGGCGACTGCGAAAGGCTGATGCCCGATATAAAGATTACCGTCACAAGCCCCGAGCATACCGAAAGCTCAAACATCGAGGCGAGCGCCCCGCCCATGTCGTAGAGCAGCACGGAGAGCGCCGCGCTCGAGAGCGCAAGCCCGATCGCCGCGCGCAGGATGCTCCGCTCCATCACCGCATAGACGCCGAAGAGAAGCGTCAGCGCGGCCGCTATGATGCCGATGATGCGCATATCCCTTCCCCCTCCCTATAGAATGCCGCGCGCATGAAGGTACGCGAGCACCGCCGGAAACGCCAGCCCGACGCCGAGCGTCGCCGCACTCAGCAATAGCTCCGCCACGAGCACCGTACCGCGCACCTCCGTAACATGTCTTAGCGAATCAGGCGTCCTGCCGAAGAACACGCGCTTTTGCAGGCGTAACAGATACGCCGCGGTCAGTATGCTTAGTAGCAGCGCCGCGCCCGCAAGCGTCCTTTGGCCGGATGTCCACAGCGCGAGCAGAATCAGTAGCTTCGACCAGAACCCCGCCGTCGGCGGCACGCCCGCCGTCGAGAGAAACGCCACCACCGAGGTAAACGCCGTCGCCGGCATACGCGCGTCCAGCCCGCCCAGTTCACGAAGCTCGAGCGTGCCCGCCTGCTCGTGCAAGGCGGCGGCGTTGGCAAAGAGCGTGGACTTGAACGCCGCGTGGCTGAACACATGCGCGAGCGCCGCGGCAAGCCCGAGCGTCGTGCCCGTGGAGAGCGCAAGCAGGATGTAGCCCACCTGCGATACGCTCGAATACGCCACGACGCGCTTAAAGTGCCCTTGCCGCCCGGCAAGCAGCGCGCCGACGGCTATCGTGACGAGCCCCAGCACCGCAAGCGTCGCCCGCACGGGCGCGAACGCGCCGAAGAGCTTTGTCAATACGATCAGCCCGTAGACGCCCGCCACCTTGATAACGACGCCCGAAAGCAGCACCGACACGGACGTATCGGCGCTCTGGTGGGCGTCCGGCAGCCAACTGTGAAACGGCGCCACGCCCGCCTTGAGCGCAAAGCCCGAAAGCAGGAAGATCAACCCCACGTGCGCGAGCAGATCCGGCAGGCTGCCCGCCTCCAGTTCGGCGGAAAAGCCCGCGAGGTCCTCGTAGCCAAGCGAACCGTTCTTCATAAAGAGAAACGCGAGACCCGAGAGGATGAATATGCTCGCAAGCTCCGACATCACAAGGTATTTAAACGAGCCCTCGAGATCCGCGCGCGTGTGGAACATGGCGATGAGCACAAAGCAGCAGATGCCCGTGACCTCCATGAACACGTAGAGGGAAAAGAGGTCGCTTACAAGCAGCATGCCGTTCATGCCGAGCAGCAGGATCATGAGCAGATTCGTGTACGACGAGCGGTTGCGATCGACCGTTTTGTGCGCGATCAGCGCCGACACAAACGATACCATGCCGATGACGAACAGGAACACAAGCCGCGTCGCGGTGAGCTCAAAATACGCGGAACCGGGCGTGCGCCAGTTCCAGAGCACGGAGAATCTGTAGGAAGAAAGCGACAGAGCGCGCATCGCAAGCCAGCCGACGATGGCGCAGCAGAGCTGCCAGAGCGCGCCAAGCCCCGCGAACCACACGACGTGCCGACGCGCAAAGTCGCGCGATATCGCGTTGTAGAGCAGCACGATCAGGATGGGGCCAAGCACGAAGCCGTGCGCGCATACGCTTAAAACACCCATACAATCCCCTCCCCTAACGCAGCACCCAGGCAAAGATCGCCGCGACGGCGAGCATGCCGAGTATCGCAAGGTTTAAATAGCGCGAGAGCCGGCCGTTGACACGGCGCGAGAGCGCGTCGCCAAGGCCGCGCACAACGCCCGGCAGCGCGCGATCGTAGAGCCACGTCACGCCGTTTTCAATCGTTTGGCAGAGGCGTGCAAAGCCCTCCATGGCGCGGTTTAGCCAGGTATACGGATCGAGCAGCCCGCGCTCGGCAGCGTCGTAGGCGCCGTTTACGAGCGGCAGATGGTGCAGGTGGTCGGCCGCGTGCAGCGCGCCGCCGTCCTTTTTTGCGCCGTACAGGTGATCGAGCGCCGCAAGAGCGAGCACCGCGGATGAAATCAGCACGAGCGGAACCGAATGCGGAAAGCCCGAAAACGACTCCTCCAGCCCGAACGCCCGCCCGATGAAGCCATCGAGCAGCAGCGCATTGGCGGCGGCGGCGACGATACACCCGGCGGCGAGGGCGAGCATCGGCGCGCTCATCGCCCAGCCGACCTCACGCGTTTCGCGCCTTGGGGAGCGCAATTCGCCGAAGAAAGCCGCGCGCGTGAGTTTCAGAAACGACGCCGCCGTCATAAACGCGCCCGCAAGCGCCACAAGGTAGTAGCCGACCCCGCTTTCAAGCGCCGCGTCGAAGATCAGCTCCTTCGAGAGGAAGCCGTTTGTCAGGGGAAAGCCCGCGATCGAAAACGCAAAGATCAGCACGCACACGGTGGTGAGCGGCATCACGCGCCGTAATCCCCCAAGGCGCTTGAGGTCAGTCGTGCCCGTCTGCATTTCGAGCGCGCCCGCCGCCATGAACAATCCGGCCTTATAGAGCGTGTTGTTGAGCATGTGGAATACCCCGCCGGCAAGGCCGACGGCCAGGCCCGTGCCGAGCCCAAGCACCATATAGCCCACCTGCGAAATCGCATGGTAGGAAAGCAGGCGCTTCATATCCTTCTGTATCAGGGCCATCGCCACGCCGCCAAGCAGCGTCACGCAGCCAAGCAGCATCATCGCCGTGCTCATCGGCGAGCCGGGCACCACGTCATAGACCTGATAGACGACGCGCGCGGCAAGATAGATGCCCGCAACCTTCTCAAGAGAGCCGGGAAACGCCGCGAGAAACGGCGTCGGCGCGTCCGCCGCGGCGGCGGGAATCCAGGAATGGAACGGGAAGCACCCCGCCTTGCCGAGCGCCCCAAGCAGCAGGCAGGCGCAGCCGAGCGCACCGAGGCCGGAGACGGGCAGTTTGTCCATCCCGCCCAGCAGCGCCGTCCTGGCGGCGCGACTCGTCGCCACAACGCCAAGCATGAGGATCAAATCCGCCGTGCCGGAGAGTGCGAGCGCCTTGATCGCCGTCTTCGGGTTGTCGCGGTTTTTCAGCAGCAGCATGCCAAAGAGCGTAGTAAGCAGCCCCTCCCAGAAGAAGAGCATGAGCCCCAGGTGGTCTGAGAGCAGCGCGCCGTCGAGCATCGTTACGCTCAAAAACAGCAAAAACAGATACGCGCCGCCCCAGGCCTTGTCCTTGCAAAAGCGCGCGGAGAAGAGGGCAAGCGGCAAAAACAGCGCCGCCCCGAGCAGCAGGAACATCATAGAGACCGCGTTGCCCGTAAGCGCGAAAGAAAAACCGTACGGCATCCATGGCAGCGTGAGCGTCCCCGGCGCACGATACAGCCATATCGCAAGCGCAAGGTGTCCCGCCGCGGCGAGCAGCGCGACCGCAAGGCTCGCGGCATAGCGTCTGCACAGCAGCCAGAGGAGCGCGCCGCCGAAAAGCGGCGTAAGCAGAAGATAGATCATCCGGCAATCGCCTCCCATGCCATCTCGGCAAGCGCCGAGGGATAGCGCATCAAAAACCCGAGCGCGAGCGAAAGCGCCGCGAGCAGCACAACCATGCCGACCATCTCCCGCGTGCCCTCGCGCGCCTGCGGAAAACTCGGCGGGCCGAGGAACGCCTTAACGAACAGGCGCATTAGGTAGAGCACCGTCATGACCGCGCCGAGTATGAACACCGCCGCGATCCACGGCCGTCCGGCCTCGACGGCCCCGCCGATGACAAGGTACTTGGCAAAGAAGCCGGAAAACGGGGGAATGCCCATCACCGAGAAGGCGCAGAGAAGAAACGCCGCGGCGGTCTTCGGCATCGTGCGGGCAAGGCCGCCCATTTTGCCGATATCCTTTGTGTGCGTGTTGTGCTCGACGATGCCGCAGCAGAGAAACAGCCCCGCCTTCGCCACGCTGTGCGCGAGGATGTAGAGCAAGCCCCCGATAAAGCCCGTCTTGCCGCCCGCGGAGAGCCCGAGCAAAATGAACGCAAGCTGGCTGATCGTCGAATAGGCCACGACGCGCTTGATGTCGGTTGCCACAAGCGCGCAGCCCGCCGAGAGCAGCGCCGAAACCGCCGCGACGATCGGCACGATACGCATCAGGGCGGCCTGCGGCGCAAACGTATCGGCGAAGATGCGCGCGTAGGCGAACACGCCGATCTTGACGAGCACCGCCGCGTGCAAAAGCGCCGTCACCGGCGAGGGCGCGACGCCGGCGTCCGGCAGCCAGTTGTGCAGCGGGAACGAGGCGGACTTCGAGAGGATGCCCACGAGGATCAGCGCCGACGCCCAGAGAGGCGGCGTAAAGCCCTTGAGCGCGGCAAGCTCAAAGGTACCCGCCGCGCCGTAGACGCCGAAAAAACCCAGCAGCATCACGAGCGCGCCGAACACCGTCACAAGAAACGCCTTGTTCGCGCGCGAAACCGAGGTTTCGTCGCGGTAGAAGCCGATGAGCCGCCAGCTGCAAAGCGACGAAAGCTCCCAGAAGAGATACAGTTCTATGAGGTTCGTCGAAAGCGCAAGCCCCGCCATCGAACCGATGAAGAAGGTCACCATCATATAATACTCGCCGAGGTGCGCGTACTCCTTCATGTAGCCGAACGAATAGACGACGATCACCGCGCCGACTGCGGCGGCCGTAAGGATCATAAACACCGCGAGCGCGTCCGCGTTCAAACCCATCGACAGCCCGAGCGGCAGCATGATGCCGAGCGAAAGCGGCTCGCCTCCGGATAGAAGGCGCGCCGTCAGTACGCCGGCAAGGCAGAGCGCCGTAAGCACGAACGCGAGCGCCGCCGCGTTTCTCAGCTTCGGCGACTTCCCGCCGATCAGCGGCAGCAAAAACGCCCCGCAAAGCGGCGTACATACGCATAGCAGAAGGACCATAAAACCCCTCCTAATCAAGATGCCGCGCCCTAGCAGATACGCGGCAGCAGCTCGCCGGCAGGCAGCGTCAACAGCCGCAGCGCGCCCAATTCCGTTTCGATCATTACGCGCCCCGTGCCGGGCACGGCCTCGCCGACGAGCGCCGCCGCGCGCCCGTCGGGATGTGCGCGCAATAGCCGCAGCGCTTCCTCTGCACAAGAGCGCGGCACCGCAAAGGCGCAGACGCCCTCGTTTGCGGCAAACAGCGCGTCAAGCCCGAGCAGCGCACAGGCGGCGCGCACGTCCTCCCGCACGGGCAGGGACTCTTCCCGCACGATGATATCAACTTCCGCGCCACCCGCCCATTCGCAGAGTGTCGCGCCAAGTCCGCCGCGCGTGGGATCGCGCATGGCGCTCACGGGGACGCCCCCGGAAAGCAGCGACGCGATCAGCGAGGCAAGCGGGCGGCAGTCGCTTTCGATCGGCGGCTCGAAGTCAAGCGCCTCGCGCGCGGCCATCACCGCCATGCCGTGGCTTGCAAGCGGGCCGGAGACGAGGATCGCGTCGCCGGGCCTAACCGCCTGCGCCGGGATCGGCCAGCCGCCGTCAAACGTACCGACGCCCGCGCTCGTAATGTAGATTCCGTCCGCGCGTCCGCGCTCGACAACCTTGGTATCCCCCGTAACGACCGAGACGTTCGCCTCGCGCGCCGCCGCGGCGATGGATTCGGCGACGCGCCGCAGCGTCTCCAGCGGCAGCCCGGCCTCGAGTATCATCGCCACGCTCAAAAACCGCGGCACCGCGCCCGATACGGCAAGGTCGTTGACCGTGCCGCACACCGCAAGCCTCCCGACGTCTCCGCCCGGAAAGAACAGCGGCCGCACGACAAAGCCGTCCGTGGTCATCGCAAGCCGCGTTTCCCCAAGCGCGCAGAGCGCGGAATCCCCGCGCAAGGCAAGCTCCTTTGAGCCGTAGGCGGGCAGGAACACCTCTTCGACAAGCCGCCGGTAGGCCTCGCCGCCCGCCCCGTGGGCAAGCTCAATCTCGCGTTCCATATGCCCCTCCGTATCGATATGCCGCCGCGCAGGCTCCCTCCGAGGATACCATGCACGGCCCCTGCGGATGCGCCGGATCGCACCCCCCGCCAAACAGCGCGCAGTCCTCCGGCTCCGCCTCGCCGCGCAGGATGTCCGGACAGCGGCAAAACGGCGATTCGGCTTCCTCCGCGGTATCGGGCGGCTCAAAGCGCCTTTGCGCGTCGAACGCGGCATATTGCGCCCGGATGGCAAGCGCGCTGCCCTCGATGCGCCCAAGTCCGCGCCAGGTCGCATCGCCGGGCTCGAACACGCGCTGAACGAGCGCCTGCGCCACCGGGTTCCCCTGTTCCCGCACGGCCGAGGGGTAGAGGTTTTGCAGCGCCGCTTCCCCGTGCCGGCGCAGCCGCAAAAGCGCAACAAGCGCCGCAAGGATCTCCGCCGGCTCGAAGCCCGCCACGGCGGCGGGCAGCCCCAGCCGCTCGGGCACGAACGAAAACACCTCCGCCCCAACGATGGCGGCCACATGCCCCGGGCAAAGCAAGGCGTGCACGCGCGTCGTGCCATAAAGCAGTTTCATCAGCGCCGCCGGCATGGTCTTGTGGGCCGAGAGCACGCAGAGGTTATCGAGCCCTTCCTCCGTCGCCCGCAGGATCAGCGCGGCGGTGTGCGGCGCGCTCGTTTCAAACCCCACGCCAAACCACACGACCGTTCGCGCGCGGTTCTCGCGCGCAAAGCGCAGCGCGTCCATCGGCGAAACGGCGATGCGTACGTCGCTTCCCCGCTCGCGCGCGCAAAGCAGCGAATCGCCGCCTTGCACCGGCACGCGCAGCATGTCGCCAAAGGAAAAGAGCGTGACGTTCTCCTTTTGCGCGAGCGCGAGCGCGCAGGCGATCTCCGTCCCGCTTGTGACGCACACCGGGCAGCCCGGCCCGGAAAGCAGGCTTACATTATCCGGTAAAAGCGCTTTCAAGCCGCTTTTTGCCACGGCGTGCGTGTGCGTGCCGCACACCTCCATCACGCGCGTATGCGGCAGGCCCTCGCAGGCACGCCAAAGCGCCGCCGTCAAGCGCCCGATGCGCTCATCCATATGCCTTCGTCTCCGCGACGAGCTTAAGAAGCTCGTCGCCCGCTTTTTCGTCGAGCACGGCGATGACAAACCCCGCGTGTACGAGCACGCGATCGCCCGCCTTCGCCTCCGGTATAAGCAGGAGCTCGGCGCGCTTTGTTACCCCGCCGTAGTCGATCACGCCCTCGCCGCCGACGATCTCGATCAACGTCCCGGGCACCGCAAGGCACATATCCCTCACCCTCCGTACTTTGCCGCCGCGACGGCCGCCTGCCCAAAGGAAATACCGCCGTCGTTGGCGGGCACGCGCTCGTTGGCATAGACGCTTACGCCACGCGCGCCTAGCCGCGCAAAGCAATCCTCCAGCAAGCGCACGTTCTGAAACACGCCGCCCGAGAGCGCGACCGCCTCGCCGGAAAAGCGGCCCGACAGCTCGGTAACAAGCGCCGCCACCGCCCGGTGGAAGCGTGCGGAGATCACCCCCGCGCCCGCGCCCGCCGCCGCGTCGCGCAGCGCCGCCGAAATCAGCTCGCGCCAGTCGAAAACAAGCATGCCCGCTTCATCCGCCGCAACCTCGAACGCGTATCTCCCCGCCGCCGCCGCGTCGAACGCCTGCTCGAGCGCGATTGCGGCCTGCCCCTCGTAGGACACCGTCTTGCCAAGCCCCGCGATGGCCGCCACCGCGTCGAAGAGCCGGCCCATGCCGCTCGAGTGCGCTGCCATGCCGCGCCGCGTCAAGCGGAGCACCGCCTCCGCCTCGGGATAAGCGCCGAAGCGCGCCCGCGCGGCCTCTTCACCGCAGGCCTCGAATACGGCCGCAAGGCCGATTTTCCACGGCGCGCGGATGGACGCGTCGCCGCCGGGCAAGCGCAGCGGGCGCAGCCTTCCAAGCCGCTTTGCCTCCGCCGCCGAACCATAGAGCAGTTCCCCGCCCCAGCTTTCCCCGTCGCTTCCGTAGCCCGCGCCGTCAAAGACGAACCCCACCGCGCGCGCGAGCCCGTGCTCGGCCAGCACCGAGGCAAGGTGCGCGTGGTGGTGCTGTACGCCAAAAAGCGCCGTCCCGGGGTGCTCCTTTGCGTAGGAACGCGCCATGCGCGTCGACGCGTAGTCCGGGTGCAAATCGTGCGCGAGCACGCGCGGCTCTCCGCCGAAGAGCGCGAGGAAGGCCGGTATCTCGGCCCGGCAAAAGGCGTTGACCTCAGCGTCGTCAAGGTCGCCCATGTGGCCGGAGAGATACGCCCGCCCCTCCTTGAGCAGGCAGAAGGTGTTTTTCAGCTGCGCGCCGAACGCGAGCGCCTGCATCGCCGTATCCGCGCCTTTAACGCGAAGCGGCACCGGCTCGGGCGCAAACCCGCGCGCGCGCCGCATGAGCCGCCGCGACCCCGCGGCAAATACGCAGACCGAGTCGTCCATGCGCCTTAGAATCGGTCGGTCGTGCGTAAGCACCGCGTCGGCAAGCGGCCATAGCCGGGGAATCTGCTCCTCGCGGTACGGCATCGGCGCGTCGGAGACGTTGGCGCTTGTGAGCACGAGCGGCGGGCAGTCGCGGCATAGCAGCAGGTGCAGCGGCGTGTACGGCAGCATCACGCCAAGCCGTCCGCTGCCAGGGGCGACGTTCCCGGCCGCCGCGCAGTCCGGCCGTTTTTTAAGCAGCACAATGGGCTTTCGCGGCGAAAGCAGCTCGCTCTTCTCCTGCGCCGAAACCTCGCAGAGCGATTCCGCCGCCGCAAGGTCGCGCGCCATAACGGCGAGCGGCTTTTCGTAGCGGCGCTTGCGCTCGCGCACCAGCGATACCGCCGATGCGTTTGTCGCGTCGCAGGCAAGGTGAAAACCGCCGACGCCGCGCACCGCCACGAGCCTGCCCTGCGCGATCGCCTGCTGAAAGCGCGCGATCGGATCGCCCGCACACGCTTCCCCGTCCTCGAGCCAGCAAAGCCGCGGCCCGCAGACGGCACAGGCGTTCGGCTGCGCGTGAAAGCGGCGGTTCGCCGGATCCAGGTATTCCCCCTCGCAGGCCGGACACATGGCAAAGCGCGCCATGCTCGTGTTGGCGCGATCGTAGGGTACGCATTCCAATATCGTAAAGCGCGGCCCGCAGTTTGTGCAGTTGAGGAAGGGATAGCGGTAGCGCCGGTCGGTTGGGTCGAAGAGCTCGCGCGCGCAGTCGGGGCATACGCCAAGGTCGGGCGACACGGCCGCTTCGGGCGCGCCGCTCTCGGAGGTCAGGATGCGAAAGCCCGTCTCGCCGAGCGGGTTTTCTTGCGCGACATCGAGCGAAAAGAGCACCGCGCCGGGCGGCGACGCCTCCCGGATATGCCGCGCGAGCGTCCTGCAGGCCTCCTCTTCGCCCTCGCAGACGACGCGCGCGCCGTAGGCGGTGTTGCTCACCGTGCCGGCAAGCCCGAGGGAAAGCGCCTCGCGCGCGACAAAGGGGCGAAAGCCCACACCCTGCACGATGCCGCGCGCCTCAAGCACGTATCTTACGTTCATTCGAGCAGCAGTTCGAGCAGCGACCCCTTGCCGTCGGCAGGCCGCGTTTCAAGCGCGCCCGCGGCAAAACCCGCGTAGAACACGCGCGCGCGCGGATTGATCTGCCAAACGTACGCCGCCATCTTCTCGGGATCGGCGCCGACGAAAGGGGCCAGGTCGGTTTTGGTAAGCACGACCGCGTCGGTGTGCAGGATCGCACCGGGGTACTTGAGCGGCTTGTCCTCGCCCTCGGCCACGCTCACGACGGCGAGGCGCAGCGCTTCGCCAAGCGGGAAGTTGACCGGGCAGACGAGGTTGCCGACGTTTTCGATGAGCAATAGGTCGAACTGCGCAAGGTCGAGCCGCTCGAGCGCGCGCTCGATCATCGACGCGTCGAGGTGGCAGGCGCCGTCCGTGTTGATCTGCACGGCGGCGGCCCCGGTGGCCTCGATGCGGCGCGCGTCGTTGTCGGTGGCGATGTCGCCCTCGATCACGGCCGCGCGGCGCTGCTTTTGTATCAGCGGCAGCAGGTGCTCGAGCAACGTCGTCTTGCCCGAGCCCGGCGAACCGAGCAGGCCGACCACCCTTAGCTTATGCGCGGCAAAACGCGCCGAGAGCGCTTCGGCGCGGCGCAGGTTTTCCGCGCGCACGTCGCGCGAAACCTCGATACGACTCACGATTCCATCTCCAATTCCTTGAGCAATACCTCTTCGCCCCGCTCGATGCGAAAGAAACGGCTTTGGCACGCGGGGCAGAGAAAGGGAAACCCTTCGGGTTCGTAGCGCGCGGCGCAGTCCTCGCAGACGGCGAGAACCCGCTGCCGCTCAAGCCAAAGCGTTGCGTTTGCAAGGCGCGTGCCGCGCTTGAGCGCATCGAAAGCGAACGTCAGCGCCTCCGGCAGCACGCCCGCAAGCTCGCCGACGAGCACCGTCAGGCGCACGACGCGTCCCCCGTTTCCCGCCGCGGCTTCGAGCGCCGTGCGGACAAGGCTCTCCGCGAGCGCCGCCTCGTGCATGCGTCACCCTCCGTTCAATTTCGAAATTGTATCACGCGTCCACGCCAAAAGCAACGGAGTGTCTTTGCCGCCGCGCTGCTTGTCAAACGCGCACCGCCTGCCTATACTAAACGACAAGAAGGGAGGCGCGAACATGGCCCGATTTACCCCGCGCGAGAAGCTTGGCAAGAAGGCAAAACGCGCGCTCGATCAAGCAAAGCGCCAGACTTGGGGCACGATCCGCCCCGCGACGAAACGAATTGAAAGCAAAAAACGGTACCGGCGAACCGACCCGCAGAGCCTCCCGCAGGGCGGCGACGCGGACGATTGCGATTAAGGCCGCGCTGCGCGCGGGGAGCGCAGATTGGCATCTGCTGCCCGCGACGCACGCCGCTCCCGCGCGCCCATGCAACGCACGAACGGCAGCGCATGACCGCCCCGGTCGAAAAACGGGGTTTTATTGGTTCGCGGCGCGCTTTTTCGGCGATTTTATCTTGTAAAGTCAAACAAACTATGCCATAATATTTTTTTCGGTTTTTATTTCGACTGCGCGGGAATTTGCGCATCAACCGGCTCGTCCACTCGATTCTGAAAGGAGCGATCTCTATGGGCAACTGCGCCATCGTAGGCATCAACTGGGGTGACGAGGGGAAGGGCCGCATGGTCGACCTCATCGCGGAGGACTTCGGAATCGTCGTACGCTATCAGGGCGGCAACAACGCCGGGCATACCGTGGTCAACGAGTTCGGCAAGTTCGCCCTGCACCTGCTGCCTTCCGGCATCTTCCGCAAGAACGTTGTCAACGTGCTCGGCAACGGTACGGTGATCGACCCCGAAAAGCTGCTCGAGGAGATCGAATCGCTGCGCGCGGCGGGCATCGACATCACGCCCGGCAACCTCATGCTCAGCGACCGCGCGCCGATCGTGTTCCCCTACCACCGCGATCAGGACGTGCTTGAGGAAGCGCGCCTCTGCGACGCGAAGTTCGGCTCGACAAAGCGCGGCATCGCCCCGGTATACGGCGATAAATACATGAAAAAAACCGTTATGCTCGGCGACCTGCTCTACCCCGACTACCTCGAAAAGCGCCTCGCGGGCATCGTTGCATGGAAAAACCTCACGCTGCAAAACGTCTACGGCGGCCGGCCCTATACGCTTTCCGAACTGCTCGACTGGCTCAGAACCTACGGCGAGCCGCTCAAGCCCTACATCCGCGACACGGGCAAATTTTTGCGGGAGGCGGACGGCAAAAAAAATATTCTCTTTGAAGCGCAGCTCGGCGTGCTGCGCGACGTCGACTTCGGCATCTTCCCCTATACCTCAAGCTCGGCTCCGCTTGCCGCCTACGCCCCCATCGGTGCGGGCATGCCGGGCGCGAAGATCGAGCGCGTCGTCGGCGTGGTCAAGGCCTACTCGACCTGCGTTGGCGAGGGGCCGTTTACCGCGGAATGGTTCGGGCCGCAGGCCGAGGCGCTGCGCGAGGCCGGCGCGGAGTACGGCGCGGCGACCGGCCGTCCCCGCCGCGTCGGGCCGATGGACATCGTCGCGACGCGCTATGGCGTAACGATGCAGGGCGCAACCGAGGCGGCGCTGACGAAGATCGACGTACTTTCCTATATGGATGAAATACCCGTCTGCGTCGAGTATGAAATCGGCGGCGCGCGTACGCAGGACTTCCCTTTCCCGGCCGTGATCGCCGAGGCAAAGCCGGTCTATACGAGCCTGCCGGGATGGAAATGCGACATCTCCGGCTGCCGCGTGTTCGAGGAGCTGCCCGAAGCCGCGCAAAACTACGTGCGCTTTATCGAGCGGGGCATCGGCTGCCCGATACCGAACATATCCGTCGGTCCCGAGCGCGGCGCGATCATCCGGAGACAGCCGTGAGCCCCCGCGACCGCTATGAAAGCCCGCTTGCAAGCCGCTACGCCTCGGACGCGATGCTCGCGCTCTTCTCGCCCGACACGCGCTATACGACCTGGCGGCGGCTGTGGCTGAGCCTTGCCAAAGCCGAGCGCGCGCTCGGCCTGCCGATCAGCGCCGAACAGATCGAAGAGCTGTCCGCGCATCTGAGCGACATCGACTACGACGTCGTCTCCGCGCGCGAACAGCTTGTGCGGCACGACGTGATGGCGCACCTCTACGCCTATGGACAGGCCTGCCCGAACGCCGCCGGCATTCTGCACTTCGGGGCGACCAGCTGCTATGTCACCGACAACGCGGATCTCGTCTTGCTAAGCGACGCGCTCGCGCTTATTCGCGGCGGCATCCTCGCCGTGCTGCGGCCGCTTGCCGCCTTCGCCGCGCGCACAAAGGCCGTGCCAACCCTTGGCTTTACGCACTACCAGCCAGCCCAGCCCGTAACCGTCGGCAGGCGCGCCTGCCTGTGGATGCAGGATTTGCTGCTCGACCTCGACGAGCTTGACGACGCGCGGCGCGCGATGCGCTTTCTCGGCTGCCGGGGCGCGACGGGCACCGAGGCGAGCTTTCTTGCGCTCTTCGACGGTGACACGGACAAAATCGACGCGCTCAACGCGCAGATCGCCGCGGACTTCGGCTTCGACGCCTGCTATGAAATCACGGGCCAGACCTACCCGCGCAAGCTCGACAGCCGCCTGCTTAACGCGCTTTCCTCGGTTGCCCAAAGCGCAAGCCGCTTTGCCACCGACATACGGCTGCTCCAGCACGACGGCCTGCTCTCCGAGCCCTTCGAAGCCGCGCAGGTCGGCTCCTCGGCCATGGCCTACAAGCAAAACCCCATGCGCTCTGAGCGCATCTGCTCGCTCTCGCGCCATATCATGGTAAACGCGCTCAACGCGCCGCTTACCGCAAGCGCCCAGTGGCTCGAGCGCACGCTCGACGACTCGGCAAACCGCCGCATCGCGCTGCCCGAGGCGTTTCTCGCCGCCGACGCGGTGCTGCGCCTCATGGCAAACGTCGCTGGCGGCCTCGTCGTACACGAGCGGGCAAACGAACGCGCGCTTCTCGCGGCGCTGCCCTTCCTTGCCACGGAGAACCTGCTCATGGCGGCCGTCAAACGCGGCGCCGACCGCCAGCAGGCGCATGAGCGCATCCGCATCCATTCGCTTGCCGCGCGTGAAGCGCTGGCGCTTGGCGAACCCTGCGACCTTGCCGAACGCCTCGCCGCCGACCCGGATTTTCCGCTCGGCAAAGCCGAGGTGGACGCCGAGCTCGACCCCGCGCGGCACATCGGCCGCTCCGTCGAGCAGGTCGAGCGCTTCCTTAAGGCGCACCCGATTCCCGCCGGCTTAGAGGCGCAGGCGCTTACGCTCTAGGCGCCGGGTTTGCCGTTTGTGCGGCGGAAGTTGCGGCAAGCGCCCGGCGGCGTTTTCTTGAACGCCCGCGTCGGACGGCATACAAGAAAGGCGCTTTGCAACTTCGCATGATCGCGCATTTTGATCCGCACGGGCGGCGGGGAAAGGATACCTCATGATTCGCTTTGGAACCGGCGGCTGGCGCGCCGAGATCGGCAAGGGCTTCTGTATCGGCAACATTCAGCTTATGGCGCAGGCCCTCGCCGACACGCTCGTTGCCGACGGCAAGACCGACCAGCCCGTGGTAATCGGCTACGACCGGCGTTTCCTCTCGGCCGAGGCCGCAACCTGGATGGCCGAGGTGCTCACGGGCAACGGCATCCCCATCTGGTTCATGCACCGCAGCGTGCCGACGCCGCTTGTGATGTACCTCGTCAAACGCCACGGTCTCTATCGCGGCGTGGAGATCACGGCTTCGCACAACCCCTCGAGCTACAACGGCGTCAAGATCATCGTCGAAGAGGGACGCGACGCGCCCGTCGAGGTGACCGCGCGGCTGGAAGCCGCGATCGAAACCATTACGCAAGTTCGCTCCATCTCCATGGAACAGGCCGAAGAAGACGGTCTTGTCACCTGCCTTTGCGGCCCCTTCAACGACTTTATCGACGACATTCTCGCGGTCATGGACGTGCCTGCCATCCGCGCGCGCGGACCGCGCATCCTCTTCGACTCGATGCATGGCTCGTCAACCTATCCGCTTACGGTCATCCTCAACACCGCGCGCTGCACGGTCGACCAGATCCACGCCGATAAGGACGCCTATTTCGGCGGCATGATGCCCGCCCCCACGGAGGATACGCTCGCGGAGCTGCGTTACCGCGTGCTCTACGGCGGCTACGATCTCGGCCTCGCGGTCGACGGCGACGGCGACCGGCTTGGCGTCATCGACGGCTCAGGCCGCTACATCAGCGCCAACGAGATACTCGTGCTGCTCTACTACTATCTGCACGAATACAAGGGCTGGAAGGGCCCGGCGGTGAGAAACCTCTCCACCACGCACCTGCTCGATCGCGTTGCGGAGTCGCTCGGCGAAACCTGCTACGAGGTGCCGGTGGGCTTTAAGTACATCTCCGCGAAGATCGACGAGGTAGACGCCGTGCTTGGCGGCGAGTCCTCCGGCGGCCTTACCGTGCGCGGGCACATCCACGGCAAGGATTCCGTCTACGCCTCGGCGCTGTTCGTCGAGATGATCTGCCGCACGGGTCAGAAGCCGAGCGAGCTGCTTGAGCGCATCGCGGCGCCGTTTGGCCCGTACGTCATGCAGGAAAGCAACATCGCCTTCGCCGCGGAGGATCGCGCGGCGCTTGAGCGGCGCATCCTCGAAGATCGCGAGCTGCCCGCCTTCGAAACGGCCCCGGCGCGGGTGAGCTACCTCGACGGCTGCAAGGTCTACTTCCCGGACGACTCCTTCGTCATCTGCCGCTTCAGCGGAACCGAGCCGCTGCTGCGCATCTTTGCCGAGGCGCGTTCGGCAGAGCAAGCCTGCACCTACATCGCCGCCTGGAAAACGCAGCTCGGCCTGTAACGCTCGCGGGGACGCGGTTTTACGAAAGTACGACTTTGCATGGCTCCGCCTTGGGGATACGTTTGAGGGCTCCGCCCCGCATCCCCGCCAAGGGCAAAACCCCTTGGAACCCCACAGATATTTCGAAAGCGAAGCTTGAACAAGAAGTCAAGCTTCGCTTTTTAAGTGGTACGACTTCGCGGGGCTCCGCCCCGCACCCCCGCCAAGGGGCAACGCCCCTTGGACCCCACAGATATTTCGAAAGCGAAGCTTGAACAAGAAGTCAAGCTTCGCTTTTCAAGAGATACGACTTCGCGGGGCCCCTCCCCGCACCCCGCCACGGGGTAAAACCCCTTGGTACCCCATAGATATTTCGAAAGCGAAGCTTGAACAAGAAGTCAGGCTTCGCTTTTCAACAAGATTAAAGTTCTTTTGCCTCCTTTTCTTTCAAGAAAAGGAGGAGCGCGCGGCGCAGCGCGCCCACATCCTCGTTGAATACGAAGCCCGGCATACCGACCTCGTACGCGCCCTCTATGTTCATGGGCGTATCGTCGATGAAGAAGCACTCCTCGGGCTTGAGGCCGAACGTGTCGCAGAAGACGCGGTAGATCTCCGGCTGCGGCTTGACAAGGCCTACGTCGGCGGAGATAAGCTTGCCGTCAAAGAAGCGCGAGACGGGGATGTGCGGCCAGTATTCGTGCTGGCGCACGCTTGCGTTGGAGAGCAGGTAGATGCCGCAGCCCATACCCTTGAGCTCCTCGACAAGCTCGTACATGCCCTCGATCGGCAGTATGGGCCATTCCCAGCGCGTAATGAGCCGCTCGGCCGCGCCGCGCAGCCGCTCCGGCAAACGCGCGCACACGCGCTCAACCGCTTCGGCTCCGGTGATGGTGCCGCGATCCGTCTGCGCCCACTCGAGCGAGCGGAACACCTCGTTCATGAGGATGGTTTCGTCCTCGGCGGCGACGCCGAGCCTGCGTATGAAATACAGGCGATCGAAGCGGATCAATACGCCGCCCATGTCGAACACGATATTGCGAATCATCGGATGCGTTTAACCTTTCATTTCAAACAATGTACTACCCCCGCGGCGCGTCTTGCCGCCATATCGGCCGTACGTACCCCGCTTTCCCGCGCGTGACGAAAAAACATAGCGCGCCGACGCCGAGACACAGCGCCAGATCGCCCGCGCTCGCAAAGCCGAGCGGATTCGCGCGCGGCCCGAGGGCAATCGTATCGCCGAGAAACGGCAGCACGGTTTTTTCGTTGATCAGGGCGTAGGCATAGATGCGCCCCGCCGCAAGCGCCCCGGCGCGCGCCGAGCCGCTTTCGAGCAGACGCGCCGCCACGGGCATGCAGCCGCCGTTAAGCACGATCACAAGAAAGTTCGAAAGTACGCCCACAAGCGCGGGCGCGGGCCAGAGATAGGCCCTGATGTTGAGCAGGATAAACAGCGCGAGCAGCCCATACTGCGCGCAGCATACCGCGACCGCGCCGTTCTGCGGCGTAAAAAGGCGGGCCGCACCCATTTTGACGAGGAAGGCCAGCGCCGGCAGCGCGAGTGCCTTGAGCGGATAGGCGGCGGCGTTTTTCAGGCGCCCGCCCGTCATAAGCCCCGCCATAAAGCCGAAGGCAACGCATACAAGCAGGATCATATCGTGTATTCCGGCAGCATTTCCGCCTCTTGCGGGCGCAGCGCCGGCTCGATGGTTAGGAAGGCCTCCACAACCTCGGGGTCAAGCTCCGTACCCGACGCCGCGCGCAGGATCACGCGGGCTTCGCGGTTCGTCATGCCGTCGCGATACGGCCGGTTGGAAATCATCGCGTCGTAGCGGTCCGCCACGGCGAGGATCGCGGCGGCGATCGGCGGCGGCCCTTCGCCCGGCTTCGCCTCCGGGTAGCCCTGCCCGTTGTACCAGCGGTGGTGATAGAGCACCGCCTCATTGACGAAGACAGGCAGACGGATGCTTTCGATGATGCGCATGCCGATCACGGGATGCTGCTTGACCGCGTCGTATTCCACAGCGCTCAGGGGGCCGGGTTTACGCAGGATCGCGTCGTCGATGCCGATTTTGCCAATGTCGTGCAAAAGCGCCGCGATCTTGACCTGTTCGGTAAAGCGCATCGAGCGGCCGAGCGCCCTGCACAGCTCGCAGCTGATGTAGGCCACGCGCTGCGAATGTCCAAGCGTATAGGGATCCTTGGCCTCCACCGCCTGCGAGAGCGAGCCGATCGTGCGTATGAGACTCGAGCGGCTGTCGAGATAGATCTTAAACGAATAGCGCGCAAGCAGCAGCGGCCCTACGACAAGCGCGATCCAAAGATAGCGCTCCGGCCGCGTGAGCAGGTAGCCGATCACGAGACCAAGCGGGATCGTGGCGATGATGTTCGGTATGATGCCGCTGATGTTCTCGCGCAGCAGCACCGTAAAGCGCCCCTGATTGCCAAGGTGGAAGTAGAGGATAAAAAGCACGAGGTTGATGAGAATCGCCACGCAGGAGAAGGCCACGGCGGCAAGCACGACGTTCCAGGTAAACACGTCCCGCGCGCCGTGTGCGATCCAGCCATAGAGCCGGCCGGCCAGATAGATGGCAAAAAGCACGTTGCCAACGTTAAAAAGCTCCTTGCCCGGCGAGCGGATCCAAGGGGAATAGTAGCGGCGCTTCATCGGATCCGGCAAAAAGACGAACAGGGATGAAACTGCGTAGAGCACCACGGCAAGGTCGATTCCCTGCGTGACAATGCAGGCCACCACCGGCACGAAGCTGATCTCCATGGTCTTGTCGGCGGTGATGTAGATCGGCGTCATATGGCAGACCACCAGGAGCACGACCAGCACCGCGCTGTAGAGAAGCGCGGACGACAGCACCGCCGCGTCCGCAAACAGCGGCATGGCCCGCGCCATGCTCAGGCCCAGCGCCGCAAGGCCGCAGACGCTGACCAGAGCCATATAGATCTTCTGTTTTCTCATACCCCTCCATCCCCAAAAACGCCGGCACAAGAAGCAACTCAAAAAGAATTAGCGGGTTCGGCGGAACTCACACGGTCTCAGCCGTTAAACGCAAGCGTTACCGAACGTAGAAAAACGCACCGCTGGCAAGAACCAGCACGGCAAGCGACGCAAGCACTGCGATGATCTTCTTCATTGAGATATAGCCTCCTTACGAGTACTCTGCTCTCCGCTAATCGAGCAGGCTATATCTCCGCTACGCTTTACCGAACCCGCTAAGTTGTCAAACTGCTAAAAAAGTATCAGGGCTCGTAGACCGTACGCCCAATCTTGCGGTTGACCGCGTCAAGCACGCTCTTTACCACCGCGGCGTCGGCGTTTGCCTCGGCAAACGCGCAGCCAACGAGCGGCACGGCGTCCGCGACAGAGTAGATCTGCGCCACGGCGATGAGCCGCCCCCCCAGGCGTATGATCTCCGCGTGTGCAAGTTCAAACTGCGGCGTGCCGCCCAAGCAGGCTTTGACCGCCTCAAGCGTCGCCTGCGCCACGCAGCGCAGCCGGGAAAACTGCAAGGCGGTGCCGTTCGCGCCGCCGGTGCAGCATTCGCCGTTGCGGCGCAGCGTAACCGTAACCTCGACCGCGGAAGGCGTTGCATGTACGCTGACGCCGTCGTAGACAAGGCGGCAGCCCCGCTCATCAAGCATGCGCGAGGCAGTCTGCGCGATGCTGATGATCCGGTAGTCGATCTCCACGCCGAAGCGCGCCGACAGGGCGGATTGCACATCCCTTACGAGCGACTTGGTGCTGCGCTCCTTATCGGCCAGCACGTGGATCTCCAACGGCTCCTGCAGATCCGAAAACACAACGTGCGCAGCGTAAACGCCCTGTAAACCGGTGATCAGCGTCTGCCACTCGGCCGCGGCCTTCTCGTTTTTCTCCATGCGCCGCAATCCCCCATACTTCCACGGAAATATCCTGTTTTCGCAAGTTGGACAAACTTGTTTTATTATATCGGTTTTTGCGGATAAGCGCAAGGGAAAGCGCCATGCCGCGCAAGAATGCCCGCAGGTTGTTCCGCTCGAGCGTCGATTTCGATAATTTTTAAAACATCAAATTATAAAGTTTTTCTTGTCCTTTCTGTTCGATAATGCAGGAGGATACCCCTGTTAACGCAGCAATGCGCAAGGGAGGAGCACATGCAAACAAAGGACTACACCATCACGCTCGACATGATCCGAACCATCCCGTTCCGCCCGTTTGAGGTGGTGGAAGGCGACACCGGAAACGTGCTGCACATTACGCTTCTCAACAACGGCGACCCCATGAACCTGACGGATTGCAACGTTTGCGTCGCGTTCGCATCCAGCGCGGGGTTTGCCATGCAGGATGAAACGAGCGGTATCGTCAGAACGGGCGAAACCGGCTCGTTCGACATCACTCTGCTGCCCACAGCCTACGGCGCGGGCAACGTCAGCGCGGACGTGCAGGTCTACAGCGGCCAGGACAAGGCGACATTGATTACGAGCACACGCTTCGACTTCCGCTGCCGCCGCACGCTCGTCGACGGCGAGATCCTGCGCGCGTCCTCTGCCTACCCGCCGCTCATCGAGGCGGCGCGTGTGGCTACGGAGGCTGCCGAGCGCGCGCTTGCCGCGGCGGAGCGCGCCAGCCGGGAGACCGGCGAATTGAACGTGCAGTCCGACTGGCTCGAGGCGGACGACGGTTCCGACGCGTATATCCGCAGCAAACCGACCATCCCTTCTATGCCCGCGGACGTCGGGGCCGCCGCCGCTTTGCACGCCGCACAGCACGGCCCGGATGGAGAAGACCCGGTTACGCCGATCGCGCATGCGCTTCGCCACGCCTCCGATGGGCCAGACGCGCTCGCGCCCGCGGACATTCTGGCGGCGGGCCGATCGTCGCTTGCCACGGCGACGCTGCTTGCGGCGAACTGGTCGAGCGCCGCGTATACGCTTGCCGTTTCCGGCGTAACCGCCGCGTCCGCCGTTGAAATTCTGCCGGGGGCGTACATCACCGAAGCGCAGCTTGAGGCGCTGCAGGAAGCGAACATACAGGACGGCGGGCAGAGCGCGGGGAGCATAACGCTCAATGCGTTCGGGGATGCGCCAACAATAGACATTCCCATACGCATCATCGTGAGGGGAGATTTATACGCATGAGCATCGACCAGCTATCAACGGTATATAGTTCGCAGGCGCGAAGCTATGATATGCGTCCGCTCCCGCGCATGCTGCGGAAAATACAGCGCTTCGGTATGCGGGTCATTTTGCTGCTGTCGATGTTTTTGATGATGAGTCCTATCATCATGCGCGTCGGCGGCGGCGGTGCCGCCGGGCCGAAGGCGCCGGACTTTACGTACACCGGCAGCTATCTGACCTATGACGACGGCGACGGCAACTGGCGCATCCAGTTCCTGACGAGCGGCACGTTGCGCTTTGCATCGCTAAACTCCTACATCGATTTATGGCTGCTGGGCGGCGGTGGCGGCGGCGGCGGAAGTACTACTGCCAGTCAAAACTATGGCGGCAGCGGAGGCGGCGGCGGATATACCACGACCATTTCGAATTTCCAGCCGCAGCTGAATACGGATTATACCCTTACCGTTGGCGCGGGCGGCACCAGTGCTTCAGCCGCCGCTGGCGGCAGGGGCGGAACCAGCGCCGCGTTTACGATATATAGCGCCCTGGGAGGATATGGCGGTGCTGCCGGCGATGCCGCACATAATGGCGCTGACGGCGGTTCCGGCGGCGGCGCAACTGCCTCCCAAGCATCCGGTGTTGCGGGCGGCAGCAATGGCGGCAATGGAGCCAGCAACGGTTCGCAGTCCGGCGGAACAGGGCAGGGCACCACGACGCGCCAGTTTGGGGCGTCCTCCGGCACTCTCTATGCCGGCGGCGGCGGCAGCGGCGCAGGAAACAGCGGCGGCAGCGGCGGTTCGGGCGGTTCGGGCGGCGGCGGCGCGGGGTCGGCTAGAAATACCAATGGCGCTAACGGTACAGCAAATTATGGCGGCGGCGGTGGTGGCGGCGGCGGAAGTACCAGCGGCACCAAAGGCGGTACCGGCGGCTCCGGCATCATCGTCATCCGCAACCACAGAGCGGCGTAAGCAAGGAGGGTATTATGGATCAGCCTACAAACTACGCCCTCGTCGAGGGCGGGATCGTCACAAATATCATCTGGCTTTGCCCCTCGAACGCCTCCGACTTCCCGGACACAGTGCGCCTCGATGCCCTGCCCGTGGAGATCGGGGATACGTACGCCGACGGCGTGTT
>CAYMSL010000011.1:21819-23489 GCA_964393095.1 uncultured Oscillospiraceae bacterium | reverse complement strand
TGGAAAAGGAAATCAAATGGTCGAAGCGCTGCAAGGATAAGGCGCTCGTCGGCACAGTCCGGGAAGTCATCCGGCAGGTCAGCCACAGCAAAAAGTGGAAGTCCGAACGAATCACGGATGAGCACGGCAATGTCCGCCTGATCACATCTTACAGCCTTCTGCAGGACCGCTTCTTTGAGCACATGAAAAACGCCGGATACAACGACATTGAGCGCGGGGAAAGACATAGCGCGGAAGCAAACCTCACGGTCGCGGAATTTAAGGCAACTCGGGAGCAGGAACGGGCAGACGAGCTTGAACGCAGCAACAGCCTCGCCGAACGTGAGTTGAAAAAGCTCAAAACAGAACTTAGCACGACTGTAATAACGTCGAGCACCATCCGAGAAATCGAGGGTATGGGGAGCAAAACTCTGTTTGGAAAGATCGAACTATCCCCGAAAGAGCATAGTACCCTTACCGCGCTTGCAAAGGAAGGCTTAATTTCCCGCGCTAAGATTTCCGGCTTAGAGCGTCAGCTTGACGAGCTCAACAGGCGCTTTTGTCAGCTCAAGGACAGCTATCATGAGCTTTATGCCGGTACGCGGGAATTTTTCCGGGCTGTAAAACTTGCCCCGCAGGCAGTCATGGATTTTTTCACGCAGCTGTTCGCCCGCGAAGCGCAGGAACGTGAACAGAAACGTGAAGCGGAAAAACAAGCGCGGCACGACAGAAAAATCGAACGCACAAAAAACAGAACAGGAGGGCGTGTCAATGGCAAAGAAGAAAAAACGCGATGACGGACTATATCAGCGCTCTATTACGATTGGGCGCGGCAGCGACGGCAAGCCGCTGCGAAAATTCATTTATGCGCGAACGCAAAAAGAGCTGGACGCAAAAGTCGCTGAATATCAGGAGCAGTTAAAATTCGGCCTGCTGCCTGCAAACGAAAATGTCACGTTCGGCGAGATGGCGAAAATCCTCTGCGACGATTACAAACCCATGGTATCCGAGGGAGTGCGCAAGCGGTATGTCACCACCTGTGAAAAGCACTTGAAAGAGCTGAACAACATAAGGCTCCGCGACCTCAAAGCGGCGCATTTGCAGAGCCTCATCAATCGCCTTGCCCAGGCAGGCTATGCGACAAAATCGCTCAGCGGCATCAAGCAGGTCGCGTCGCAGGTGATGCGCCTTGCGATGGACAACGACATCGTGATGCGCAACGTGTTTGAACGGATCAAGATTCCGTCCATCGAGGCGGAAAAGCGAACCCCGTTGACCGAAAGGCAGATCGAACTGGTAAACAAGCACTGTCTGGATCACCGCATGGGGCTCCCCGTCATGCTCATGCTGTACGCCGGGCTACGGCGCGGCGAGCTGATGGCTCTCCGCTGGTCGCACATCGACCTTGAAAGCCGCGTCATCCATGTGCGCGAGGCGTGGGCGTTTGAGGCCACGAACGTGGGCCATCGAAAGCCGCCCAAGACCTCGTCAGGCAAGCGCGACATCCCCATACTGGACAATCTGTATAACGTCTTGGTTCGCGTCAAAGAGACCGCGAAGAGCTCTCTCGTCTGCCCTACGGCCGAAGGTGTGGAAATGACCAACATCGCGTGGCGGCGGGCGTGGGAAAGCTACATGCACCATCTGAACATCGCCGCCGGGAGGCCCGTCTTGCGGTCGCTCAAGAAATA
>CAYMSL010000011.1:0-21809 GCA_964393095.1 uncultured Oscillospiraceae bacterium | reverse complement strand
AGCCGTTCCCGCCCCAAGATAACAGCCATCGAGCCGTTTACTCCTCATCAGCTCAGGCACACCTTCATCACTCTTTGCCACGAGGCCGGTATCGACGTGAAGGTCACGCAGGACATGGCGGGACATGCCGATATCCGAACGACCCTTGGCATCTACACGCACCTCACAAAGATAAAAAAAGAAGAAGCAGTAATACATTGAACGCGCATATTGCTGCAAAAAGCAAGACAAAACGGGACGATTTGGAACGGTAAGTACTGGTTGAATGCAGTAAAATGCAGTAAGAATGCAGTAAATCGCTATATTCAGGGCAAAAAACACCGTTTCAGACCCCTATTTCAGGGTAAGAAAAAGTCCCGAAACACTTTAGTTTCGGGACTTTTTTCCTTGGCTCCCCCTGTTGGACTCGAACCAACGACACTGCGGTTAACAGCCGCATGCTCTACCGACTGAGCTAAGGAGGATCGCTATGAAGTTCTATGCACTTTCGGGATGAAATTATTCATTTCAGAAACCCCGAAAATTTCGATTCCCCCGTCACCGATTCCGGTATGTAACCCTTACATTGCTCTACCGACTGAGCTAAGGAGGATCGCAAAAAGATTTTACACAAAAGCAAGCGCGGTTGCAATGAACTCCGCGCACGATTAGGGCAAAATATCTCGAAATATCTCCTTGTTTCTCTTTAACGCTCAAAAACGCTCGGCTTTGATTGACGTTTTGCCGGCCGGTCACTATAATGTCTGTATGGACGAATGCCCGCTGCAGCGCTACGTCTGCACGGTTCAGACCGAGCCGAGGTGGCGCTTTGTTCGCTCGGAAGGCGCGCTCGGCGTGCTGCTGCTTCTTGGCGCGCTCGGCGTTATTACGATGGGCGGCGCGGTAAACACCCGCTTCGAGATTCCGCGCGCGTACGTACAGCTTCCGCTCTACGCGCTGCTGTTTCTCTTCGGTTTGGCGGCCCGGCGGTTGGGTCTGGTCAAATTTGGCTATACGCTGACCGATTGCGAGCTCGTGATCGAGCGCATCGTCGGCCGGCGGGTGCGGCAGAGGGTCTGCGTGGCGCTGCTTGACATCGAGCGGCTCGTACCTTGCGGCGGATCGCAGCGGTCGGCCGGTCGGGTTCGTAATTTCTCCACATGGCCGCGCGGCGAGTCGCTGCTCGTCATACCGCGGCCAGGGAAGGGTATGATGATGCGAATCACTCCCGGCGGGGAGTTTACCAAAGAGTTGATGGTGCAATGGACGAACGCGCGGATATAAATCAGCCCTCGCTGCAGGAGGCGCTCGGCGCGTATGAACGTGCGGATTGCGCGCGCTTCCACATGCCCGGGCATAAGGGCCGCGGCATGGCCGGTTTTTGGCGCGACGCGCTGATCCGCTGGGATGTAACCGAGCTCTCCGGAACGGATAACCTCCACGCGCCGAGCGGTGCGATCGGGCGGGCACAGCGCGAGATGGCCGCGGCTTACGGTGCGGAATCATCCTTCTTTGTGGTCAACGGTTCGACCGCCGCCGTGCAGGCGATGATACTTTCGCTTGCGCCGGAGGAGAAACTGCTGCTTTCGCGCGATTGTCACAAGAGCGCGATTGCGGGGGCCGCGCTGCGCGGGCTCGAAACCGATTTTTATTGGCCCGCTTACGATCGTGAAACGCTGCTGTCCGGCATGATCACGCCCGAAGCGCTCGAGCGCGAGCTGGTTCGCACGGGTGCGAGCGCCGTGCTTGTGACCACGCCGAACATCTACGGTCTCTGCGCGGACGCGGCACGGCTTGCCGAGACTGCCCACGCGCACGGCGCGCTGCTGCTTGTCGACGCGGCGCATGGCGCGCATTTTCCGTTTTCCGAGGCGCTGCCGCCCGGGCTTGGCGGGGTGGCGGATCTGTTTGCGCATTCCCAGCACAAGACGATGGACGCGCTCACGCAGGCGGCGAGCCTGCACCTTGGCAGATGCCGCATCGACGCGGACCGCGTGCGGCGCGCGCTGGCGCTTGTGGAGACGACGAGCCCCTCGTATTTGCTTATGTCGTCGCTGGACTGGTCGGTGTTTATGGCCCGCCGCCGGAATTGGACGGCGCAGGTCGCGCGCTGCGCGGCGCTCGAGCGGCGCATCGAGGAGATCGACGGCCTAAGGGTGCTGCGCGGGATCGCAGATGCAGGCGCGCTTACGCGCGATCAAACGCGCGTGGTCATCGACGTATCGGGGCGCGGGCTTAGCGGCTACGAGGCGCAGGCGCGCCTCGAACAAAACGGTGTGTTTATCGAGATGGCGGATACGCGGCGGCTCGTGCTGATCACCTCGCCCTGCGACGAGCCGGTGTGGTATGAGCGGCTGCTCGAGGCCCTGAGGACGCTGCCAAAGGGCGAGCGTACGTTGTTCCGCGGTGCGCCGCTGCCGGCGGAGCCGCCCGAGCGGCGGATGACGCTGCGTGAGGCGGTGTTCGCAAGCGCGGAGCGCGTGCCGCTTGCCGCGGCGGCGGGGCGCGTGGCGGCGGAGGCGGTTGGCGTCTATCCGCCCGGCATCGCGCTGCTCGCGCCCGGCGAGGTTTTTAGCGTACACGCGATCGATGATCTGTTGGAACAGCAACGGCAGGGAGGAGCGCTGTTTGGCGTGCGGGACGGACGGGTCTTCGTCGCAACAGAGCGGGGGAAAGCATGAATTCGGAACGGTTGCTTGCGTGTGTGCGGCAAGAGCGCGCGCCGCACGCGATCCTGGTCGCCGGGCCCGAGGGCAGCGGCCGGCGGGAACTGGCGCGCCGCGCGGCGGCGATCTACTGCCTTGGCGAAGATGCGCCGGGGCGGCTTCCCTCCTGCCCGAACTACTTTGAGCTTGGCGGCATGGCCGTTAAGGTAGACGACGTGCGCGTGCTGCTTGAAAGCGCCGCCATGCAGGGCTTCAACGGCGGCAGGCGCGCGTTTGTGTTTGTCAACGCGCATCACTTCAGTGCGCAGATTCAAAACACGCTGCTCAAGACGCTGGAGGAGCCCCGGGCGGATACGGTTTTGCTGCTTACCGGCAACGAGTTCGGCCTGCTGCCGACGATTCGCTCGCGCTGCGTGATCGAGCGCCTTGGCGCGGAGCCGGTCGAAACCGTCGCGGCCATGCTCGCGCGCGAGGGCGTGGAAGAACAGGCTGCAAAAAGGAGCGCCGTGCTTGCGGGCGGCGTGCCCGGGCGCGCACGGGAACTTTCAGGCGCGGATGCCACGGCCTTTCGCGAGAGCGCGTTGTCGCTCTTTGAGCGCGCCGTATTCGAATGCGCGCCGTTTACGGAACTTGCGGAGCTTGTCACCGTCAGCGAGGCCGTTTCGGCGGAGGAGGCGGGGCGCTCGTCGCGCAAGCGCAAGCGGGCCGATCCGGCGATGAGCGTGCGGCTGCTCGAAATATGGCAAAGCGTGTTTCGCGACGCGCTGCTTGTGCGCCTCAATGCGCCCGGCATGCAGAACATCGACCGGCGCGCGCTTGTCGGCCGCGTGGCGGCGAACTTTACAATCGCGCGGATACAGGATATGATAAAACAGTTGGCCATGGCGCAGCAGAACGTCGCGGGCGGCGCGAACGCCTATCTTTCGCTCGACGCGGCGGCGGCGCGGCTGTTTAGCAAAGAAAGCAAGGGAGAAGCATGAAGGTTATCGGAGTCCGTTTTCAATCGAGCGGACGCATCTATTATTTTGACCCCCTGGAATATACGCTCTCGGAGGGGGACGGCGTGATCGTCGAGACGGCGCGCGGGCAGGAATACGGCGAGGTGGCGCAGGGTATCACCGAGGTTGAGGATACGGCGATCGTCGCTCCGCTTAAGCCCGTCGTGCGCCCCGCGACCGAGCAGGATTGCACGATGCGCGAGCAGAACGCGGCCAAAGAGGAAGACGCCTTTCACGTCTGCCAAAAGAAGATCGAACGGCACGGGCTCGACATGCGCCTTGTGCGCGCGGAGTATTCCTTCAACGGCAGCAAGCTTGTGTTCTACTTTACCGCCGACGAGCGGGTGGATTTTCGCGAACTCGTTAAGGACCTCGCCTCGCAGTTTCGCACGCGCATCGAGCTAAGGCAGATCGGCGTGCGCGACGAGGCCAAGATGATCGGCGGACTCGGCGCCTGCGGCCGCGCGGTATGCTGCAAGTCGTTTCTCGAGGACTTCCATCCCGTGTCGATCAAGATGGCCAAGGAGCAGAATCTTTCGCTGAGCCCGACGAAGATCTCCGGCCTTTGCGGACGGCTCATGTGCTGTCTGCAATACGAGCAGTCCTCCTACGAGGAGATGAAGAAGAAGATGCCGCGCGTCAATCGTGAGGTGCTCACGCCCGACGGCGTCGGCACGGTGGTGGAGAACAACGTCATCACCGAGCGCACGAAGGTGCGCATCTGTATGCCGGACGGCACGATCGATGTCAAGGACTATCACTACACGGCCATCGGACGCGTCGGCGAACCGTTGCCCGTGCCGCAGATACCGGAGAAGCCGGCGCCCGAGAAGGCGCCCGATCCTTGGGCATACGAGACCGCGGGGGACGAGGGGCCGCGTTCCGGGCAGCCGCATAGCGCGCAGGGTGCGGAAAACGGCGCGCAGGCGGCCGCCGGAGCGGACGCGCCGGAACGCGCGGCGGATAAGAAGCGCCGCCGCCGCGGCGGGCGCGGGCGCGGCGGAAACCGGCCCGAAGGCGAGCGGCCGCAGGGCGGAGACGCGCAGCGCGTCGAGGGTGTGCGGCAAAACGCTTCCCCGGCGGGCGGTTTGCGTTCGAACGGTCTCCGGCCGGAAGGTCCCCAACCGGCAGGTTCCCAACCGGCAGGTTCCCGACCGGCAGGTCCTCGACCGAAAGGCCCCGGACCGGAAGGTCCCAGACAGGCAGGTCCCCGGACGGAGCGGCAGGAGGGCGGCGCGACGGCGGAAGGGGCGAAGGCAAAATCCGCCAGGCGGCACAAGCGCGGCGGTGCGAACCGGCCGCATGCAGAGCAGAAAACAACGCCCAAACCGGAATAGGTAACACACGCGGCGCACCGGACCAAACGCCGGTGTTTTGGGCGCGATACGGGTTGACGATTTGCCGCGCTATGATATAATAAGTGCGACATTTGAAACGGAGGAACGATTCATGGCATACAAGATTTCCGAGGAGTGCATCAGCTGCGGCGCGTGCGCGCCCGAGTGCCCGACCGAGGCCATCAGCGAAGGCGATACCATCTACGTGATCGATCCCGAAAAGTGCATCGACTGCGGGAATTGCGCGGAGGTCTGCCCCGTTGACGCGCCTAAGCCGGAATAAAAGGAAACGAACGTTGAAAGAGCGCGGGCGATGCGTCGTCCGCGCTCTTTGGATTTTGGGCGGACGCCGGCCGGATGGGTTGACGCCGGCTGCGCAAGCGGCACCAAAAACGGAAATGGACGCGGGCGAATCGCCCGTTTTTTGATGCTTGGGAAAGCGGCGAGCGCCGTGCGCCGGATCATGAAAGCGAAAACAAGCCCCGTGTCCGAAAAAGGGACACGGGGCATTTTTTGCCTGAACGGAGGCGCGCCTATTGGCCGCTTGCGGCGTCCGCTTCGATTAGCGTAAGGGCGAGGGCGCCGATTGTGGAGGCGTCGGTTGCGTCCGGGGTGTAGAGCGTGTAGCGCGTCTCCCCGGCGCTCCAGGCGGCGAGCGCGCCGTTTGCGCCGCCGCCGATCGTTTCAACGCGCGCAGAAGCGTCGCCTAGGGAGACGGTTTCGGCCGCGTCGAACGTTTCGTACACGCCCGAGATGTCCTCGGCGGTGTTTGCCGCGCGGTAGGTGTAGGCGCGGCGTTCGAGCGTGAACTGAATCTGCGCGATCTCGTCCGCGATGATCGCGTAACGCGCGTCCGTTGCGCCCGACGGCACGGTGATGAAGCAGCCGAGCGCGGAAAAGGCGGCGCTGCCTTCTACCTCGACGACGGGGTTGGGCAGCTGCTCGCCCTGCCCCGCGGCAGGATCGGCCCCGCCGCACGCGCCGAATATCAGGATCAGCGCGATGGCGAGCGCCGCCGCGAAGAACTTCTTTTTCATACTCCCTCCGTTTGCGCATTGCAGCGCGCGTTTCCCGCCAAGGCGCGGGCGGCGGTTCTTTGATTCGATCTTATCACGTTCGAATTGCGGTGTAAAGCCGCGCCGCACCAGAGCGCCCGGGGAGTGTGCCGCCGCTTTCTAGAGGAAATCCTTGAGCGACTGGATGTTGTTTTCCTCGATTTTGCGCAGCGTCTGCATGAGCTTGAGGACGTCCTTATCCGCGTCCGCATAGCGCCGCATGTCCTTGATTGCCTCGATGATGCCCATGTTGCTGCCGATAATGAGCATCTCCGCGATGTGGGACGGGCTTTTGTCTACGAGCGTTTTCATATTGATCATGAGGTAGCTGGTCAGTTTTTGAAACGCCGGGACATCCTTCTCCGCGTGGCCGCGCTGCTCCAGATGCTCCTGCGCGGATTTGAGTATATCGCGGTATTCGTCAAGCTGCGTTTTGAGCTGCGCGCGAAAGCGCGCGCCCTCCGCGATCTCGAGCAGATGCCCGATCGTCTCAACACCCATCTGCGCGTTTTGATAGACAAAGTTCAGTAGTTCCGCATTGCCGTCCATAATCGTATTCCTTTCTGACTGCGCGCCCTTACGCCGTTTGCCAAAGTACGGCGCGGAGCGCTCTTTTGGCCTATTTTGCGCCGCCGCGCCGCCTGTGATGCAAACGGCATGGGTTCCGATAACCGCGCCGGGCCCGAATTATAAGAAGAAGCAAACAAACGTTCGTGTTATATTGCTTCTGACGGCGGGGACGGCCTCGATCACCGCCGTCTCGCAATGGAAGGAGCACGAGCGATGGCATCGGTCAAAAAAGGTTCCCTCAAGAGCAGGATCGACGCGTACTTTACCGCCTGCGATACAACGGCGGAGCGGACGACCCTCAAGAACGGCGGCGTGTCGGTGCGGCAGGTACCGTATACGCTTGCGGGCTTGAGCGAGCATCTCGGCATACCGCAGGCCGAGATACGCGAGAAGGCGAGGGACGGCGGAGGCGTCGCGGGCGGACAGTTTGCCGCTGCGATACGCCGCATTGAGCGATACATCGTAGAGCGCGCGCTGCTTGGCGAATTGCAGTACAGCGTGGCGGCGATGCTGCTTGGCGAACTCGGAGCCGGTGAAAAACTGCCGCCGGACGGGGACGCCGGGCGCGTCGTGATCGTGCTGGAGGACAGGGAAGGGTGGGGCGAGTAGCGTGGACGTATTATTGAAGGGGTATCCAAATCCGCGCCAGCGGGAGTTTTTTGCTTCCCGCGCCCGGCACACCGCCTACGGCGGCGCGCGCGGCGGCGGCAAGAGCTGGGCCATGCGCAGAAAGTTCGTGCTGCTCGCACTCCGTTACGACAACCTCCAACTCCTGCTGCTCCGGCGCACGCTGCCGGAGCTGACCGAGAACCATGTGCGGCCGCTGCAGACGGAGCTATCCGGGTTTGTAAACTACAACCAAACGCAGCGCGTGTTCGCGTTTCCGAACGGCAGCCGCATCAGGCTTGGCTATTGCGACAACGAAAAGGATGTCTACCAGTATCAGGGGCAGGAATACGACGTCATCGGCCTCGAGGAAGCGACGCACTTCACCGAGAGCCAGATGCAGTTCCTCACGACCTGCAGCCGCTCCGTGCGGACCGACTTTACGCCGCGCATGTACTACACCTGTAACCCCGGCGGGGTCGGCCACGCGTGGGTCAAAAGGCTGTTTATCGAGCGGGACTACCGCAACAGCGAGGTTCCCGAGGACTACGTCTTTATTCCGGCGCGCGTAACGGACAACCCGGTCCTGATGCGGGACGCATCCTATCGTATCACGCTCGAAAACCTTCCGGAGCCGCTGAGGCGCGCCCATCTCGACGGGGATTGGGACGTGCTCGCGGGGCAGTACTTCGCGGAGTTTTCGAGAGAGCGGCATGTCGTGGAGCCGTTTGTAATCCCGGAGCATTGGCGGCGGTTTCGCGCGATGGACTGGGGTTACAACGATCCTTGCGCCGTGCTGTGGCTGGCTGTGGCGCCGGGCGGGCGCGTGTATGCGTATCGCGAGTATTACGAGCGCGGGGTGCTCTCAAGCGAGACGGCACGGCGCATCCGTCAACTGACGGGAGAAGAGAAGATCGCTTACACGGTCGCTTCGCCCGACGCCTGGCAGCAGCGCGGCATGAACGCAAGCGGCGACATACCCGGCATGAGCATCGCGGAGGTGTTCGCAAACGGCGGCGTGCCGCTGATCCGCGCGGACAACGCGCGGGTGGCCGGCTGGCAGCGCGTGCGCGAGTACCTTGCAAGCGCGGACGACGGTTCGCCTTTGCTGCAGGTCTTCCGATGCTGCGGCAACCTCATTCGCACGCTGCCGCTGTTGACGTTCGACGCCAAAAACGCCGAGGACGTATCCGACGGCTGCGAGGATCACGCGCCCGAGGCGCTGCGCTACGCGCTGATGTCGAGGCCCGTCGGCGCGGCGGCAAAGCGTATGCCCAGGGTGCGCGCCTACGACCCGTTCGCGGCGGGCGAACCGCGCGCGGACGGATTCACCCGTCTGTGAACGGGTCAAAAGCAGGAGGGATTATGAAAGAACAAGACCAAACGCAGGCCAAGCGGCTGCTCTCCGAGCGTGCGTACGGGTTGTTTCGCGAGTTTCGCAGCGCCTATGTAACGGAATGGCAGCGCCTCGAAAACTGCGAGCGCATGTATCGCGGCGACCACTGGCACGACGTGCCGCTCAAGGACCCGAACGAGCCGCGGCCCGTCACGCCGATCATCCAGAGCACCGTCGAGAACGTCAAGGCGGAACTCATGGACCGCGTGCCGGAGGCCGTGATCGCGCCCGAAAGCCCGCGCGACGCGCATGTGGCGCGCGTGATCGAGGCGATTATCCGCCAGAACCACGATGCGGACGGCTACGCGAGGGAGTTTGCGAAGCTCGTACACGATCTGCTCGTCGGCGGTTACTGTGTGCAGGAGGTGGGCTACGACAGCGCGCTCAACGGCGGGCTCGGCGGGGCGTTTATCCGGCATGTCGACGCGCGCGGCATACTCTTTGACCCGCTCGCCTCCGAGATGCAGGAGGGCCGCGCGGTGTTTAAGCTTTCGCTCAAAACGCGCGACTACCTCGAGGCGCATTTTCCCGCGCAGGCGCCGTTTCTGCAGGCCGATTCGTTCGGCACGCCGGACGCCGCGGAGGACGGGGTGCTGCGGGGCGACCGCAAGGACGCGATGCTGCTCATCGAATACTGGTGGCGCGAATACGACGCCGAGACGGAGCGATATCGGGTGCACATGGCGCAGCTTGCGGGCAACCGCGTGCTCACCGACAGCCGGGACGTCAAGCCCGGCGGATACTTCGAGCACGGGCGCTTTCCGTTCCTGATCACGCCGCTGTTTACGCGCAAGGGCTCCTGCCTCGGCCTTGGGTATTGAAAACCGCAGGGAGCAGACGCTTACCTATCAGGCGCAGACCGACGCGGACGCGATCGCGCGCGGCATGGGCGCGAGCACCTACGTTTCCGACGTCAAGGCGCGGCAGATGAAGGACGAGTCGCGCGACATCGCCTCGCTTGAGTCCGATTACGGCGCGGCGCTTGCCAAGTACGTTTCGGAGCGCTTCGAGAGCGATAACGCGCGCGCTCTCGAGGTTCAGCTCTTCAACGCACAGCAGCGGCAGGACGCCTATGATCTGGCCTATGGCGCCGCGCTCAAGCTCTTCGACCTTTACAAGAAGAGCGGCGCGAGCCGCTCGGGCGGGTCCGGCAAGAGCATGTCCGCGGCTACGGCGACCACGGCCGAAAACTGCGACCTCTTCCTGAGCCTGCTCGACGGGCGGCAGCGCAAGGAGGTCTACGAAGCCACGAGCACGGAGGGCGCGCGCTACCGCGCCGAAATCCTCGCTTCCGTGGGTTATCAGGGTTATATTGCGCTGCGCCAGAAGTACCCGGAAGCCAACTAAGCCGCTGCGGCGGCCCATAAAGCCCGGCGCGGCGCGCCGGGCTTCTTGCGTCAAAAACCGGTTTTTTGGCGGAATAATTGCTCTTTGCCTCCCGTGTTTCGGACTTGCGGGCGGCAAAGAGTATGGATAATCGCCTCCAAAACCCGGTTTTTTGACGAAATAACCACGCTTTGCCTCCCGTGCTTCGGACTTGCGGGCGGCAAAGCGCATGGGAAATCGTTCCATAGCGACGGACTCTCTGTGCGCTTAGCCGCCGCACGGGCGCAGGAAGCGCGGCAGCGCGGCGACCCCGCCTAAAACCGGATCAATGCCGGCCGGAAAGGATCGTTCAGCGCGCGGGGTTTGGCACGGCTCGTTTTGCCGCGTGGGGTTGTGACGCATGACAAAATACGATATACTTAAAACTACAAAATCTGCGTATGTTGGATGAGGGACGGAAAACGGGCATGGCGGACTTACACATCATCTGGAATCCCGTGGCGGGAAACGGGCGGGCGGCCCAGGCGTTTACGACGGTTACGCGCGAACTCCAAACGCGCGGAGTCCCCTACACGGCGGAAAAGAGCGCCTATGCCGGGCATGCGGTTTTGCTCGCGCGCGAAGCCGCGGAGCGCGGCGCCGAACGCGTGCTCGCCATCGGCGGCGACGGTACGATCCGCGAGGTCGCCATGTCGCTTTTCGGCACGGATACGCGCCTTGGCATCATCCCGAGCGGCACGGGCAACGACATCGTGCGCCCGCTCGGCATCCCATTCGAACCCGTCGCGGCGCTCGACGTCGCGCTTTCCGGAGTGGCGCGGCATATGGACGCGGCCAAGGTCAACGACGAGCTTTTTTTCAACGTCGCGGGTTTTGGCTTTGACGTCGACGTGCTCGACTATCTGGAGATCTATAAAAAGAAGATGAAGAACGGCTCGCTGGCGTATCTGCGCGCGCTGCTTCGCGCGCTGACGCATCTGCCGAGCCGCAGGACCACGATCACCTGGCCCGGCGGTTCAATGGAGAAAAACGTGCTGCTCATCGCCGCCGGCAACGGCACGCACTTTGGCGGCGGCATGAAGGTGACGCCGCTTGCGGACCCGTTCGACGGGCTGCTGGACTTTTGCATCATCCACGATGTCACGCTGTTTGCGGTGATGAAGGTGCTGCTGCGCTTTATGAAGGGGAAGCACCTCGGCACGAAGTATGTCACCTACTTTACCGGCACGGAGCTGACCGCCGTCTGCGAACCATCCTCGCGCATCGAGGTCGACGGCGAGGTTATGCCCGGCACGCCCGTGACGTTTCGCATGCTGCCAAAGTCGCTTTGGGTGCTCGTGCCGCATTGAGAACGAAGCGCGACACAGAAAGTTTGCTTTACAGCCCCCGTCGGGGTTGGTAGACTAAATCCCGATATCGAGGAGTCACAATGGCCACATACCAGGGCGCCGCCCGCACGTATCAGGACAACGGCAGGCGTACGGGCGCCGGACGGCGCAAAAAGAAAAGGAAGAACCGCTCGATCCTCTTTTCGATGGTCTTTCTTGGCGTGCTCGGGGCGGCTGTGCTGGTGTACCAGCTGATTTTCAACCAACAGGAATCCGTCGTTTCCTTGGAGCTTACGCCGCTTGCATCGTCGTCTACCTACATCAGCACCGGCGACGGGCTGCTCTACCAGACGGACGGTCAGATCCACTTCTACCACCTAAGCGACAGCAAGAAGAACTACACCTACGGCATGGGCGCTTCGGACATCCGCATGTCGGGCAGCGAATCGATGACAATCGTATTCAACGGCGGGCAGCTCCAGGTGGTCGGCGAAAAGACGCCGCTTACCTTTACGGGCCAGATTAAGGAGGTCGAGTGCGGCACAAAGCACCTCGCGGTGCTGCGCGCGGCCGAGAGCGGAAGCGAGAGCGTGCTCGTCATCACAAAGGGGGGCGAGCAGATCGCGGATCTCCCCTTTACCGACCAGTGCATCGTGGACTTTGGCTTTTACACGGCCAAAAACGAGATGCTTTGGGTGGAGACGCTCAACGTCAACACCGGTACGCCGATGACGACGATCTCAACCTACGACTTCGTCAAGCGCGAGATCACGGGTATGATGCACGTGCAAAGCCAGCTCGTCGACGAACTCTACATCACGAGCAGCAGCATGTTCGTCGCCGCGACGAACCAGATCATCCGCTATGTCCACGAGGGCAACAAGGAGGTCTACCGCACGATGATCTACGGTTACCGTGCGGTCGACTTTTCAAATGCCTCCGACGGACCGACGTTCCTTTTAACCCCGCGCGGCGGAGACTTCCATTCGGTGCGCATCCTCACCCTTGCGGAGGATTCCGCGCCGAACGCCGTCGAGACGAATCTCCAGCTCCCGACCGAGGGCGTCGCGGCGTTTATCATGGGCAACCGGCTCGTCGTCGTGTCGCGCGAGAAGGTCTACACCTACACGCTCAAGGGCAAGCTCTCCACCACGGCGTCATTTGAACAGCCGGTCGACGCCGCCGTCAAACTCAACGACAGCACGCTGCTTCTTTCGAGCAACGGCATGTACTATCTTTCGGGCGTGAACTGAGACGCGGCTTCGGCAAGGGGCGCGATGCCGCGGCGCCGGAGCCCGTAAAACGCGCCGGTATCCGTTTCGGCTCTCGAAACGCTTCGGCGTCAAAGGCGGAAATTGGGGACGGTTCGGGAAAGGGAAGGGAATTGCGGCGCCGCCAGGACGGCGGACAAGGATGATCAAACACGCCGAATCGGCGGCTTTGGGGCGCGGGGAATCGATCCCTTCCTCCCGGGCAAGAAGGCGGGAATATGAACTTTGTAGATATCGTCATACTGCTCGTGCTCTCGATTACAATACTCGGCGGCCTCTACCGCGGGTTTGTAAGTACGGTGCTCAATATCGGCGCTACGCTCCTGGCGTTTTTCATCGCGCTGATCTGCATTCCGCTCGTGGCGAACTTCGTTAAGGGCGATGCGGAGCTGTTTAATACGATGCTTTACTACACCGAGGGCTCGGAATACGTCGCGGCCACCGACGTGGAGCTTACCCGCGCGTCGATTGCGGGCATCTCTTCCGAAACGCTGCGCACGGTGCTTGACAACGCCGACATGCCGCTGCCGATGGACGCCTGCGTGATCAGGAACATCGCTTCCGAGGCGTTTCGCGACAGCGGGATCACGACCCTTGGCGACTACTTCAACCAGACGATCGTGTGCGTGGTGATCAACATTCTCTCGGTGCTGATCCTGTTTGCCATTGTACGTCTGCTCCTTGCCTTTTTCATCCGTTGCTTCGAATACGGGCGCGGCGGCTTCCCGGCGCTCGCGCGCGCGGACGGCATCATCGGCGCGGGCATCGGACTGCTGCACGGCGTATTGCTGCTTTTTGTGCTCTTCTTTGCGGTGCCGGTCGCCCTGACCGTGCTGCCAAAGCTCTACGAGTTTTTAAGCGAGTCATTCTTCGGCGAGTTTTTCTATCAGGCGAACTTCCTGCTTTCCATGATACCGCCAACATAACAGAGGACCGGCCGCGGCTTCGAAAGTGAGGCCGGCGGGGAAAGGCGAACGCGTGAGACGGTTTCTTCGTACAGTGCTTATCCCGATCATCGGCGTATTGATCCTTGCGATCGTTGCGCTGGGGATGGCGGCTTTGACGCGCCGCGCGGAGGAGAAGGCCAAGGCGGAGCTGACCGCGCTGGCCGACGCCGCGTTTTTGCGCATCGCCAGAGAGCGGCAGGCGGCCGAACCGGCTGCCGAGGCGGCGAAGCAAAACCTTTTGGACAAGGCGGTCGCCGTGGCGCGTTTCCTCGCGCACGACGACGCGCTGCTTGCCTCCGACGCGCTGCTTGTGCTCTGCGAGCAGCTCAACGTCGATCGTATCGACGTTTCCGACGCGTCGGGAGCGCTGCTTGCGTCCTCGGACACGACGCGCGTCGGTCTGATGCTGACCGCCGAGGAGGCGTATGCCTGGACAAACGAGGTGCTCGAGGACCCGGCAAAGCAGCTCACGAGCGCCGACGAGGCGACGCCAAGCCTCGTATTTGCCTGCGTGCCGCGCACGGATATTGAGGGCTTCGTGCTGATTGCGCGCAACGACCCTTCGGTTCGCGCCGTGCTTGCGGCGGCGGGGGCCGACGCGCTCTTTGACGACCTTGCCGTTGGCAGCGATCTATTGTTCTACGCGGACAAGGACGGCGCGGACGGCTTCTTCTATGAGTCCGGCAGCCTATGCCTGCTCAAGACCAAGGACGGCGTGGCTTTGATCGCGGCGCGGCCGACGGCGGACGTGTTCGCCGAGCGCAACGCCATGCTCGCGGCCTTCGGCATCGCGCTGCTCTGCGCGGTCATACTCGGCGTGGCGGCGTATCTCGCGGCGCTGAGCGGCGGCGCGGAAACGGGGGAACCGGCGGATGAAGCCGAGCCCGAGGCGCTGCCGCCCAGCCGGGAGAAGCCGTATAAAAAGCGCCCGCGCGCGGCGATGGCGGCGCAGGAAGCGCAGGAGCCGCCTAGAAAGCGCCGGCGCGAGGCGGAGTGGTCGGCAGCACAATTGATGGAGCGCATGCGCGCATTGCGTACGGCGGACGAAGCGCGGGAGGACGCGGAGGATGCCGGGGAGGATGCGGCAGACGCAGGGAAGGAATCCGCAGGATACGGGCACAAGACGGGTGCGGATAGCAAAGAACACGAAGAGGGCGAAATGCATCCGTACAGCGGGCCGCGCCGCCCGGATCGCTCCGGCGGCACAAAGAAACGCGCGTCAAGATCGGCGGAAGCGCCGGTCGACGAGAGCGGATTTGACCGCATCGTGGACTAGTGAAAACGACGGGCCTTCCGCTTGGAAGGCCCGTTTCTGTCTGTTACAATCGGTTTTGACGGGATATGCACGGTGCGCTTAATTGCTCGCTGCCGCGCATCCCGCGTCCGCGCGCGCGGCGATGAGCACAGGGAAATCTTCCTGCGGAGCCGCCGCAGCCGAACTTTATGGATTCAAGCCTGAGGCGCTGAACAATCCCGAAACCTTTTCGGCATAACGCAGCGGGTCTTCCGCTCGGAAGGCTCGTTTTTTACTGCACACCGCAGCGCGAAGCATCGCATGGGATCATACCGCAAATGCAAGTCGAATGGAAATGCCGCCTCGATATTCGGCGCGGCGGCGATCCCCCGCTGCAAACGCGCCGTTACCGCGCCCGAGCGTGCCGACCGGATCGATGACAACATGCGCGCACGTTTTCGCCGTGCGTGACGGGGAAAACAAATTCTTTGCCGTTTGCCGCTTACGGCTTGCCGGACGGGCTCGGGGACGGGTTTGGAGAGGGGCTCTCCGGCATGAGCACCTTGACGATGTAGTCCGGGGCGACGGCCTGCACGAGCGGTTCGAACAGCGCGCGCGTTTGGGCGAGCGCGTGTTCATCGGCCTTGGTGAGCAGCCCGTCTGTGTCCAGCTGCTCGCGCATGGCGTCGCGTATGCTCTGTTCGAGCGCGTTCTGCTGCTCGTTTGTGAGCTTGATCTCGCCAAAGGCAAAGAGCGCTTTCTTCGTATCCTCAAACTCGGTGCGCGCAACGTCAACCTCGATGTAGGCGAGCGCCGTGTGCGGGATCGTCACGCTGACAATCTGCATGGCATCGTCGGAGACGACATCCGCCGCGGCGAGCTTCGAAAGGTCTACCGTGTAGACGCCCGTGCCGTAGGAGCGGATGATCTGTGACTTTTCAAAGAGCGCGAGGTTCGCAAGCGCCTGCGAAACGCGGCTGACGACCGTGACATCCTGCTCGAGGATGACGAAGTCGGATTTCTTGCGCGACTCGCCGAGTATGATGTCGGAGAAGTCGATCTTGCTGTAGCCCATCTTCTCGTCCGGCAGCAGGCCGGCAAGCGAATCCGGCAGGTCGATCGAAACCTCCGGTGCGAGCGCGGCGCGAATGCGCGGAAAGAGAAAGATCGCGGCGACCAGGATGAGCCCAAGCAGCACGAACAGCGCGATTCTGCGCGCGCGGCGCAGCCCGTGGCCAAGGCCGTGCCTGCGGCGGCGCGGCGGCTCGCAGGTCTCCGGCGCATATGCGGCGCGTGCGCGCATGGCCTCCGCCTCGATGGCGGCGGTTCTCTGCTCGTTACTTAGATGCTCAGCGTTCAGTCGATCCTCGGCCATATCGATTTCCCCCCTGATCTTTCGCGCGACCGTGCGCTTGGTTTACACATATATAGTATAAGGAGCGGGGCGATTTTCTGTCAACCGTCGCTTCGCTTTGACACGAATCGTTTCCATTTTCGCCCCGGCGGCGGGCGAACGGGCCGGAACCGGCGCGCCGAACGCTTTCATTTACTACGTGGCGGGGTTGGGGTGATCGGAAATCCGCTTCAATTACGCTTCGCCTCGGTCGCAGGCCAGCCGGGCCGGAACCGGCGCGCCGAACGCTTTCATTTGCTATGTGGCGGGGTTGGGGCGATCGAAAATCCGCTTCAATTATGCTTCGCCTCGGCCGCGGGCGAACGGGCCGGAACCGGCGCGCCGAACGCTTTCATTTGCTACGTTGGGGGGGGGGGGGGGGGGGGGGGGGGCGGGGGGGGGGGGTGTGGTGGGGGGTGGGGTGGGGGGTGTGGGGGGGGGGGTGGGGGGGGGGGCGGCCAGAAATTCGTTTTAATTGCGCTTTGCTTCGGCGGCGGGCGAACGAACTGAAACCGGGCGCGCCGCGCTTTCCTTTGCTGAGTGGCGGGGTTCGAACGAACAAAAATCTGTTCCACTAAAATGTCGGTTTTTGTATTGACAGCTCGGCAGAGAGGCTGTTATAATCTTCGGCATATAGTTGTATACAAGCATGCAAGCATGCTGGATGGGGGAGGAGTCATGAGCAAGATCGTATTCGACGACCACACCAATCTCCTGCGCGAGAACTACTACGAATATGACGTGCAGGACGTACCGGAGGCAAACCTCTTTTCGGAGATCTTCACCTTCGATGAGATTCCGAAGGTGGCCTTCAACCAGCGCCTGGTGCCGATGCACATGCCAAAGGACATTTGGATCACCGACACGACCTTTCGCGACGGGCAGCAATCGCGCGCGCCGTTTACGAGCGCGCAGATACTGCGCCTCTTCGACCTGCTGCATGAGCTAGGCGGCCCGCATGGGCTGATTCGGCAAAGCGAGTTTTTTGTCTACAGCCAGCAGGACCGGCAGGCGCTCGAAATGTGCCGCACGCGCGGCTATCGTTTCCCGGAGATCACGGCGTGGATTCGCGCGACGGAGGCGGATTTCAACCTCGTCCGCGATCTCAAGATCCGAGAGACGGGTATCCTCGTCTCCTGCTCGGACTATCACATCTTTAAAAAGATGAACCTTACCCGCGTGCAGGCGATGGATAAATACCTCGGCGTTGTCAAGATGGCGCTTGAGCGCGGCATCGTTCCGCGCTGCCACTTCGAGGATATTACGCGCGCCGACTACTATGGCTTTGTTGTGCCGTTTGCGCACGCGTTGATGCAGCTTTCAGAAGAGAGCGGCATACCCATCAAGATTCGCTGCTGCGATACGCTGGGGCTCGGCGTGTCGTACCCCGGCGCAAGCCTGCCGCGCAGCGTGCCGGGCATCATATACGGGCTAAGGCACTACGCCAACGTGCCGAGCTCGCTCATCGAGTGGCACGGACACAACGACTTCTACAAGGGCGTGACAAACGCCGCCACAGCCTGGCTCTACGGCGCGTCTTCGGTCAACTGCTCGCTGCTTGGCATTGGCGAGCGTACGGGCAACTGTCCGCTCGAGGGCATGGCGATGGAGTATTGCTCGCTGCGCGGGCGCGCGGACGGCATGAACCTCTCGGTGCTGACCGAGATCGCGGAATACTTCGAACGGGAGATCGGCTACGAAATCCCGCCGCAGACGCCGTTTATGGGCGACGCGTTCTGCACCACGCGCGCCGGAATCCATGCCGACGGGCTGCTCAAAGACGAGCACATCTACAGCATATTCGATACCGGCGCCATCCTCAACCGCCCCGCCGAGGTGCTCGTCGACGCGCACAGCGGCGCGGCCGGCATCGCCTATTGGCTCGGCTCGCGCATGGGTGTGCAGACCGATAAGAAAAGCGCCCTCGTTGCGGCGATCAAAGACCGCGTTGACGCGCTCTACGACGGGGGCCGCACGAACGTGATGAGCAACGTCGAACTGGAACGCATCGCCGCCGAAGAGATGGAGAAGGAGCGCGCGGGCAAATAAACCCGCCCTCCGCAGGCCGTGCGGCGGGAACCCGGCGCAAAACGAAGCCCTTGCAAAACCTTATGAAAAACGCGGAGCGCCCCGGAAACGGGGCGCTCTCGCTGTCGGTGGGATTTCGTAAAGGGTTTTGCAGAGGGTTTTCGGAAGGGCGCGCGGCCCGGCTATGGGGCAAGGCCCCGGGAGCCGGAACCGCAAAGCGGCCGGTCAAGGCCTTGCGGGCGCCGCGTTTCCGTCCTCAGGCGGCCTTGATCCTCGTCCACGCGTTGGAGAAGATCGTTACGAAGTCGCCGAGGTCGTGGAAGATCTCACAGCGCTCGAGCACATCCTGCGGCGGGTTGTAGGTTGGATCGTCGATGTACTCCGCGCCCATCAGTTGAAGCGCGGCGGCGTTCGGCGTGGAGTAGCCGATGTAGTCGGAGTTCTGCGCGGCCACCTCGGCGTCGCAGAGGAAGTTGATGAAAGCCTCCGCCTCGGCCTTGTGCGCGGCGCTCTTGGGTATGATCATGTTGTCGAACCAGACGTTGCTGCCCTCCTGCGGCACGGCGTAGGCAAGATCGGGATTCTCCGCGATGCAGGCCACGGCGTCGCCCGAGTAGACGATGGCAAGCGCGGCGGAGCCGTTGATCATCTCCATCTTGATATCGTCGGTCAGGTAGGCGCGTACGAGCGGCTTCTGCTCGATGAGCGCGTTTTGCGCCGCGAGGATCTCTTCCTCGCTGCGGGTGTTGATGTCGTAGCCGAGCATTTTAAGGGTGACGCCGATCGAGTCGCGTACGCTGTCGTACATGAGGATCTTGCCCGCGTACTTTTCATTCCAGAGGATGCGCCAGCTTTCGACGGGATCGTCTACCATCGTCGTGTTGTAGAGGATGCCCACGGTGCCCCACATATACGGCACGCTGTAGGTGTTGTCGGGATCGAAGGAGAGGTTGAGGAAGCGCGCGTCGACGTTTGCGAGGTTCGGGATGCCGCTTTTATCGATGGCGTAAAGCAGGCCGTCCGCGAGCAGCTTTTCGATGACGTAATCCGAGGGGAAGCACACATCGTAGATGCTATCCGGCGAGGAGAGCTTCACAAGCATCTCCTCGTTGCTTGTCATGGTCGTATACTTGACGCGTATGCCGGCCTCTTTTTCAAACTGGCGCAGCAGGTCGGGGTCGATATAATCGCCCCAGTTGAGCACGTTGAGCGTGACCTTGGCGCCGCCGCAGGCGACGAGGGAGAAGGCAAGCGCCAAAGCAAGCGCGAGGCAGAGCAGTTTTACGGGCAGTCGCATGGGAAATGTTCCTCCTGTTTATGGTGTGTCCGGCAAAGGAAGATAGCGCTTCATGCCGATTGATAGCGTATCCGGCAAAGGAAGCTAGCGCTTCATGCCGACCTTGCGGTTTTGTATCTCCGCGTTGCGCTCTTCGCGGATGCCGCGGAGGTTGACGATGAGCAGCAGTGCCACGACCGGCACGAAGATGATCGTCGAGAGCGCGGGGTTGACGCCGCGCCGCGCCGAGGCGTAGATGTACATCGAGAGGTTATCCACGCCGTTGCCGGCAAAGAAGCTGATGACGAAGTCGTCGATCGAGAGCGTGAACGCGAGGATCAGCCCCGAGATGATGCCCGGCATGATGTCGGGGATGACGACCTTCTCGATGGCCTGCATCGGCGTACAGCCGAGGTCGAGCGCGGCCTCGTAGAGCATATCGGAGCTTTGCCTTAGCTTCGGCATGACCGAGAAGATCACATACGGCAGGTTGAACGTGATGTGCGCGATCAGCAGCCGCGTATACCCGTCCCGAAGGCCCGCGAACAAGAAGAGCAGCATCAGCGAGATGCCCGTGACAAGATCCGGGTTGACCATGGGCAATTGCGAGATGTTCTCGATGACGATGGCGCTGCGGCGCTTCATCGCGTGCATGCCGATTGCCGCGGCGGTGCCGAGCACCGTGGCCACGATCGACGAGATCGCGGCGACCGAGAGCGTGACCACGAGCGCGTCCGTAATCTCCGCCGTTTGAAACAGGCGCGTGTACCAATCGAAGGTAAATCCCGTCCAGTTGCCGAGCGTCTTGCTTGCGTTGAACGAGAAGACGATGAGTATCAGAATCGGCGCGTAGAGAAACAAGAGCATCAGGCCCAGGTACGTACCGGCAAAGAACTTTTTGATGCGTCCTACCATAGCCTGCCGCCCCCCTCGTCCGCCGCCTTGCGCTCGGTCTTTTTGAGCACCGCCATCGAAAGCAGCACGAACACGAGCAGGATGATGGACAGCGCGCTGCCCGCGCTCCAGGACTGCTCGGTGATAAACTTCATGTAGATCAGGTCGCCGTAGAGCATCGTCATGCCGCCGCCGAGCAGCTGTGATATGGCAAACGTCGTCGTCGAGGGGATAAACACCATGGTAATCCCGGAGAGTACGCCCGGCATCGAGAGCGGAAGCACGACCTTGAGGAAGGTCGTGGTGTTGTTTGCGCCGAGGTCGTTTGCCGCCTCGATGTAGCTTTTGTCGAGCTTGATGAGCGTTGTGTAGATCGGCAGGATCATAAACGGCAAAAAGTTGTAGACCATGCCGAGCAGCACCGCCGACTCCGTATAGAGCATGTTCGAAAAAGCGCCGAGCAGCACCTTCCAGGCATAGGTGCGAAGCAGGAAGTTCATCCACATCGGCACGATAAAAAACACCGACAGCAGCGCCGCCGCGGGCCGGTTCATGCGCGAGAGCAGGTAGGCCACGGGGTAGCCGAGCAGCAGGCAGAGCACCGTCGTATAGGCCGCGAGGCGAATCGAGTCGAGCAGCACGCGCACGTTGTTCCAGTTCATGGCGGCGGCAAGGTGCGAAACGGTGAACGCCTTCCCGCTTGTGAACGCGTAGTAGAGGATAAGCAGCATCGGCGTGACGATGAAGATCGCCATCCACACGACATACGGATAGGCGAACACGCCGCGCCGCGCGAGCAGCCCGCCCGCGCGCGGTTTTTTCCGGCGGATCATCTCGCGCTCACCTCGATCCCGTCCGGCGGCACGGCAAGGCCGGTCTCCTCGCCGGATTCCATATAGTCCTCGGCGTAGGCGATCCACTCCTCGCCTTCGACGTCGACGGACACCTCATAGTGTGTGCCAAGGAACATGCAGGACTTGACAAAGCCCGTGATCTCCGCGTCCTGCGGGGCGATGAGCCGAACCTGCGCGGGCGCGACGGCCACGAGCACCTCGTCTTTGGTTTCGAAGCTTGCAAGCGCTTCGCAGGGGAAGCGGTGGCCGCAGAACTCCACCTCGCCGTCGTCCGGGTGGGCGACGCCGTCGAAGAGGTTCGTCTGCTTGGTTTTCTTCATGATGTGGATCGCGTCCGGCGGAATCGAGATGCCCACCGTCGCACCGCGCGCGACAAAGTCGGTGGTCTGTATGACCCACTCGTAACCGCCGCAGTCGACACCGACTTCATAGTACACGCCCATAAACACGACGGAGACGACCGTGCCCGTGACCCGCGCGCCCTCGGCGGGGACGATGTCGATGTCCTCCGGGCGTACGACGACGTCCACCTCGGTGTTGCGGCCGAAGCCCTTATCCACACAGGCATAGACCACGCCGTTGATGCGAACCTTGAGGTCGTCGAGCATGATGCCGGGTATGATGTTGCTTTCTCCGATGAAATCCGCCACG